>DATAOD010000245.1:0-24210 GCA_036265975.1 Candidatus Limnocylindria bacterium
CTCGACCGGGAAGGCGCGCGGCGCGTAGTCCGTCATGCCGATCGCCGCCGTACGCGCGGTGACCTTGTCGTTCAGCTGGCCGGATGCGCCGAGGCCAGAGATGTCGCCCTTGATATCGCTGATGAAGGTGGGCACGCCGGCGGCCGACAGTTGCTCCGCCATGACCTGCAACGACTTCGTCTTACCCGTGCCGGTCGCCCCGGCCACCAGCCCGTGACGGTTGAGCATGGCCAGCGGCAGGCGAACTCGGGCCTTCGGCAGCGCGATGCCATCCTGCATCCCGGCGCCCAGCTCGACGACCGGCCCCTCGAACCCGTACCCGAGCGCGATGGCCTGCTCGAACCCCTCCGTCGACATCGGCTCAGTGGTCTGCGGCTACCAGTTGGTGGCAGTGACGCGCTCGACCTCGCCGATGGACTCCAGCCAGCGCTCCGCGTCGATGGCCGCCTTGCAGCCGTCGCCGGCCGCGGTCACGGCCTGGCGGTAGCGGTGGTCGTGCACGTCGCCGGCCACGAAGACACCCTCGACATTCGAGTTGGTATCCCCGTCATCGGCGGTCTTGCAGTAGCCGCGCGGATCCAGGTCCAGCTGGCCGCGGAACAGGTCGGTGTTCGGCTTGTAGCCGATGGCCACGAACATGCCCTGCACGTCCAGCGTCGACTCGTCGCCGTTGGCCGTGTCGCGCAGCGCGAGCTGGCTGACTGTCATGTCGCCGCGGACGTCGGTGACCTCCCGGTTCCAGACCACCTCGATCTTCGGGTTGGCGAAGGCGCGCTCCTGCATGATCTTGCTGCCGCGGAACTCGTCGCGGCGAACGAGGATGGTCACCTTGGACGCGAACTTGGTCAGGAACAGGGCCTCCTCGAGGGCCGTGTCGCCGCCGCCCACCACGGCCACATCACGATCGCGGAAGAAGAAGCCGTCGCAGGTGGCGCAGGCACTCACCCCGCGGCCGCGGAACTCCTCTTCGGACTGCAGGCCCAGCCACAGGGCCGATGCGCCCGTGGCCACGATCACCGCATCCGCGAGCCACTGCTCGTCGCCGACCCACAGCTTGAACGGGCGCTCGCTGAAGTCGACGCGAGTCACGTCCCGGTCGAGCAGCGTGGCCTCGAAGCGTTCGGCCTGGTCGCGGAACAGCTGCATCAGCTCTGGTCCCATGATGCCGTGCGGGAAGCCGGGGTAGTTCTCCACCTCGCTGGTGATCATCAGCTGGCCCAGCGGCGCATTCCCGGCGAACACCACGGGCTCCAGGTTGGCGCGGGCTGCGTAGATGGCGGCGGTGAGTCCGGCTGGTCCGGACCCGATGATCGCGAGCTTGCGGTGGCGGGTATCGATGCTGGGTTGATCTGTTGCCTCGGGCGGGGAAGTCGCGGTCATACCTGCAGCATAGCGAAGATGTCGAACCGCTCTGGCGCGTTCCTCAGCCGATGGCCCAGCGCACCGCCGCCTCGAACGCGCTCGCTCCCGCCGCCTTGTCCACCACCCGCGTGGTGGGATCGTCGCGAATCATCTGCGGCAGGTTCCAGGCGGGGCTGGCGGTCCAGCACACGACCGGCATGGACGGATACCGATGGCGCACTGCCATGAACGCCGCGGCTCCCAGCTGTCCGTGCAGCCGCCAGTCGAGGACCAGCAGGTGCGGCGGACTCAGCCGTGCCGCCTCGAGGAAATCCGCCGGCGCGCCGTACAGCGCGGCCTCTCCACCGAGCCCACGGCACAGCTCGAGCGCCAGCTCACCCAGCAGGGCGTCGTCCTCCAGGATCGCCACGTTCACGCCTGCTCCCGTAGCACGCGCCATGCCGGGTGAGGCGTCGCCGCAGCGCTGCGGCTAGCATCAGGGCGTGATCGAGCGGCGAACGACCCCAACCGTCGACGTGGGCGGCGTGCTCATCGGCTCCGAACATCCCATCGTCGTCCAGTCGATGACGAACACGGACACCGCCGACGCCGATGCGACCGCCATCCAGGTCGCGCAGCTGGCACATGCGGGCAGCGAGCTGGTGCGCGTGACCGTCAACAACGACGAGGCTGCGCAGGCGGTCCCGGTCATCCGCGAGAAGCTGGATCGGCTTGGCGTCGGTGTGCCAATCATCGGCGACTTCCACTACAACGGCCACCTGCTGCTGACCAAGTACCCGGCCGCTGCCCAGGCGCTGGCCAAGTACCGCATCAACCCGGGCAACGTGGGCGCCAAGCATCGCGACGCGAACTTCCAGCAGATCGTGGAGGTGGCAGTCGCGAACCAGAAGCCGGTGCGCATCGGCGTCAACTGGGGGAGCCTGGACCAGCAGCTGCTGACCGACCTGATGAACGTGAATGCGGCGCTCGCCGAGCCGCGGGACTCGCGCGAGGTGATGATCCAGGCCATGGTCGAGTCGGCGCTGCGCTCCGGCCGCCTGGCGGAGGAGACCGGGCTCGGCCACGACCGCATCATCCTGTCGGCCAAGGTGTCCGGCGTGCAGGACCTGGTGGAGGTCTACACCCGCCTGGCCCATGCCTGCGACTACCCGCTGCACCTCGGCCTGACCGAGGCCGGCATGGGCTCGCGCGGGATCATCTCGTCCACGGCCGGGCTTTCGATCCTGCTGCAGCGTGGGATCGGCGACACCATCCGGGTCTCGCTGACGCCGGCGCCGGGCGGCGACCGTACCGAGGAAGTGCAGGTCGCGCAGCAGGTCCTGCAGTCACTGGGCCTGCGCTCGTTCACTCCGCAGGTGTCCGCCTGTCCCGGATGCGGGCGCACGACGTCGACGTTCTTCCAGGAGATGGCGCGGGATATCGGCGACTACCTGCGCGAGCAGATGCCCGTCTGGCGCGCCGCGCACCCGGGCGTCGAGGACCTGAAGGTGGCGGTCATGGGCTGCGTGGTCAACGGTCCCGGCGAGTCGAAGCACGCCGATATCGGGATCAGCCTGCCCGGCACCTTCGAGGAGCCGGTGGCGCCGGTCTTCGTGGATGGGCAGCTGCGGACCACCCTGCGCGGGGACGACATCGTGCCGCGCTTCCTGGAGATCCTCGACGACTACGTGGCGCAGCGCTATCCGGCTGTCGGAGTCGCAGCCCTGCCTGGCTCGGGTTCCGGCTCTGGCTCCGGCGCGTAATTGCCGCCACCGGGCAGCTAGCTTGCCGGAGCCCTTGAACAGGCGCCCCGTAGCGCCGGTATTTGCCGCGTGGTGGCACTTATCGCTGTTTGAGGCCGCTGACGAGACTTAGCTGTCCGAGCCTGGCAATTAGACCGGTCGGTGGCAGAGCATCAGCGCAGCCGACCGAGCAACGGCGCGAGACGGCTAGGCGCCGGCGGTGGTAGCGGCCAGGAACGTCCATGCGGCGGCCACGAAGGTGAGCACCATCAGCGCGATCAGTGCCAACGGCAGGAGCGCGACGGCCAGGTTCTGCTGCACCTGCTGGTGCTGCGGGTCGTGATGGTCGGCGTGCAGGTCGTGAACGGTGTCGACCACCAGCTCGCCCTGCTCGCGTCGTGCGGGAACGTTCTCCGTCATCGGCTCCTCCTCAGCGTGATCCGCTGGTGCCTGCATAGGTCGCGGTCAGGTGGCGGGCGACGTCGGCCATGGTCAGCTGCCCCAGCTGCCGGCCGCGCACCACGCCGTGGGCGTCGATGAAGAACGACGCGGGTGCGCCGTAGACGCCATACGCGGAGGCGACCCGCTCCCCGGGATCCATGGCAGCCGGCCAGGTGGCATGCATGCGCGCCATGAAGGCAGCGGCCGCGCTCGAGGAGTCGCGGTACACGATGCCCACCACCAGCGGAGGATCGCCGCTGCCCTGGGCAGCCGCGCCCAGAACGGGGAACTCATCGGCGCACGGGACACACCAGCTGGCCCAGAAGTTGACGATCACCGCGCGACCGCGCAGGTCGGACAGCTGCAGCGGGTTGCCGTTTAGGTCCGCCAGGGCGAAATCCGGTGCCTGCTGCCCGACCAGCGGCCCGACCGGAGTGGATCCGCCGCGCGTCAGGGCAATCCCCGCCCAGGCGGCGACGAGCAGCAGCGGCAGCACGGCGCCGACCACCAGCCAGCGGCGGGGCAGCACCTGGAGCCGCCGGTCGCCCCCTCGCTCGATCGTCACCGCGGTCATGGGGGCGCTCAGTGCTCCCCGCCGTCGTGGCCGGGACCCGTCTCGGTCTCGCGCCACTCGTGGTTCGCGGCTCGCACCCACGAGACAACGCCGTACAGCAGCACCAGCAATCCCGGCAGCGCCAGGAACGGGTTGAAGAGGCGCGACAGCACGTCGAACACGGGCACCGTATAGGCGTCATCGGGCTTGAAGGTCAGACCCGCGCCGATCAGGAAGGCGCCCAGGCTCAGGATCACCGGGATCATGCTGCCCGGCGGGAGGTGGACGCCGGGCGGAGGCGTCGGCCGCGGGCGCGGCGCCGAGGTGCGCACCGTGACGGCGAACACGATGGCCAGGATGAGCAGGATGCCCGTCCCCAGGATCAGGAAGCCGATCGTCGATTCAGGCACGCAGCAGCCTCCCTAGCGCAGGAAGTACAGGGTCGTGAACAGCGCGATCCAGACCACGTCCACGAAATGCCAGTAGATGCTCACCGCCTCCACCGCCACGTGGTTGCGGGCGCTGAACTGCCCCTGGCTGGCTCTCGCGGTCAGGATGGTGAGCCCCACCGTGCCGCCGAACACGTGCGCGCCGTGGAATCCGGTCAGGGTGTAGAACACGGTGCCGAACACGCCGTCGCCGATGCCGAAGCCCAGCACCGAATAGTCGTAGGCCTGGCCGATGAGGAAGATCACGCCCAGGATCAGCGTCACCAGCGTCCAGAAGCGCATCGCGCGCTGGTCGCCGCGGCGAATGGCCCACACGCCGAACTGCATCGTGAAGCTCGAAGCGATGAGGATGATCGTGATCGGCAGGGCGACCGGCATGATCTGCAACGGCTCGGCCGGATGCACCGGTCCCCACGGCCCGACGTGCGAGGCGCGGGCATTGAAGTAGGCAGCGAACAAGCCGCCGAAGAACATCACCTCCGAGGCGATGAACAGGAGCATGCCGACCAGCGGTGTCGGGAGGCCGGCCTCCGCGTGGGGGCTGCGTGGCTCGGCCGCGCCCATGCTGGCGCTCATTGTGGTGGGGGCGTCGACGCTCACTTCGCGCCCTCCCCATCCTGGGGCTGCCCGTCACCCGGATCGCCGGCCAGGTTGCCCTCCTGGTCGGCAGGCGGCGCAACCGGCAGGTCCCGATCGGCCAGATGCTCGCTGTCGTGCTTATGGCGCAGGTCGAACACCGGGCGCTCGCTGCGCACCGGCGGCAGGCGATCGAAGTTGTGGGGTGGTGGCGGCGATGTGGTGGCCCACTCCAGCGTATTGGCTTCCCACGGATCGTCGCCGACCCGCTCGCCGTTGATGAAGGTGGCCACCACGTTGACCAGGAACGGCAGCACGCTGATGGCGATCACGAAGGCCCCGACGCTCGACACCAGGTTCCAGAACACCCAGATGGGCTCCGGCGCGTAATCGGCGATGCGGCGCGGCATGCCGCTGATGCCCAGCGGATGCATCGGGAAGAAGGCCAGGTTGAACCCGACGAAGTGCAGCCAGAAGTGGACCTTGCCCAGGCCCTCGTTCAGGCGGCGGCCCGTCATCTTGGGGAACCAGTAGTACGTCGCCGCGAAGACGCCGAACACGCTGCCGCCGAAGAAGACGTAATGCAGGTGCGCCACCACGAAGTAGGTATCCTGCAGGTGGAAGTCGACCGGGGGCTGCGCCAGCATCACGCCGCTGATCCCACCGATCAGGAACATGGCCACGAAGCCGATGGCGAACAGCATCGGTGTCGTGAGGCTGATGGAGCCGCGCCACAGCGTGGCCATCCAGTTGAACATCTTCACGCCGGTGGGGATGCCGATCAGCGTTGTCATCACCGCGAAGAACGGCAGCAGCACCATGCCGGTGGTGAACATGTGGTGCGCCCACACGCTGAAGCTGAGCAGGCCGATGCCAATGGTCGCGTACACGAACGCGCGGTAGCCAAATAGCGGCTTGCGGCTGAAGACGGGCAGGATCTCGCTGACCACGCCCATCGCCGGCAGGATGACGATGTAGACCTCCGGGTGGCCGAAGAACCAGAAGATGTGCTGCCACAGGATCGGGTTGCCGCCGGCGTTCGGGTCGAAGAAGTGGCCGCCGTAGTTGCGGTCGATGAACAGCGCGATCAGGCCGGCGGTCAGCACCGGGGTGGCCAGCAGGATCAGGGTGGCGGTGACCAGCACCGTCCACACGAAGATCGGCATCCGGAACAGGGTCATGCCCGGCGCCCGCATCTTGAAGATGGTGGTGATGAAGTTCACCGCGCCCAGGATCGACGCCGTGCCGACCAGCGCCAGGCCGATGAGCCACAGGTCGGTGCCCACGCCCTGCGCGTACTGGCCGGTGGACAGCGGGACGTAGCCGGTCCAGCCCTCGGCGGCTGCCCCGCCGAACAGGTAGCCGCTCAGGATCAGGCCGCCGCCCAGCGGCAGGAGCCAGAAGGACAGCGCGTTGATGCGCGGGAAGGCCATGTCCGGCGCGCCCAGCTGCAGCGGCACGACGTAGTTCGCGAAGCCCGACAGGATGGGCACCACGAACAGGAAGATCATGATCGTGCCGTGCATCGTGAACGTCTCGTTGTAGGTCTGGACGTCCAGGAACTGGAGGCCCGGCACCGCCAGCTCGGTGCGGATGACCAGGGCCAGGATCCCCGCGGCAAAGAAGAACAGGAAGCTGTTGACGATGTAGAGGATCCCGATCTTCTTGTGGTCGACCGTCGTCAGCCAGTCGAGCACCCAGGAGCGCCCGTACGTCTGCGCCTGCGGGGGAAGGGTCGTGGTCGCCATGGGTCTGTCTGCGCTCCCCTACTGGACCGTCAGCGTCCCGACCATCTGGGCCGGGTGGAATGAGCAGAAGAAGGTGTACTGGCCCGCCGGCAGGGCGGGAACGGCGAATTCGCCGCTCTTGTCCGGGCCGGTGAGGTCATCACTCTTGAACAGCTGCTTGTTGTCCTTGTCGGTGATCACCACGTTGTGCGGGATCGCCTCCTGGTTGGTGAACTTCAGGGTGAACTTCTGGTCCGCCGACGCCTGTAGCTCGGTCTTGTCGAAGGCCACGTTCTTGGCGGTCAGCTCCAGCGTCTGGCCGCCGGGCTGCACGGATGGACGCGGCGTCCGGCCGGCCTTGGTATCGGACAGCCAGCTCTCGAAATCAGAACGGGTCATGGCCTGGACGCTGAACGTCATCGTGGCGTGGAAGTTCCCGCAGAACTCCGCGCACTGCCCGGCGTAGGTGCCGACGTCGCTCACAGTGAACTCCAGATGGTTCGGCTCCTGGCCTTCGGGGACCGGGATGACGTCCCGCTTGATGAGGAACTGCGGCACGTAGAACGAGTGGATCACGTCGTGCGAGACGAGGGTCAGGCGGATCGGCTCGCCCACCGGCACCACCATCGTCGGCGGCTGGCCCTGCTGGCCGGTGACGGTCACGTCGTTGTCAGGGTTGCTGTCGCCGTCCAGGTAGCGGAAGCGCCACTGCCACTGGAAGCCCTCGACCTGGATGTTGACGCCACCCTGTGACGGGTCTGACTTCGCCTCGACCTTCACCAGCGTGGTGACCGAAAGCACGAAGAGGATGAAGACGATGACCGTGGGGATGGCGGTCCAGATGATCTCGACCAGCGTGTTGCCGTGGGTCTGCGGCGGCAGCCGATCGTCCCGACGTCGATAGCGTACGACCGAGTAGACAATGAAGCCCTCGACGCCCAGGAACACCGCGACGCCCATCGCGAACACGATGTTATAGAGGGTGAAGACCGACTTGGCGGCTTCGGTCTTGGGCTCCGGCGGGATCATGCCGCAGCCGGCCAGGATGCCGATCAGCAGCAGCGGGACGCCGGCGCGCAGCAGCGACCGCTTCCGGAATCGGGCCGCAACAGGTGGCATCAGCTCGTCTCGTGGCTCCTCAGCGTCGCGCGGCGGCGCGGGCGGTGTGTTCCGTCCGCTCCTTCTGGTTCGTACACAGGACGTGCACCCAGCGGTGGGCTGGTGCGGCACTCGCCGTATTGTACCGATCGTCGGGCCCGATTGGCGCTTCGGGCATCGCGGCAGGACAATCGAGCCCATGAAGCTCTCCCAGCCGGTACGCCTGGTGATGGCCGCCGCGGCTTCTGTTTGTGGCGTGGCGCTGCTGGCCGCTCCGGTCCTGGCCCATGGAGACGACGCGCCCGCCCCAGTGCTGCCGGCCGTCCTGCTGGCCTGGCGCCCGGATCCCATCCCGCTGCTGGGGGTGGCGGCTGCGGCAGTGGCCTACATGTGGGCGGTGCGCCACGTGGCGCGACGGCATCCGCGCAACCCTCCGCACGCCTGGCGGACGTGGGCTTACATGGCGGGGCTCGCCGCCATCGTCGTGGCGCTGTGCTCGCCCATCGAGGCATACGAAGGGCAGCTGTTCAGCGTCCACATGGTGCAGCACATGCTGCTGGAGCTGGTGGCTGCCCCGCTGCTGCTGCTCGGGGCGCCGGCGACGCTGGCGCTGCGCGCCGCGTCGTCATCGGTCAGGCGTGGCCTGCTGCGCGTGCTGCACAGCCGCGCCATTGCGGTCCTGACCTTCCCGCTGCTGAGCTGGGTGCTGTTCGCGGGCGTGAACTGGGGCTGGCATTTCAGCTCGCTCTACAACCAGGCGCTGGAGAATCCGCCACTCCACTACCTGGAGCACGCCAGCTTCCTGGTGGCCGCGCTCCTGTTCTGGTGGCCGGTGGTCGGCGCCGATCCCGGACGCTGGCGGCTGCCGTACCCGGTGCGCCTCTTCTACCTGTTCCTGGCCATGCCGCAGAACTCGTTCCTGGGCGTCGCGCTGATGAGCGCCCCGGCGGTCCTGTACCAGCACTACGCCACGAACGGCCGGCCCTGGGGTCCCACCGCGCTGGGCGACCAGAACCTGGGCGGCATCCTGATGTGGGTCTTCGGCGACGTCGCGTTCCTGGTGGGCATGGCGGCTGTGGTGGCCGGCTGGGTGCGCCAGGAGGATCGCCGCACGGCTCGGCTGGATGCGCGGCTCGACGCGGAGGAGGTTGCTCGCGAGCAGGCCGCTCGCGAGCGCGGCGCCACGACCTAGACGGTCAGGCGCACGATGCTGTCCAGCGCGACGGCAGCGAAGAGCAGGGTGAGATAGCTGATCGAGAAGCGGAAGAGGCCAATGGCGGCGCGCCCGTCGGCCACGTTGCGCATCACCCGCAGCGAGTACCACACGAAGGCCGCTCCCAGCAGCCCCGCGCTCACCAGGTAGATCAGGCCCATCTCCGCCGCCGGGAACAGCAGCAGGCTGACTGCCACCAGCAGCAGGGTGTAGAGCACGATCTGGCGCGCGGTCTCCGCCTCGCCCCGGACCACCGGCATCATCGGCACGCGCGCGCTCTCGTAGTCTCCCTTGTAGCGCAGAGCAAGCGCCCAGAAGTGCGGCGGCGTCCAGTAGAAGACGATGCCGAACAGGACGATGGCCGGGATGCCGATCGATCCGGTGACCGCCGCCCACGCCACCAGCACCGGTACGCAGCCGGCGGCACCGCCGATGACGATGTTCTGCGGCGTGCTGCGCTTCAGCCACAGGGTGTAGACGAACACGTAGAAGCCGATGGCGCTGGCGGCCAGCGCCGCGGAGAGCAGGTTGACGGTGAGCGTCAGCCAGATGAACGAAACGATGCTCAGGCCGATCCCGAACACGAGAGCACTGCGCGGGGCGACCGCCTGGCGCGGCAGCGGGCGATGCCGCGTGCGCCGCATCACGTCGTCGATGTCGCGGTCGATGAACTGGTTGATGGCGTTCGCCCCGCCAGCGGCCATCGTGCCGCCGATGATGACCGCGGCCATCAGCCAGGCGTTGGGCAGCCCCGGCCCCACGCTCTGCTGGGCTAGCACCATGGTCGGGATGGTGGTGACCAGCAGCAGCTCGATGATCCGCGGCTTGGTCAGCGCCACGTAGGCGCGCAGCGCCTGCCCCAGCTCGCCGGCATCGCGCCGCGAGCCGGCACCCGGGGGAGTGGCTCCCGCCGGCACCCCAACCGGCTCGCGCAGCGCGGCCAGGTACAGCCAGGCGCAGGTCGCGAACAGCGCCGCGCCCACGGCGAGATGCGGGACCACGAAGAAGGCGGACAGCCGCGACCAGACATTCGCCGCTCCCAGGCCCAGCTGCACGACGACAAGGCCGGCGGCCAGCAGCGCCAGCCGGCGGGTCAACTGGTCACGCGAGATGCGCAGCACGGCCCACGCCATCCACGCCACCAGGACCAGCACCACCGCCGCCAGGCCGCGGTGCGCCAGCTGGATGGCCTGCTCCACGCTGGACACCACCGGCACCACGCGCCCGCCCATGAGCGGGAAGTCGCCGTAGGCGAGCCCCGCGTCGTGGCCGGTGACCCATGAGCCAAGCAGCATCTGCGCGAACACGGCAAGCCCGGTGAGGCCAATGAGCCAGGTGGGCAGCGCGCTGCGCGGGGCCGGCATGGGTCCGTGGGCGGCGCGATCGGCGATCAGGATGGTCATGGCCAGGACGGTCAGGGCCATGGCCAGGTGGGCGGTGACCAGCTCGCGGGCCAGCCCCTGGATGACGACCTGCCCGCCGAGCACCGCCTGCACCACCACCAGCACACCTGCCACCACCGCCGCGATCAGCAATGGCCGGTCGTTGCGCCGGCGCGTGAAGACGGTGATCAACGCGACCGCGCCGACAAGCGGCCCGACCGCGACGGCGGCGACCAGCCGGTGCGAATGCTCGATCCAGGCGTGGAGCTCGGCCGGTGGCACCCACGCGCCGAAGCACAGCGGCCAATCAGGGCATCCCAGCCCCGAGTCGGTGGCGCGCACCAGGCCACCGACCACGATCAGGACGTAAGTAGCGGCCGCCGCAGCGATGGCCAGCTTGGCGAATCGGGTCAAGGGATCCTCCGGCGCCGGCCGTGCCGATGCCCTCGCTGGGCTGCGGCGGGTGGCCCTGCGGGCGGGCCGAGCGCTCCGCTGGGCATCATACCCACGCGCGAGGCCAGCGTCACCGCTCGACTCCTCGCTCCTGTCGAGCGCGCCGCTCAGCGGCCGCGGCCTGCGGCACGCGGCGCAGCCGCGGGGGCAAGTGAGGGACTGCCGCGCGCGAGAGCGAGGCCAGGCGTTGCATACCTCGCTCGCGCCGTGCCGACCAGCTCAGCCCGTAGCCGCGACGGATGGGCTCGGGCATGACCGAAAGGGAGACGAGGTGCGCCATGTCCCAGGCGATCGGCGGCGGGAACGGGGTCGGGTGCAGGACCGATGGCGCCAGCGAGCGGGCAGTGTCGCTGACCGTCACCACGCCACTCTCCATCAGGCCCAGCATCTCGGCCCGCAGCTCCACCAGGGTGAGCGGCACGACCTCCGGCGGAATGCCGAGCCGGATGGCGATCTGTCGCGACTCGGCGTGGTAGGCCTGCTGCTCCCCGGGGGACAGCCGCGTGACGTAGCGGTCGTAGACGCGCAGCGCCGTGTCGACCAGCGTGGCGTGGACCCACAGCAGCAGCGCCGGGTCCGTGGCGTGGTACGGCTCGCCGCTCTCCGGGATGGTGCCGCGCACGACGCCATGGATCGCGTTCATGCGGCGAATGGCCGCATCGGCCTTCGCAGTGGACCCGAACACGACCGCGTAGCTGGCGTTCAGCGTCCGGCGCAGCCGCGCGAAGGGATCGGTTCGGAAGTCTGAATGCTGCGCGACGCCTGCCGCCACGGCCGGATGGGCGAGCTGCATCAGCAACGCGCATGTACCACCGGCCAGCACCGCCATCTCGCCATCGACGCGCCAGGCCATGCTGCGGGGCCCGAACAGCCCGACATCCGTTCCCCGCGCGCGTGCCGAGACCGTCATCCGGCCCCTGCCCGCTCGTCCTCGTGCCGATCGACGATGCCGGTCGCGTTGACCGCGCCACCGACCAGGCACAGCAGCGCGGCGATGAGCATCGCCAGGTGAAAGGCATCGGTGGACGCCTCTCGGGCTGCGGCGCGCTGTGCCGCCGACGCGTCCTCGGAGGGAGCATTCAGCGGAGGAAGTGCCTCGCGGACCTGTGCGGAGGAGACATCGGTCCCTGGCAGGCGGTCAGCCAATCCGCCGTAGAAGGCCGCGGATACGCCGATGAAGATCAATGCGGTGGCCAGCAAGGGGCCGATGCGGCTGATGGCGTTGTTGATGGCCGAGGCGAGCCCCGAGTTGCCGGTTGGGACCGAGGTCATCAGCGCGGTGGTCAGCGGGGCTACCAGCATCGAGATGCCAAGCGCGAACAGGATCATGGCCGGCAGCACGTCGACCAGGTAGCCCGACGAGGGCAGGATGGTCGCCGGATCAGCGAAGTTCAGCCTCCAGGGCGCGCTGTCATGGGGCATCCGCACGAACCAGAGCAGGCCCATGCCCATCAGCACCGGCCCGACGGACATGAACAGCCGGGGCCCGCGCTCGCCGGCGAGGCGCCCGAAGCGGGTCGAGAGGAGCATGAGGAAGATGCTGATCGGCACGCCGGCCATGCCCGATCCGGCTGCGGTGTAGTCCAGGGTCCCCTGGAGAAAGATGGCCTGGAAGCTCGAATAGGCGTACAGCGCGCCGTAGATCAGCAGCGTGGAGATGTTGGTGACGGTGAAGTTGCGAGACCTGAACAGCGACGGCGGCACGAGCGGATCGCGCCGACGGGTCATCAGCGGAACGAGAGCAACCGCGCCGACGATGCCCACCGCCAAAGCCGCCCACGCAACCGGGTCGGCCCAGCGCTGTGCCTCGCCCCGGATGGCGCCGTAGGCGAGGCCACCGACCGCCACGGCAACCGCGGCAGCGCCCAGCCAGTCGAAGCGGGCCGGCGCATCCGCGTTTCTGCTCTCCGCCAGCCGTGTGACCGCAATCAGGACGCCCGCGGCCACGAGTGGCACGTTGATGAGGAAGGCGATGCGCCAGTCGAAGGTGTCGACCAGGAAGCCACCGACCGGCGGGCCCAGCAGGGTCATGGCGCTGGTCGCCGCCGCCCACACGCCGAACGCCCAGCCGCGCTGCGCGCCCTCGAAGTTGGCGTTGATCAGCGCCAGGGAAGTCGGGACCAGCAGCGCGCCGAAGGCTCCCTGCGCCAGCCGGGCGACGAGCAGCAGCTCCATGTCGGGCGCCAGCCCGCAGATCAGCGAGGTCACTCCGAAGCCCGATAGCCCGATGATGAACAGGCGCCGGCGGCCATACCGATCCGCCAGGGCGCCGGCCAGGATCAGGAGCGAGGCAAGGGTCAGCAGGTAGCCGCTGTTGATGTACGCCTGCGCCTCGAGCTTGCCGACCAGCGTGCTGGGTAGCTGGTCGGCAATCGGCCGCAGCGCGACATTCACGACGGTCGAGTCCAGGAACACGATTCCGGAGCCCAGGACCACGGCGATCAGGGTCCATGTCCGGCGGGTCATGGGCGAGGCCTCGATGATGGGACGCCGCGGGGAGCGATCAGGCCTGGCCGCCGCGGCCGATGACGTACTTCATGCCAGCCAGCTGATCCTCGTTCAGCGGCTTGCCGCTGGCATCGAGCAGCGGATTCGAGCGGCGGCAGTCGATGCACACGAAGGCCACGTCCGGGTCGCCCTCGCTGATCAGCTTCACGCGATGCGCGAACAAAGGCGTGCCCACCGCCACGTCATTCCCGCACTCCCGGCAGCGTTCCTCCATTCGCCGATTCTACGCGGCGCAGCTCGATGAGCCAGGCACGCCGATCACCGCCGCCCGCCCGCAGCAGCCGGCGTCCCCAGGACGAGCGTGCGGCCCCGACATCCTCGAACGTGGCCGGTCGGCACCCCTCGGCGAAGAAGCCGTGTCGCGTGTAGGCGTGCACCACCGCACCCGGGTCCATGCCCGTTGTGCCGTGCGCGGCGTCACGGGGCGACTCGGAAACCAGCAGCCGCAGCCGGCCGCCGGGTGCCACCAGCGCAGCGAGATCGTGGGTGCCGGCAGCGTTGCGGCCGAGGGCCGCGTCCAGCAGCGAGCCCCACGGGAAGTGAACGGTGACCAGCGAAGCCATTCCGGCCAGCTCAGCCGGCAGCTGCTCGAGCGGTGAGGCCACGAACAGGGCATTCGGCAGGCCGCCACGCCCGGCCGAACGGCCGGCGCGCCAGGACGACTCGCGCATCGCGGCATGGCTGGCATCGACGGCCAGAACCAGCTCATCCGGATGTGTGGTCGCCCGCGCGAGGACGAACCGGCCGTCACCACTACCCACGTCCATCGTGACGCGGGCAAAGCCGCCGGCCAGGTCGGTCAGTTAGCCGACGTCCACCTCGGTCAGGCGCCGTCCGTTGACGAGTCGCATGGCGCGGATCATACGGGCTCGAAGCGAGCAGTGAAATGGCGCAGCTGGGCCGGCTGCTCCACGATCCGGTACCCCGGCAGCTCGGCGGCGCGCTGCGCCACCCAGCGGACCACCTCGATGACGTAGTCGATGTGCGACTGGGTGTAGACGCGCCTGGGAATGGCGAGGCGCACGAGCTCCATGGGCGCGGGCGTCTCGGAGCCGTCCGGATGCTGCCCGAACATCACCGTGCCGATCTCACAGCCGCGGATGCCACCCTCGCGGTACAGCGCGACCGCCAACGCCTGCCCCGGGTACTGCAGTGCGGGAATGTGCGGCAGCAGGGCCGCTGCGTCCAGGTACACCGCGTGGCCGCCGATGGGCTGGACGCACGGCACGCCGGATTCCGCCAGCGCCTCCCCGAGGTACTCGGTCGAGCGGATGCGGTAGCGCAGGTAGTCCTCGTCGGTCACCTCGCGCAGCCCCTGCGCGATGGCCTCCAGGTCGCGCCCAGCCAGGCCGCCGTAGGTCGGGAATCCCTCGGTCAGGATCTCCAGGTTGCGCGCCTGCTCCGCCCACGCGTCGTCATTCATGGCCAGCCAGCCGCCGATGTTGACGATGGCGTCCTTCTTTGCGCTCATGGTCATGCCATCGGCCAGCGATGCCATCTCGCGCACGATGTCGCGGATCGGCCGATCTGCCTGCCCGGGCTCGCGCTGCTTGATGAACCACGCGTTCTCGGCGAAGCGGCAGGCGTCCAAAAAGAGCGGCAGGTCGTATCGGTCGCAGACGGCGCGCACCGCGCGCAGGTTCTCCAGGCTGACCGGCTGCCCACCACCGGAGTTGTTCGTCACCGTGACCATGACAAGCGGGATGTGCTCCGCGCCGCGATCCGCGATGAAGGCGTCCAGGGCATCGGCATCCATGTTGCCCTTGAAGGGATGGATGGCCGATGGGTGCTTCCCCTCCTCGATGACCAGGTCCACGGCTTCGGCGCCGGTGGCCTCGACGTTGGCACGGGTCGTGTCGAAGTGCGTGTTGTTCGGCACGACCTTGCCCGGTCCGCCGACGACGCCGAACAGGATCCGTTCCGCCGCGCGACCCTGGTGCGCGGGGATCACGTGCTTGAACGGGAAGAGGTCCTGGACGCTCTCCAGGAATCGGAACCAGGACGGGGAGCCGGCGTAGGACTCGTCGCCGCGCTGGATGCCGGCCCACTGCTCGGCGGACATGGCGCCGGTGCCCGAGTCCGTCAGCAGGTCGATCAGCACGTCCGCCGCATGCAGGTCGAAGAGGTTGTAGCCAGCATCCCGGATCAGCCGGTCGCGCTCCTCCACGCTGGTGAGGCGGATGGGCTCGACGCTCTTGATGCGGAACGGCTCGATGATCGTCTGCCAGCGCTCCACCCGCTGAGCATACCCGCGTGCTGCTCCTTGCTCGCTGTCGTTGCGGGTTAACCGGCGGCTTCTTGCCTAATTCACGCGCAGGAGACGACACCACGTTCGAGAAGTGGCCCGATTTGAACCGTCATGTCGCCGTGAGGTCGCATTAGCGTCCAATCGGCTCCTCTTTGGCCCTTAGTGACGCCGGGGCGTGAATTGGGACCGAGGACGCTCGCGCCGCCACCGCGTGGCCCGCATGAGTAACCTTCAGCACCATGGACGGTTGGGAATCGCTCGGCGGCAGCCTTGCCTCGGCGCCCGCGGTCACCTCATGGGCCGCCAACGAGATGCAGGTGTTCTGCATCTTCCCCGATGGGGCGCTGTGGAACCGCTACTGGGATGGCGAGGACTGGCACCCGTGGGAGACGCTGGGCGGGGAGCTGACCGGCGACCCCGCGGCGTGCGCGTGGGGCGCCGATCGGATCGACCTCTTCGCGCGCGGCAAGGACGCGCGGCTGTGGCATTGCTGGTACGAACCTGCGGGCTGGCAGCCCTGGGAGCAGCTCCCCGTGGAGCTGGCGAGCGATCCATCCGCCTGCGCCTGGGGGCCGAACCGGCTCGACGTCTTCGGCCGCTCCCCTGCCGGCGAACTCATCCACGCCAGCTGGGACGGCGCGGCCTGGTCGTTCACCGAACGCTGACGCGGCTCGACATCCGCGCGACCGTGCAACAGGTTCTTGATCAGACCTGCACGTGATCGAACTCGGCGCGTGATCCGACGCGACTTCCTGCGCACGTTTGCACCCAGCGGGCGGCGATAGGATCAGCACGTACGTATTGAGCGTGGCCTCGGCCAGCGGCTCGCCAAGGGGCCGCGCAGACTTCGACGAGCTGCAAATGTGATCGAGTACCAGCGCGAGGCAGCTGACCGTCAGGTCGTCGCAGGAATCGGCCTCACCGGCCCCCAGTAGAACGGGCCCGAGGCCCGGATCGAGGCCTGCCAGCCGAGATCGGCCAGGCGATCCTGCAGCGCCGCAGGCTTCCACAGGATCTTGACCGCCCGATACGACGTGCCGTCATTCAGGGTGCGCCGCACGATGCCGGCATCTTCGTCGATCCAGTCCTCATGCCACAGGCCGTGATCGGCCTCGTCGAAGACGTACGCGGACCCGCCGGGTGCGAGCACCGCGCGCATGCCCGCCCAGAAGTCGGCGAAGCGGCCTTGCGGCACGTGCGAGAGGAATGCTGCGAAGAAGACGAGGTCGAAGGCGGCATCGGCCGGCGGGTCGAAGGCGTCGGCAATGGCGTAGCGGACGTTGGAGCGGTCACCGAGCTTCGCGCGGTTGATAGTCAGCATCTCCGGAGAGGTATCGGTGACCAGCAGCTCATCGGCCGATTCCGCCAGCACCGCGCTCCAGAGGCCCGTTCCTCCGGCCAGCTCGAGCACGCTGCCGCGCGGGGCGAAGTCCCGCAGCGCCTGCCGAGCCATCGCGATGTGCTCCGCCACGGGGCCGTCATCGGTTGGCGAGGTGGCGTCGTACTCCAACGCCCTGGCTCGGTAATAGCGGACCTGCTCGTCCAGCAGCTCTCGATCCGTCATGCCTCGTCTGCGTCAACGGTGGGCTGCAGCAGGAAGATCCAGACATCCCAAGCGGCATGGCTGACGATGAGCGCGCCAAGCGGCATGCCCATGGCGGAGAGAGCAGCCCAGTGCGCTCCCGCCACCCCGGCCGCGCCGATCAGCGTGAAGTTGCCGGTCAACACATGGACGCCGCCGTACGCAGCGGTGCCGGCGGCCGCGCCACGCCATCGGCCAAGGATCCGGGCCAGCGTGGCCTGCACGAAGCCACGCCAGAAGATCTCTTCAGCGGGGCCGATGATAGCCACCAGCCTTGCCGCGATCTCGCCGCGGGGCCGGAGCTTGCGCAGCGCGTAAATGTCGCGGATCTGCGCCTCGCCACCCGGCACGAAGCGACGGGCGAACCGATCGCCGACCTGGAAGGTCACGTACAGGGTCGCGGCCGAGGCCAGGCCCAGTCCCACGTCCACAGGTCGAATGCGCAGGCGGCGAGATTCGGGGCTGACGGCCAGCGCGTAGCCGCCGAGGCTCAGCCCCGTCATCGTCATCCGCTGCCAGAAGCGCGGCCGCGGCCCGCGGAAGGTGAGGGCGAACGCCACCTGGGCGGCCGCCAGGCCCACGGCCAGCAGCGCAAGGTCGTACCGACGCTCAGGGCGCATCGGCTCAGCGAACGAGAGCTGCCAGGATGACACCCGCCACCAGCAGCAACCCGAACGCGGCGTGCAGGCGGGCGGTCTGCAGGTCGATCATCGCGATCGCTCGTGCCTGGCCGCTGGCGCCAAGCTCCGCGGAGCGCACGACCACGACCAGCAGTGGCAGCGACAGTATGGCGAGCAGGGTCGCCGGGGGCAGCGCCCGCGCCACCACTGCCAGCCCCAGGACCATGTAGGCGCCAAGCGTCAGGGCCAGGTAGCCGTAGTGCGCCCATTCGCGGCCAATGCGGCTTGACAGGGTGACGATCCCGGCGCGCGTATCCTCCCGGATGTCGCGCCACTCGTTGCCATGCAGGATGGCCGCCACCAGCAGACCGATGGGCAGCGAAAGCACCAGCGCCACCGGCGACCACGCGCCCGACACCGCGAAGTAGCTGCCCACGGTCATCAGCGGACCCATCAGCAGGAAGACCAGCGGCAGGCCCAGGGCTCGGAACTTGTATTCGAACGGCGGCGCCGTGTAGAAGTAGCCGCCGGCCAGGCCGGCCACGCCCAAGGCCGCGATCGGCCAGCCGCGCGCGGCGATCAACGCCACGCCAACCAGCGCTGCAGCTGCGAAGGCGACCAGGGCAAACGCGTTGGCCTGCCGCTCGCGGATCCGGCCCTTGAGGATGGCGTGGCTGGCGCGCGGCGACGTGATCGTGTCGATCCCCTTGCGTACGTCGTAGATCTCGTTGGTGACATTGGTGCCGATGTGCAGCAGCACCCCGCCGAGCATGGCCAACAGGAAGAGCGGCAGGTTGAACAGCCCATCGGCGAAGGCCAGCGCCCCGCCGGCAGCCACCGGGATGATCGAGGCAGTGAAGGAAAACGGCCGGATGACCTCCCACGCCGTGCCGACCCGCCGTGCGGATCGCTCCAGCGGCGTCAACGCGTCGGGCAGCGTGCTGACGATCGGGCCTCCCTCGATCGCCGCCCCATCGCCCTCGCGCTCGACCGGCAGGCCCCAGCGCTCGGCAGCGGCTTCGCCGAGGCGGCCATATATAGCAGCGGCCTGGATCAGCTCGCCCACCTGCGACTCCTCCTGCAGGACCGGCTGCAGCAGCGGCAGCTCCAGGCCGGCGCGAAGGTGGAAGGCCAGCGCTCCCTCGGCGACCTGCTCGGCGGTGCCACACAGCATGAACGCGTCGAGCAGCTCATCCGGAATCAGGGAAGCGGCCTCGTGGAAGTCCTCTGCCCGCCAGGCCGCCGCGATCCGGTCGCGCAGCTCCCGCTCGAACCCGGCGCGGGCCATCGAGACGTCGCCCAGGACGCTCATCATGTAGATCACGAACGGTTCGCGCTTCGCGCGGTTCAGCGCGTCGCGCCGGCTCTTGTCGACCAACGTGAGCAGGTAGCCGGCCGACTCGATGGCCGCCGGGTCGCGCCCCGCGGCTTCGGCCGCGACACGCAATCGGCGCAGGATGCCGGTCAGCGACTGGAGGGACTCGGCGGGCCGCGCCAGGTACCCGTCCGCCTTGCGGCCGGCGAGCTCCACGAACTCCCTGCGATAGGCGGCGATCACCAGCGGGATGCGGTGTGGCGGCGCGAACATCGGCTGGATCGGTGGCAGCCCCTCGGTGGCCGATGCCAGCCGCTCGCCCGCCCAGAGGGCGCGCAGCGTGTCGATGGCGCCGCTGACGCGCTCCACCGCCTGATCAGGCGCGTAGCCGATGCCCATCTGCTTCAGCCGCAGCGGCAGGCCTGTCCCCAGGCCCATCACGATCCGACCGGGCGCCATCTCGTCCAGTGCGGACCCGGTCATGGCCAGCACCACGGGATGGCGGGTGTAGGGGTTCAGTGCACCCAGCGCGATGCGGAACCCATCCTCGGTCTCGTCCGCCCCAAGCTGGGACGCGATGGCGCTGGCGTAGGTGACGGCATCCCGCTCGAAGTACGAGTCGTGGATCCAGACCGAGTCGAGCCCGGCACGGCGCGCGGCGGCGCTCCAGGCGACCACGTCCTCGACCTCGCCGCGGGCGGCGAAACCCATTCCGATCCGGCGCGCGATCGCATTCATGCTACTGCAGCCTAGCAGATTTGCGATTGGCGCGTACACTCGTCGGCCATGGCGCCATCGGGCAGGACCTGCCTACTTCGCGACGCCGACGGACGGCTGACCGAGGTCGACCTGTCGCGCGACGACCTGCTGCCCGCGAAGGACAAGGGGGCGCTGTTCTGGCTCGATTTCACCGATCCTGACGACCGCGACCTGCAGCTGCTGCACGACCGGCTCGGCCTCCATGACCTGGCGCTCGAGGACCTCCGAAAGCGGCGACAGCGCACCAAGATCGACACCTACCGTGAGCAGCAGGTCATCGTCGCCTACGAGATCGGCGGCCGCGGCAACGCGCGGCACCCGGACTTCTCGCTCGACGAGCTGCACCTGATCGTGGGGCGCGGGCACCTGGTCACGGTGCATTGGGGACCATCGCAGACCATCGAGGAGGTTCGGCAGCGCTGGCAGGACGAGCCGGACGCGGTGGCCAAGACGCCCGGCGGGCTGCTGTACGCGATCCTGGACACGCTGGCGGACGGCTACTTCCCGCTGCTCGATCGGCTGAGCGAGCGGATCGATCGACTGCAGGACAGCATCATCGAAGGAGGCACGTCCTCGGGGCCGCCCGCTCTGCGCCAGGTGCTGGACATCAAGCGCGAGCTGCTCGACCTGCGACGTGTCGTGGCGCCGCTGCGCGACGTGGCGAATGCCCTGCTGCGCCGCGACGTCACCTCCGTCGAGGAGCCGCTGGTGCCCTACTTCCAGGACCTCTACGACCACCTGGTGCGCGTCCTCGACACGATCGATCTCTACCGCGAGATGCTGGCGGCGGCGCTGGAGGCGAACCTCTCCGTCACGAGCAACAACCTGAACGTGATCGTCAAGCGGCTGACCGCGTTCACGGTGATCCTGATGATCCCCACGCTGATCGCCGGCGTGTATGGCATGAACTTCCACTTCATGCCAGAGCTGAGCTGGCCGTTCGGCTACGCCGCGGCGTTGGGGTTGATGGTCGCCGCCTCCGTGGCGGCCTACCTGTACTTCAAGGCGCGCGACTGGTTCTGACCCGATGCGTGAGCAGTGCATGCGTGCCACGCATCAAATTCCGCACGGACCTGGCCGGCCGGCGAAATATGCGACTTCCCATGCGCCTGGGGCATCAAAACGCGCAATTACCCCGGAGCGGCGCCCCGTTGCTGCCCTTGCAGCGCGATCTGATGCGTCACTGGCATGAACGACGCAGACCGCACGCGAGCGGCGGGATGCGATGCGTCTGGCGCATGACCCGCGCCGGCCGCGGTGATTTTCCTTCACCTGGAATCTCTTGACATCAAGATATTCGAACGGGACAATATCGAAGCCGATGACGACCCTCCAGCAGGCGCCGGTGGCGCCGCCTCCCTCACCCAATCCCGCGGCTCGCCTGCGCCGCGAAGGCCCGTCCGGACATGCCATCGAGGCGATCGACCTGGTGCGGACGTATCGGACCCACACCGGCGTCTTCCGTCGCAAGCCGCTGGAGGTGGAGGCGGTCCGCGGCGTCAGCTTCCACGTCGAGCCCGGCGAGCTGTTCGGGCTGCTGGGGCCCAACGGTGCCGGCAAGACCACGACGATCAAGATGCTCATCACCCTGCTGCTGCCGACGTCGGGCACGGCCACGGTGATGGGCCATGACGTCATCAAGGACACCACCGAGGTGCGCAAGCGCATCGGCTACGTGTTCGGCGGCGACCGCGGGCTGTACGACCGGGTCAGCGCCATGGACAACCTGCGCTACTTCGCCGAGCTCTACGGCGTGGATCCGGCCGAGCAGAAGAAGCGGATCGGCGCGCTGCTGGAGATGGTTGGCCTGACCGGCCGCGAGAAGGAGAAGGTGGAGGGCTACAGCCGCGGCATGCGGCAGCGGCTGCACATCGCCCGCGGGCTGCTCCATGACCCGGAGGTCGTGTTCATGGACGAGCCGTCCATCGGCCTGGACCCGGTGGGCGCTCGCGAGCTGCGCCAGACGGTCCAGTCACTGGTCGACGCGGGGAAGACCGTCCTGCTCACCACGCATTACATGTTCGAGGCCGATGCGCTCTGCGACCGCATCGCCGTGATCAACGCCGGACGGATCGTGGCGCTCGGCACGGGCGCAGACCTGAAGCGCGACGTCGCCAACCGCACCATCGTCGAGATCGAGACGTTCGGCGTCACGCCGGAGGCGGTCGAGCGGGTGCGCGCCGATGACGACGTGATCGCGGTGAACATGGAGGAGCGCGACCAGAGCCAGATCCTGCTGGTCCAGAGCGAGCACGGCGCGGCCATCACCCAGCGGCTGCTCGGCATGCTGGGCGACACGCGGGTCGGCAAGGTCGTCGCCCGTGAGCCGACGCTCGAGGACGCCTACGTGCACCTGATCGCCACCACGTCCGAATCGGATGCCGCCGCACGCGCGGCGGCGCTGCAGGCGTAGCCCCTATGACGGCGCTGAGCACCGCGCGCAAGGTCTGGGCGATCACCTGGTTCAACGTTCGGATGCTGCTGGCATCCGAGTTCTTCGTGCTGATCACGTTCGTGGCGCCGCTGATCTTCGCCACCCTGGGCTTCTTCCTCTACCGGTCCGGCGGGGGGACGGCCGGCCAGACGCTGCTGTACGTGGCGCTGGGCGCCGGCATGATGGGGGTCTGGAGCACCACGCTCTTCGGCTGCGGCGGAGCGATCGCCTGGCAGCGCTGGGAGGGAACGCTGGAGCTGCTGGTCTCGGCGCCGACCCGCTACGACCTGATCCTGGTGGGGCAGACCTTCGGCGCCGTCGTGTTCGGCTTCTACGGCATCGTGGCCACCCTGGTGTGGGGCGTGGTCCTGTTCGGGATGCCGATCCAGGCCAGCTTCCCGCTGGTCCTGCCACTGTCGCTGCTGGCGGCCATCATCTCGCTGGGCGCGCTGGGAATGCTCATCGCCACCTCGTTCGTGCTGTACCGCCACGCCAACGCGCTGGGCAACCTGCTCGAGTACCCGATCTGGCTGGTCACCGGCATGCTCGTCCCGCTGGCCACGCTGCCGGTCTGGGTGCGGCCCATCAGCTGGCTGCTGGCCCCGACCTGGGGCATGGAGGCGATTCGCGGGGCGACCATCGGCGAAGCGCCACCGGTGCTGGCCATCGCGATGTGCTTCGTGCTCGCCATCGGCTACTACGTCGCCGCCCGCTGGATGCTGGTCTACGTCCTGGACAAGGCGCGGCGGGACGCCACGCTGTCGCTGCAATGACCGCCGCGGTCCTGCCGCGCGCGACTGGCCGGCCCATCGGCGGCCTGCGCTGGGCGGCGCGCATCTTCTGGTTCGGCGGGCTGATGAGCTATGGGATGCTCTTCAACTGGGCGCGGCCGTCCATCTACATCCCAACCCTCATCGGCGGCCCGACCTTCCAGCTCTTCTTCTTCGCCGCGTTGGGGTCCTACGCCACGCACCGCTCGGCGGCGTACTTCGCGATCGGCAACGCGGTGCAGGTCAGCGTCCTGGCTGGCGTATTCGGCATGACCATGGCCATCGCCAACGAGCGGTGGTTCGGCACCCTGCCGGGGCTGCTGGCCACGCCGGCCAACCGCGCGGCGCTGTTCGCCGGCCGCTTCATTCCCTTCGTGTTCAACGGGCTGCTGGTCTCGATCTATGCGCTGGCGATCGGGATCATCTTCCTGGGCGTGCGACTGGCGCCGTCGACCATCGCGGTCGTCGCGCTGGCGCTGCTGACCACCGTGTTCAGCTGCACGGCCATCGGCGCGCTGCAGGGAGCCATCTCGCTGCGCCTGCGTGACGGGCTGTTTGGCGCGAACCTGATCATGATGGGCGTGCTGCTGTTCTGCGGCGTCAACATCCCGCTCTCCGAGCTGCCGGGCTGGATGCAGTTCGTCGGACAGCTGCTGCCCTTCACCCACGGCCTGCAGGCCATCCGCCAGGCGGCCGATGGCGCGGGGCTCGACAAGGTCGGCGGGCTGATCGCTATCGAGGCGCTGATCGGCGTGGTGTACGCGGTCGCCGCCTTCGCGCTGTTCCAGCTGCTGGAGCGCAGCGCGCGTCGGAACGCCACCCTGGACGTGCGCTAGCAAGCCTCGGGAAGCCGCCGCTCCGATCCGTAGCTCCCGCTCCGAAATCTCGCCTGAATCGCGCCCGGGAAGCCCGTACGGCTGCGTACCAGGCATATTTCGGCATTCTCAGCGCACGGAAGGCCCATTCGTGGACTCGGGCGCGCCAGGTACGCCGAAATTT
>DATAOD010000246.1:0-1971 GCA_036265975.1 Candidatus Limnocylindria bacterium
ATTCGCTCCAGCGCCAGCTGCGCCAAACTTCGGTAACCCGGCTCCACGCTTTCTGCGGAAGAGCCAGAAGCGGGGCAGGTCCACACATAGAGTTCGTCCCCGCGGATCGCGGTCACCCCGATGCCGAGCGGCGACGAAGACAGGCGAAAGGACCAAGCGGCAGAGGGTCGAAGCGCCCGATCCAGCCCTCACTGCCACCCCTTTCAGGGTGTTGGGCCGGGACCATCTTTCGGCTTGCGATTGTGGGCAAGAACGGGAGCGGTGCCATTCGGAACTCTGTCCTCGAGCGTTTCGAGCAGCGCGCGCCGGCGAGCGTGATGGCACGGGTTGCACTGGAGCACGCCCTTCCGAGCGACTGGATCAACGCGGTATTCGAGGAGCACCGACATCGGCAGTACTCGCGCGAGCTGCTGTTCTCGACGGTGATCGAGTTGGTGACGCTGGTCTCCCTTGGCCTGCGCCCGTCCTTGCACGCCGCGGCGCGGACCCTGGAGAGGCTGCCGGTGTCGATCGGCGCGCTCTACGACAAGGTCAATCGCACCGAACCTGGCGTGCTGCGGGCGCTGGTTCGCGGCAGCGCGGAGCGGCTGGGGCCGGTGACTGCAGGCTGGGATGGCGGCGCCAGCCTGCCGGGCTGGCAGTTGCGCGTGCTCGACGGCAACCACCTGCCGGCCAGCGAGAAGCGCCTCGCACCTCTGCGCGGGCACCGCGGCGCGGCGCTGCCTGGACACACGCTGGTGGTCTACGATCCGGACTGCGGGCTGGTCACCGACATCCTGCCCTGCGAGGACGCCCACCAGAGCGAGCGCGCGACCGTCGCCGACTTGCTGGACAGCGCTCGGCCGGGGCAGCTGTGGATCGCTGATCGGCAGTTCTGCACGCGAACGGTCCTGCTGGGCTGGCAGGCGGCGCAGGCCGGCTTCCTGGTGCGCGAGCATGGCCGCCATCCTCAGCTGGCGGCAGAGGGACCCTGGCGCGCCTGCGGCCGCAGCGAGACTGGTGCGGTGCGCGAGCAGCGGATCGAGCTGGCCGGGGCGTCCGAACCCTGGCGGCGCATCGAGCTCACCCTGGACACGCCGACCGAGGCGGGCGAGAGCGTGATCCTGTTGTGGAGCAACCTGCCCGAGCGGGTCGACGCGCGACAGATCGCCCAACTCTACCGCAGGCGCTGGTGCGTCGAGGGCATGTTCCAGCGGCTCGAGGCGGCGCTGAACAGCGAGCTCCGCAGCCTCGGTCATCCGCGCGCGGCCCTGCTCGGCTTCGCCGTCGCCGTGCTCGCTTACAACGTCCTCGCCCTGCTGCAGCGCTGCATCGAGCAGGCGCACCAAGCCACCCACCCCGCCCTGCAGGTGTCCCTCTACCATTTGGCTCTGCAGGTCCGCGGCGGCTACGAGGGCATGCTCATCGCTCTGCCCGACGAACCGTGGTTAGCCGGCAATACCAACCCAACTGCGGTGGCCGCGTATCTGACGCGGCTCGCCTGCAACGTCGTGCCGCGTCAAGTCGCGGCCAGTCCGCGCAAGCCCAAACCAGCCGCGAAGAAAGGCTACGTCGACGGCAAGATCGCACGAGCGCACGTCGCAACCGCCCGCGTCCTCGCCGAGGCCAAGGCCGCAAGACCCTGAAAGGGGTGGGCCTGAGGGGGGAAAAGGCAGCGCTCGGCCACCAGGAAGCCGTAGGCTGCGATGCAGAGGCTGGCATGATGATGGAAGCCGCGCCAGCCGCGGCCTTCGTAGTGGCCGAGACCGATCTCCTGCTTGAGTTCCTGGTAATCCCGCTCGATCACCCACCTTGCCTTGGCAGTCTGGACAAGAGCGCGCAGCGCGGTGCGCGACGGCAGGTTGGACAGCCAGTACTTGGCGGGTTCCTCGGCGCCTTCGGGCCACTCGATCAGCAGCCACTCCTCCGGCCAGGGCTCAGAACGCAGGGTGTCGCGGTGCGCCGGGCGCACTCGCAGGGCGGCGAAGCGCG
>DATAOD010000247.1:0-1882 GCA_036265975.1 Candidatus Limnocylindria bacterium
CGCTTCGTCGACAAGGTTGCCTCCCCGGAGAGCCTGGACGTCGTCCGCGCCCTCAAGCAAGGCGTAGACCCGCGGAACGTTTTCGGCGTCCGCAACAACATCTTCGCCGGGTAGCTGGGCAGGCAGCTTCTGCCTCCCATACGGCTCGGCGGGAGGATGTGCCAGCCGGGTGCGCTGTCTGGCGGTTCCTGGCGCGGTGGCCGTCAACGACCGGGGCCGTAAAACCTGCCACATCTCCCGCCTGGCACGCCCGTCGCGTGCCGTAAGAGGGCATGTGCCGTAGGACGACCCCTATCCGGGCGACCAAAGGGACGGGGGCGGCGGACCGCAGTGGGCGGGTGGAATTTCGGTCAACGCGACGTATATCAGTGGGTCGGGCGCTGCGGGGTGCTGGCGACTCCGGTCCGTCGGCCGCTGAGTTCCGCGTCCAGCGTCTGCTGGGCATCGCGCATCGCGTCGGCGTACTTGGGTTCGGACATCCGCTGCCAGCTTTGGTTTGGTGATACCTGCTCGGTCCGGCTGACTACCCACCATATGTTGCCGAACGGGTCGCGGATCCGGCCGCCGCGGTCGCCCCAGGCGCTATCGGCCGCTTCGGTGACGACTCGCGCGCCATGCGCGACAGCGGCGGCGATGGCGGCGTCCGCGTCGGGCAGGTAGACCCGGAGCAGCGAGGGCATCGCCGGCCAGTCCGGGCGCCGATCGAAGGCGAGCAGGACGGTGTCGCCGACTCGGATCTCGCCGTGGCCGATGGTGCCGTCCTCAACTGGCACTCGCGCAAGCTCGGTGCCGTTGAACACAGCGGTGATGAAGTCCAGCAGTTCGCCGGTGTCGTCGGTGACGATCCACGGCGCGACGCTGGTGTAGCCCTCGGGTGCGGTGTGGTTCATCGGTCTCATCCCTTCTGGTAATGGCTCATGACGTCCCCGACCGTACTACTGATATAGGACAGGCTCGGTCCTAGAAGTTAGGCAGAATTGGGGCATGTCCGATCCCGCCGGCCGGCTGCTGTCCCTGCTTTCGCTGCTGCAGACCCCGCGCGACTGGCCCGGCAGCGAACTTGCCGAACGGCTCGGGGTGACCGGTCGAACGGTCCGGCGCGACATCGAGCGTCTCCGCTCGCTGGGCTATCCCGTCGAGGCGGCGCTGGGCAATCAGGGTGGCTACCGGCTCGTGGCCGGCTCCGCGCTGCCGCCGCTGCTGCTGCAGGACGACGAGGCTGTGGCTGTCGCGGTGGGTCTGCGGGCCTGCGCGGGGCAGGCGGTCGCCGGCATCGACGAGGCGTCGCTGCGGGCGCTGACCAAACTGTCCCGGGTGCTCCCGTCCCGGTTACAGCACCGGGTGCAGTCCCTGTCGGCATCGACGACCGTGCTGCCACCAGACCAGCGGTCGCAGGTCGACGCCGACGTGCTGACCGTCCTCGCGGCAGCGACCGCCAACCACGAGCGGCTCTGGATGCGGTATGCCGCTCGCGACGGTCATACGCAGCAACGGCACGTCGAGCCGGTACAGCTGGTCGCCGCGGGACGCCGCTGGTACCTACTCGCGTTCGAGGTGGACCGCGACGACTGGCGCACCTTCCGAGTCGACCGGGTCGCCGACCCGCAACCCACCGGCGGCAGGGCGGTGCACCGCGAGCCACCCGGCGGCGATGTTGAGCGCTACCTGTCCCAGGCCCGTATGGAGATGGCACCGACCTACCGCGCCGACGTCACACTCTGGCTACCCGAGGCCGAGGCCAGAACCCAACTCGCAGACCAACTCGCCAACAGCAATCTGATCGCCGACGGTCAGGACCGCTGCCGCTGGGTCACGCCACTCGACACCATCGACTGGCTGATGCTGCGGATCCTGCGGCTGGGATGTTCCTTCGACGTACACG
>DATAOD010000248.1:0-1640 GCA_036265975.1 Candidatus Limnocylindria bacterium
CCCTTGGTGCTCCAACGCCTCGTCCCGTCCGCCTACCGGCCGGTGCTCGCCAACCGCGTGTTCCGGCGGCTGATCCTCGGCTTCGCGGTCTCCTATCTGGGGGATGGGATGAGTTTCGTCGCAGTGCCCTGGCTCGCCATCGAGCTCGCGCCGCGGGCGACCGCGGGTTTGTGGGTGGGCGGGGCGGTGGCCGCGTACACGTTGCCGGGCGTGGTCGGCGCGCTGGTGTTCGGTCGCCGTCTGCGCCGGGTGTCGGCCAAGCGGTTGCTGTTTGCAGACAACGTGGTGCGCGGCGTGTTTCTGGGCGCCATACCGCTCGTTTGGCTCGCCGGCCTGCTTACGCCGCCGCTGTACGTCGTACTGCTCGCGGTCTCCTCCCTGCTGCACGCGTGGGGCAGTGCGGGCAGATACACCCTGCTGGCCGAGCTGATGCCGGACGAGCAGCGGCTCGCCGCGAACACCCTTGTTAGCTCGCTCAACTTCGGTGCCACGATCGCGGGGCCCGCGATCGCCGGTGTGCTGGTGACGCACGTCAGCGCCGCGCTCGTGCTCGGCCTGGACGCTGTCAGCTACCTGTTCCTCGCTGTGGTCGTCGTGAGCATTCGGCTACCGGAGTCGGGACACGTCTCCCCAGTCGACCGTGCGGCCGCCCGCGGCGGGCTCGCGTTGCTGCGGTCTCATCCCGAGCTGCTCGGGCTGCTGACACTCACCTGGTTCTTCAACCTGCTGTATGGCCCAGTCGAGGTCGCCCTGCCGCTGTACGTGACCGACGAGCTGAACGCACCGGGCACGCTGCTCGGCCTCTATTGGATGCTGTTCGGCATCGGTGCGGTCCTCGGCGGGCTCGCGCTCGGCGCGCTGCAGCAGCTGCCGCTCTGGCCTGTGACGATCACGATCGTGGTCGGCTGGGGGCTGTCGCTGCTGCCGTTCGGGTTGGGCGTACCGACGGCCGTCACCGTCGCGTGCTTCACGCTCGGCGGTGCGATCTACGGACCGTTCGAAGCGCTCTCGGTGACGCTTATGCAGGCGAAGGCGGCACCGGAACACCTGGCCGCGATGCTCGCAGCCCGCAACGCTGTGCTGCTCACCGCATCACCCCTCGGCACGGCGCTCGGCGGACCGCTCACTACGGCGCTGGGCCCGCGAGCGACGCTCGGCGGCTCAGGACTCGCCACCGTGGCGCTCGGCGCCGTCGCATGCGTCCTGCTACTAGCCCGGCGCATGGACCGGTGAGCGCGTCTGCGACAGCGGAGATGCGGTCGTGGGGCGAAAGAGGCGACCAAACCGATCAGGAATCGAGAAGCTCCGGTCACGCAGCCGCAGCTAGAGTGACCGCCATAGCTCGACAAGACACCTGGTCGTTGCCGCCTGGTGGCCACCGTCACCGACCCGATGGCAACGTCCTCGGGCTGCTCCAGGACCGATGATCAGAGAAGCTGCACAGGAGGGAACGATGAGCCCAAAGAAGGCCACGCAGAAGACTGCCAAGAGCGCCACCGCGAACGACACAAAGTACGAGGGGTTCACCGACGAGGAACGAGGCGCGATGAAAGAGCGCGCCAAAGAGCTCAAGGCGGCCGGGAAAAAGGCGGATGAGGAGAGCGACGTACTCGCGAAGATTGCCGAGATGCCAGACGCGG
>DATAOD010000249.1:0-30136 GCA_036265975.1 Candidatus Limnocylindria bacterium
GGCATCCAGCCATGGATCAGCTCGTCGTGGTAGCGCGGCTCCACGTCATCCGCAGGAGCACGGCCGCGGGGAATGGGAGCCATCGGCGCCTTGCCCTTCGCCGCCAGCACGTAGTAGGCGCAGATGTCGGTCAGGGGGCAGAGCCCGCAGATGGGGCGCGGCGCGCGGCAGGTGTCACGGCCATGGCGGATCAGCTCGACGTGGAACGGGTACATCTCCTCCGGCTGGAGCACCTCCTCCAGCAGGTCATGGGCGCGCTCGAGCGGAGTCCGGGGTGGGAGCATGCCCAACCGGGTGGCGACCCGGTGGACGTGGGTATCCACTGGCACGGCGGGACGGCCGAAGCCGAACAGCAGGATGATCGAGGCGGTCTTGCGGCCGATGCCGGTAAGCGACACCAGCCAGCCACGCGCCTCCTCCAGCGGCTGCGTCCCCAGGAAGCCCAGGTCCCAGCTGCCATCCGTGGCGGCATGCACCTCGGCGAGCACGTGCTGGATACGCGGCGCCTTGGTCGGGGCCAGGCCGCCCGGTCGGATGACCTCGACCAGCTCATCGGTTGGCGCGTTCAGCACCAGGTCCCACGTCGCGTAGCGGTTGCGCAGGGCGGTGAAGGCCCGGAACGAGTTCGTGTCGGCCGTGTTCTGCGACAGGATGGTCAGCACCAGCTCGCTGACCGCGTCGAGTCGCGGGCCTGCCCAGGTCGGGTGGTCGTAGCGTTCTCCAAGCCGATCGAGCACCACGTCCGCCAGCGCCCGGCGCTTTCGGCGGTCGGCGGCGCGCTTCTGCGGGCTTGGACCTATGCGCCGGCCGGGGCGCTTCTTCCGCGCGGTCGCGGCCGCCATCAGCCGCCGCGCTCCCCCAGCCCGATCCCAACCTCCAGCGTCCTGCCGACCCGCTCGCCGGCATTGGCCAGCAGCCGCTCGGTGTCGCCCATCGACTCCTCCAGGCTCATGGGCCGATCGGCGATGGGCTGCACGACGGCGAACACACCCGAGGCGTCGAGCGCCGCGGAACCGGGTCCCAGCGCACCGCACAGCAGGATGACCGGCGCGTTGCGACTACGGGCCAGGTGGGCGACGCCCATGGCCGCCTTGCCGGACAGCGTCTGCTCATCGGCGCGACCCTCCCCGGTGATAACCAGGTCGGCGGCTTCCAGCGCCTCTGCCAGGCCGATGAGATCGGCCACCACCTCCACCCCGGGACGCACCTTGGCCGACGTGAAGCCCAGCAGCCCGGCCGTGGTGCCGCCGGCTGCGCCGGCGCCCGGAATGTCCGCCACGAATCGGCCCTTGGCCCGCTCGATGGCATGTCCCCATACGGCCAGCGCGGCGTCCAGCTCCTCGACCGCGGCCGGATCAGCGCCCTTCTGGGGGCCGTAGGTTGCAGCCGCGCCATGCGCGCCGCACAGCGGATTGGTCACGTCCGACGCGACCGTCAGCGCAACATCCAGCAGCCTCGGATCCAACCCGGAGAGGTCCACGTCGGCCAGTCGCGCCAGCGCCGCGCCGCCCGGCTCCAGCTCGTGGCCATCGCGGTCCAGCAGCCGCAGGCCAAGGGCGGCCAGCAAGCCGCTGCCGCCGTCCGTGGTGGCGCTGCCCCCGAGACCAAGGGTGATGTCCTTCGCGCCGGCGTCCAGCGCGGCGCGCAGCAGCTCCCCGGTGCCACGAGTCGAGGCGCGACGCGCCGCCTCCGGCGTCCTCTCGCCGGTGGATAGCAGCTTCAGCCCGGACGCAGCGGCCATCTCGATGAACGCCGCGCCGTCGCCGAGCTCCAGCCAGTCCGCCTGCACCGGCCGACCAAGGGGATCGACCGTGGCCACGGTTCGGTGCTGCGCACGCTCGCCGAGCGCCGCGGCCAGCGCGGCGAGCGTGCCTTCGCCGCCATCGGCCATGGGAGCGCGTACCAGCTGGTCGTCGGGACGCGCTCGGGCCCAGCCCGCGGCAATCGCGTCGGCCACCGCAACCGAGTCCAGCGCCCCGCCGAACGAGTCGGGCGCAATCACGACGCGGAGCGGGGTCGTCACGCGCCGATGATAGAGGTGGCAGCGCGGATTACCTGCGAGGTCCGTATCGGCCAAGTAGCCACGGGAGTGGCCCCGCGCCTGGCGGCTTTGAACATGGAAGGTTCGTAGCGGCCAGCGAAGACGGCAGGATCGGGCTCAGGGTGGCGGATACGGACCCGATGGGTAAACGGGGGCGCGGATCGGAGTCTCAGCGCTTCAGGGTACGGCGGCGCTCCATGTAGGCCGGCACGGTGCGGATCGGCGGACGCAGCTCGTCGCCGATCTCGCGCACCTCCAGGCTGAATCGGTCCTTCTCGGTGTGGATCAGCTTCATGCCGCGTCCGACCTCGGTCAGCAGCTCGATGCGGTGGCGCTCCTCCAGCTTGCGGATGGCGCCCTGGAGGATCACGTACGCCATCTGCGACAGGTTGCCCAGCGGCTGGTTGCGATGGATGCGCCGCTCCAGGTCCACCTGGCCCACGGCGGAGAGGCCCATCGAGTCCAGGATGTCGATCAAGAGCCCGATCTCGACGCTGTAGCCGGTGTAGAACGGCAATGACTCCAGCAGCGGCCGCCGCCCGGCGTACTCCCCGGAGAGCGGCTGGATGATGCCGGACAGCTCCGGGAAGAAGAGGTTGATGAGCGGCCGCGCCATGAGCTCGGTCACGCGACCGCCGCCCTCGGACACCAGCTTGTCCCCCTGGCGGATCGGCCGCTGGTAGAAGCCCTTCACGTAGTGGATGCGCGGCTCGCGCAGGAGGGGCCCGACCAGACCGAACACGAAGCGCGGCTGGATGTTGCTGATATCCGTATCGATCCAGGCCACGATGTCGCCGTCCAGCACGTGCAGGCTCTTCCACAGGGCCTCGCCCTTGCCGGCGTGGCTGCCGACCTCTGGCAAGATTTGAGAGTGGCGGTAGACGGGCACGCCCAGCTGCTCGGCGATCTCCACGGTCCGATCCTCCGAATCGGAGTCGATCACCACCAGCTGGTCGATCAGCGGCGCACGGTCCATCAGCGCGGTCTTGATGCGCCGAATGACCAGGCCGATGGTCTTCTCCTCGTTGAGCGCCGGTAGCCCCACGCTCACCGTCAGACCCTGCTTCTCCTTGAGCTCGACCAGCCGGGTGATGTCGCGGAACTCCGACGCGTGGAACGTGTTCTCGGCGAACCAGCGGTCCACGATGCTGGGCAATGCCCGGCTGTGCTCCGCGTACGCATCGGCTGCGGCCAGCGTGCCTTCGGATGAGCGAAGCTCCTCGAACGTGGCCATGCCCAGCTTCTGCTTGGTCTTGACCACGATCACCGTCGGCTTGGCGCGCGACGCCACCGCATCCGCCACGGTTCCGAACAGGTAGCGCCCGTCCGGCGCCGCGTTCGCCGGCTGGGCCGATGCGCCCATCACCACCAGGTCGTGCTGCGCGGCCTCGCGCACGATGGCGGTTCGCACGGTGGTCGCCTCGCGCAGGATGCCACGCACCTTGCGACCGCCGCCGTGCTCCGCCACGAAGCGATCGAGCGCCTCCTGCTCGCGCTGCACGGCCCGCTCGCCCACGCCCTTCGGCACCACGTGCAGGACCGCCACCTGCGCGCCGAAGCGGCGCCCGAGGTCGCGCGCCAGCCGCATCGCCAGCTCCGCGTGGGGACCGCCGCGGACCGGCACCAGGATCGAGCGAACCTGCTCCACGCCGCGCTGCTTGACCACCGCGATGTCGCACGGCGACTCGCGCACCACCGCGTCAATGGTGGGCGAGAAGATCGGCGCCGCCCTGCCGCCGCGATCCGCCTCCGCCCTGGCGGCTGCGGCCGCCGACGGCGGGCCACCCCAGCCGAAGATGACCAGGTCCGTGCCCTCCTCCCCCACCGCCTCGATCACGCCATCGGCCGCACGGCGCCCGATGCGCACCATGGTCCGGATCTCGACGCCTTCCTCGTCGCCGAAGTCCAGAACGCGCTGCAGCAGCCGCCGCGCGGTGCGCGCCTGCGTCGCTCCCTCGGACAGCGAGACGCCCTCCGGCACCTCCACGATGCCCAGCGCCGTGATCTCCGTCGGCCGCCGATCGCTGACGCCGGAGCCGATGCGCACCAGGTCGCGCGCCGTGCGCGGGTTGGCCAGCGGCAGCAGGATGCGATATGGCGCGCGGCGGCGAGCTGGCATCTAACCCGGCCGCTTCCCGGCGACGCGCATTTCCTTCCAGCGCGTCACCAGGTACGGCTTCAGCTCCTCGAACTCGCGCGCCTGGGTGTCGATCACGCGCTCCGCCTGGTCGGTCGTCATCTCCAGCGTCTCGCCGATGAAGCCAGCGGTGCGGGCGAAATACAGCGGGGTCAGGGCGGCCAGCAGCTGCTCGCGATCCGCCTCGGGGCGGTGGAACGCGATCATGGTGTCGTACAGGCAGCGGATCCACAGCTCCGCCGGGAAGTGGAAGTCTGCCGGCTCCGGCGGGATCTCCAGCGCCATCACCCGCTCGAGCTGCTCCGGCGCCAGCATCGCGCTCCACACGTCGCGCTGCGCCAGCCGCGCGCTCTCGAAGTTGTCGATCAGCTTGGCGTGGTTGACCTCGATCATCTCCGGGGCGATCACGCGCTCGAAGCCGTATTCGGGGATCGCGTGCGAGCCGCGCACGCGGAGCCATCGGTCCTCGTACACGCCGGCCAGGCGGAAGAGCGTGCCGACCACCTGCCGGAACATCGGGCCCAGGTCGGAGGCCGGATCCTTGGCGTCGTGGATCTTGGCGCCGAGGCGCGCCTGGCAGACCGCGAAGCCCTCGTTGATGGCGGAGTGCGTCATCCAGATGTCGATGCCGAATCGTGCGGTCAGCTCGTCGAAGGTGGGGAGGTCCAGGTAGCGCTGCACCAGGTCGCCGCTGACCGCGAACTCGCCGCCAATCGGCTGCCGGATGCGCGCCCCGTACAGCGCGCGCGTCAACGGATAGGCGATGTTGTTGGTGATGGTGCCGTCGTACTTGAAGCGCGCGTACATCGGCGCAACGAAGTCGTAGCCGCCCTTCAGGATCGGCCCCGCCAGCAGCTCGATCCATTCCGGCACGATGCTGCGCAGGTCGGAGTCGACCATCACGAAGGCCTTCGCCTCCAGCTCACGCGCGACCTCGAACAGGGCGCGCACCGCTGTGCCCTTTCCGCTGATGCCCTGGTACGTGAAGCTGATTCGCTGCAGCTTGTGCCGCGGGCTGACCAGGATCACCTTCTCGATGTAGTCCGGGCTCTCGGTGCTGACCGCGACCCGCGGCGTGTCGTCCGGGGAGCCGCCATCGCTGTTGACCAGGATCGGCTTGAGGTCCGGGAAGTACTGGACCATGCCTGCCGTCGCAGCGCGAACGACGTAGCCGATGGTCTCCGCGTTGCCGAAGCTCGGGATGCCGACCATCAGGTCGGCGCTCCCCACCCGGCGAACCTCTGCGAGCCCCTTCGCGTCGAGCGCAGACTCCCTCGGGGCGGATGGTGTGGTCAGGGTGGCCTCCTGAAGAGCGTCGCGATCGGCTTCAGGCTCGGGCCGAAAGCGTAGCACGGCACGCTCAGCCTCCTCGGTGCGCGCCCGGCCTCCTGTCCCGCTTCGTGCGCCGAGCTCCCGCTTGATTTGGCCACATGTCACCCAGGGCGACCTCAGGCAGCGGGCTGCGCTTCGGCACACGGCTTACGGGCGTGGCTGAGCGTGACTCGAGCGGATTCCGCCGCTGACCTCGTGTCCAGGGCGGCCTAACGGCAACCAGATTGACATCTGGCCGGGATAGCCGCCGCCCGACCGCACCGGCCCGTACACGGGGCGCCGAGGACCCCGCGCTCAGGCCGGTCCGTAGAGGTCCAGCTGCCCCTCTTCGACCTGCGCGCCGACCTCGGTCTTGATCGACTCCCAGGCGTCCAGGTCCCACTCGCCGACGAAGGTGATGGCCGTGCCCTCCTTGCCGGCTCGAGCGGTGCGGCCGATGCGGTGGACGTAGGTATCTGCATCCTCCGGGATGTCATACGAGAGCACGTACGGCAGGTCGGTGATGTCCAGGCCGCGGCTGGCGACGTTCGTGGCGACCAGGAACTGGATGCGGCCGGCCTTGAAGTCGGCCAGGGTGCGGGTCCGCTCGCGCTGGCTCATGCCGCCGTGCAATGCGGCGACGTTCTTGCCCTTGCGCTTCAGCGTCAGGGCCAGCTTGTCGACGCCGATCTGCGTGTGCCGGAAGACGAGCAGCCGATCGATCCCGAATGCACCCGCCAGCTCCACCAGGGCACGGATCTTGTCCTGCTCGGCGACGAAATAGACGATCTGCCGGACGGTCTCGACCGTCTTCGTCTCGGGCTTGACCACGATGTGCTGCGCGTCGCGGTCCATGAACCGATCGCAGATGCGCAGGATGGCGTACGGCATGGTGGCGCTGAACAGTGCTGTCTGACGACTGCGCGGGCAGCGGGACAGGATCGTCTCGACATCGACGATGAAGCCCATGTCCAGCATCCGGTCCGCTTCGTCCAGGATCACGGTGTTGACGCGATCCAGCCGCAGCTCGCCGCGGCGAATGAGGTCCAGCACGCGTCCCGGCGTCCCGACCACTACCGGCACCCCGCGCTTCAGGGCGTTGATCTGCCGGTCCATGCTCGAGCCGCCGTAGATGGCCACCGCGTTGACGTTGCGGAAGATGCCGATGCGCCGGATCTCCTCGGTCACCTGCACGCACAGCTCGCGCGTCGGGGTGAGGATCAGCGCCTGGACGTGGCGCGCCGAGGGATCGACCTTTTCGATGATGGGAATGCCGAAGGCCGCGGTCTTGCCGGTTCCCGTCTGGGCCTGGCCGATGAGGTCCTTGCCCTCGCGCAGCGGGCCGATGGCTCGCGCCTGCACCTCGGTCGGCTCGGTGAAGCCCATCTTCTCGATGGCGCGGGCAATGGTGGGCGGCAGCTCGATCTCGCCGAAGCGGTACGTCTTCTGGGCGGCGAGGACTGCGGCGAGGAGCGGTGAATCGGCGGGCTGCAATGCGTGCTCGCCGTTGGTGGTGACGGCCTGGCGGCCGTTGCTGGCTGGCTTGGCGCGACCCCGTGTCGCGCTTCGCGGCGCCGGCCTGGCGTCGATCTCTGGCAAATATGTCTCCGTTTCTGCGCCGGATCGTATCACGCCGGACCGCCGGTTGACACCGAACTGATACTACGTCTCACATGCCGCTGACCGCCTTCCTCGTGTCCGCCGCGGCGTTCTTCTCTGCCCTTGCCGGCGGGGCGCTGGCCATCAGGGCCTCGCGCGCGGTGGGCGCGATCATCGCCGTCGGCGCCGGCATCCGGATCGGCGCCGCCTTCTTCGACCTGATCCCCGAGGCGGTCACCCAGCTGGGCGGATCGCTGGACGCGGCCATGATCTTCACCGCCATCGGCTTCCTTGCGTTCTACGCGGTGGAGAAGACGACCACCCTGCACGTGGGGCACGAGACGGCCACCGAGATCGACCACGCCGCGCCGACCCACCAGCACCTGGGGATCATCGGCGCCACTGGCATGAGCCTCCATTCGTTCCTGGATGGCGTGGCGCTGGCCGCGGGCCTGGTGGTGGGCGGCGGGCTGGGGCTGATCATCGCCATCGTGGTGGTGGTCCACCGCTTCAGTGACGGGATCGGCGTGGTGAGCTTCCTGCTGGCCAGCCACCATTCGCTGGACCGCACCTGGCGCTGGGTGTCGGTCGTGGCGCTGGCCCCCGTCCTGGGCGTGCTGGTCGGCGTGGCCGTCCCGCTGCCGGCCTCGATGCTGGGCGGCATGCTGGCCGTGTTCGCGGGCTTCTTCCTCTACATTGGCGCGGCGGAGCTGCTGCCGGAAGCGCATCGGTCGGATCGCTCGCGGCTCATCGTGCTGGCCACGCTGTCCGGGGTGATCGCCATCTACCTGCTGTCGTGGTGGGCGGGCGTGGCCGGGGTCGCGCTGTGAGCGTCGCCATCGCCACGCGCGAGCGGCTCCGGGCCGCTGGCGAGCGGGTCACGCCCCAGCGCCTGCTGGTGGCCGAGGCGCTGTCCGCCACCAACCGGCAGCTCACCGCCGAGCAGCTGTGGCATCGGCTCCGACGACGCAGTCCCAGCCTGGGGAGGGCCACCGTCTTCCGGACGGTGGAGGCGCTGGTCGCGGCGGGCGTCGCGCGCCGCTTCGAGCTCGACAATCACGTCTATGGCTACGCCGCCTGCGATGCGGGGCACCACCACCACCTGGCCTGCAGCAGCTGCGGGCGGGTCGAGGACATCGACGAGGGCTATGTGAGCCCGGTGGCGGCCCGGGTGGCCAGCGAGACCGGCTTCGTGATCGACGACGCGCGGCTCGACTTCTACGGCCGCTGCGCGCGCTGCGCGGAGGCGGTGGCGGCGGGGCCTAGCTGACCGACGGCTGCTCCGCGCGCCTGAGGTGCGCCGGCGCGCGAACATCGTCGTCCGCCGCCTGGCCGGCGGATTCTGACCGCGGCACTTGGCCGTTCTGACCGGCATGTGCCCGCGCTCGGCCTTCCTGCCGCGCGTATCCCTGGGGGTGCGCAACCCGCCAGGCCCAGGCATCGGAGAGCATTTCGTCCAGATGGCTGTGCTGCGGCTGCCAGCCCAGCTCGCGACGAGCGCGACGGGACGACGCCACCAGCACCGGTGGATCACCGCTGCGCCGCTTCAGCACGCGGGCCGGGATGGCGCGGCCGGTGACCCGGCGAGCGGCCTCGACGACTTCCCGCACGCTGAAGCCCGCGGCCGACCCCAGGTTGTAGACCTCCAGCGATGGGTCGCCCTCGCCGGTCGCCTCCAACGCAAGCAGGTGCGCCGCCGCCAGGTCGCGGACGTGGACGAAGTCACGGATGCAGGTGCCGTCCGGAGTCGGATAGTCCTGGCCGAAGATCTGGACGTGGCTCGCCTCGCCGGCAGCCACGCGCAGGACAAGCGGGATGAGGTGCGTCTCCGGGGAGTGGTCCTCCCCGTTACGCTGCGTAGCGCCGGCGACGTTGAAGTAGCGCAGGCTGATGGCGCGGAAGTCGTGGCTGGCTGCGAACCAGCGCATGGCACCCTCGAACGCCAGCTTGGTGGCACCGTACGGGTTGATGGGTTCGGTCCGATCCGCCTCGGCGATCGGCACGCGGCGCGGCTCGCCGTACACGGCGGCGGTGGAGGAGTAGACCAGCCGGGTCACGCCCGCGGCATGCATCGCCTCCAGCATGGCGACCCCGCCGGCGACGTTGTGGCGGTAGTAGAGCGCAGGGTCCGCCATGCTCTCGCCGACCAGCGACTTGGCTGCGCAGTGCAGCACGGCGTCGATCTTTTCGTGGCGCAGCAGCGCCTCAAGCCGGTCGCGTTCGTGGACCGAGCCGCGCACCAGCTGGGCCGGTTTCAGGACCGCATCGGCATGTCCCGTCGAGAGATCGTCGTACACCACCACGTCGTGGCCGGCAGCCAGGAAGCCCTCGACACTGGTCGACCCGACAAAGCCGGCACCGCCCACGACCAGGATGCGCAAGGCGGCCTCCCGTCCGGGTCAGCTCGCCCGCGAGGCAACGGCTCGCGGGCGTTGGCTGGTGGGAGCGATGGACTCGGCAATCGGCTCCGGCAGCGGGGCAAGCGACGCGCTGGCGGCGCCCAGCAGGTCCGCGCTGAACTCGGCCGAAATGCGCGTCGCGCCGGCGGCGACGGCCGCACGGACGTCGGGCAGCGTATGGAATCGGCCAGATGCCTTGACCTGGACCCGGGGACCAACGCTGTCGCGCAGGAGCGCGGTGCGCTGCACGGTTCGACGTGCCGCGAGATCGCCGGCGGAGGTGATCACGTAGTCCGCGCCTGCGCGCTCGGCGATGCGGCAGGCGCGGCTCACCTGGTCGGCCGTCATCGGCTCGGACTCGACCACCACCCCCGCCACCGCGAGCGCTGAGTGCGCCATGTCCACCACCGCCAGCATGTCGTTGAAGACGATCTCGTCGTCCTCCGACAGCAGCGCGCCGCCATTCAGCACGAAGTCGATCTGGTTCGCGCCCTGCTCGAGCGCCTTGCTGGCCTCGAACGCCTTGACCGCCAGGATCTGGGTCCCGGCCGGCGAGCCGATGATGGTGCCCAGCCGCAGTCGCGAGCGTCCGAGGGCGCGGCGCGCAGCCTTGACCAGCCAGGGATTGACGGTCAGCGCCGCGCAGTCGTGCTCGACGGCCAGTTGGACGGCGGCTTCGAGCTCGGCGAGCGACGCGTTCGGGCGGGTGAGCCGATGCTCAAGCCGCGCTGCTCGGCGCCCGATGGCGGTCATCAGGGCGGGGATCCTCCTTGTGGGCCGGAGACCTCGGGACCTAGCTGGGCACTGTCCCGGGACCGCCGATTGTAGCAGCGGGTCCATCGTCTGCCGCATCAGCCGCCTGGCCGTCTTCCGGATGCCGGTGCGGTGACGCACCACCCTCGGCCAGCCAGCCGCGCGCCAGCCGCAGCAGCTCCTCGCGATCGTTGAGGCGAGGGTCGTCGAGGACCGCGTCCAGGAGGCGCGCCAGCAGCTCCCCGACCAGCGGGCCCGGGGCCACGTTCAGCTCACCGGTGAGGTCGTTGCCATCGACCGCCAGCTGGCCCTGGGTCAGCGGGCCGGCGGCTGCCACCTCGCGGATTCGCTCGCGCAGCTCGTCCAGCCCGGCCGACTCGGGGCGCTGGATCCCGCTGGCCGCATTGTCGGCGGCGCGCAGCGCGAAGAGGTCGTCCAGCAGGTCGGGCCCGACACGGCGCACGAATCGGCGCACTGCGGCATCGGTCCATTCCGGCGCGTAGCCGAACATGTGCTGGCGCACCAGTCGCACCAGCCAGCCGATCTCGGTCCGCGACAGGCGCAGGCGCTGCGCCACGCCTTCCACCAGCCGGGCGCCCTCGACCTCGTGGCCGATGAAGTGGCCGTCCGCCAAGGTCGTGGCCTTGCCCAGGTCGTGCAGCAGCCCGGCCAGCCGCAGCAGCGGCCGGCTTGCGGGAAGCGCATCGGCGGTGCGCAGGGAGTGGTCCAGCGCGTCGCCCGTCCACGGCTTCGCCTGCGGCACCCCGCGCAGGTCGGCCAGCTCGGGCAGCAGGACCGCCAGAAGGCCCAGCTCCTCCAGGATGCGCAGGGCGGCGCTGGGCGGCCGCTGCGGATCGGCCGTCTCGAGCATGCGCAGCAGCTCGTCGCGGATGCGCTCGCCGGACAACGAGGCGGCCGTGCCGGCCTGCCGGCGGATGGCCGCCGCCGTGCCGTCATCGATGCGCAGGCCGAAGCGCGCGGCGAACCGCGCCGCCCGCACCATGCGCAGCGCGTCCTCCGCGAAGCGCTGGCTCGGATCACCGACCGCGCGCAGGACACCGTCGCGCAGGTCTGCCATCCCGCCATGGGGATCCACGAGCACCCCATCGCCGCGCTCCAGCACGGTCGGCCGCCAGCCGATGGCATTGATGGTGAAGTCGCGCCGCGCCAGGTCGTCTTCCAGCGAACGCCCCCACTCCACGCTGGCCGGCCGGCGGCCATCCAGGTAGGGGCCCTCGAAGCGAAACGTGGTGACCTGCACCTGCGGACCGTCGTCCGAATGCACCGTCACCGTCCCGAAGCGGTTCTCCCAGGTGGCGCCGGGAAACAGCTGTGCCACGGCCTCCGGGTGCGCCGCCGTCGCGACGTCCCAGTCCCTGGGCTGCGCGCCGGAGACGAGGTCACGGACGCTGCCGCCCACCAGTGCTGCCTCGTGCCCCTGGTCGGCCAGCCGTCCCAGAACGGCGCGCACGCCGGCCGGAAGCGGGATGGTCAGGAGCTCGCCGTCACGCATCGGTCCGGCGCTGGCCGGCATCTGTGCGAGCGGCGTCAGCCGGCTCGCTCGGGAGCCATGAAGAGGTAGCTGCGCCAGGCGTCGTTGCGCTCGTCGGACAGGTACGAGCCGTACAGATAGCGAACGTCGGCGCGCGGGGCGCGCGGATCGCGGCGGAGGGTCATGCGGGCTTCGACCAGCGTCTTCGAGCCCTTGCGGTGGTTGCAGGTCCGGCAGGCAGCGACCAGGTTCTCCCACTCGTGCCGTCCGCCCCGATGCTTCGGCACCACGTGGTCGATGGTCAGGTCGCGGCTGACGGTGCCGCAGTACTGGCAGGTGTGCCGGTCGCGGGCGAACACCTCGCGCCGGCTCAGCTTGACCCGGGGGCGCGGCCTTTTGACGTGGTACTGCAGGCGAATGACCGATGGCGCGGCAATCACCAGCGTCGGGGTATGGATCACCTGGTGGTTCCGCTCCAGGAGCTCGGCCTTCTCCGCGCCGAGCAGCCGAAACGCGCGCCTGATATCGCAGACGTTGAGCGGTTCGTAATTCTGGTTGAGCACCAGTACCGGTGCGTTGATCACGCCTGGCCCTCCAGCAGGCCGATGATAGCCCAACCTCGCGCGCACGCTCCCGGCACGCCCCGGCCCGTGGCCCGGATCGGCATTTGGGCACGCCCAGAGTAGAATCGGCGGACATATGACCACCATCGAGCGCTCCACCTGGACCACCAAGGTCGGCCTGGCCCGCATGCTGTCGGGCGGCGTGATCATGGACGTCGTCACCGCCGATCAGGCCAAGGTCGCCGAGGAGGCGGGCGCGGTCGCCGTCATGGCGCTGGAGCGCGTCCCATCCGACATCCGCAAGTACGGTGGCGTGGCGCGCATGAGCGACCCGCAGCTAATCACCGAGATCAAGGCTGCGGTGAGCATCCCGGTCATGGCCAAGTGCCGAATCGGGCACATCGCCGAGGCGCAGATCCTCCAGGCGCTGGAGGTCGACTTCATCGACGAGTCCGAGGTGCTCACGCCGGCGGACGAGGAGCACCACGTCGACAAGCACCAGTTCCAGGTGCCGTTCGTGTGCGGCTGCCGCGACCTGGGCGAGGCCCTGCGCAGGATCGGCGAGGGCGCCGCCATGATCCGCACCAAGGGCGAGGCGGGCACCGGAAACATCGTGGAGGCGGTGCGCCACATGCGGGCCGTGATGAAGGGCATCCGCGAGCTGTCGGGCATGCGTGACGATGAGCTGTTCGCAACCGCCAAGGAGCTCCGCGCACCGCTGGACGTGGTCAAGCAGACCGCGCAGCTGGGCGAGCTGCCCGTCCCGAACTTCTCGGCCGGTGGCGTGGCAACCCCCGCCGATGCGAGCCTCATGCGCCAGCTTGGCGCGCAGTCCGTGTTCGTGGGCTCCGGCATCTTCAAGGCCGCGGAGCCCGAGCGCGTGGCGCGCGCCATCGTCATGGCCACCACGCACTACGACAATCCGGAGATCCTGGCGGAGGTCAGTGCGGGCCTCGGCGAGCCGATGCGCGGGCTGGACCTCAACGAGATCCCTTCAGAGGAGCGCCTGGCCGTTCGCGGCTGGTAGCGACGCCACACAAGATGGCGCAGCCGGCGCCGTCCGCGCCACGCGAGCCGACCACCATCCCGCCCCGTCCACCACGGGTCGGGGTCCTGGCGCTGCAGGGCGCGGTCCGCGAGCACATGGAGGCCATCCGCGACGTGGGCGGCGAGCCGGTGCTCGTCCGGCTGCCTGCCGACCTGGAGAACCTGGACGCGCTCATCCTGCCCGGTGGCGAGTCGACCGCCATGCGGCGGCTCATCGACAGGTACGGACTGCGTGAGCCGATCCTGGCCATGGCCGGCCGCGGGGCTCCGATGCTCGGCACCTGCGCCGGCATGATCCTGCTGGCCGATCGCCTGACCGATGGCGAGCCTCCCGTCTTCCGCCTGCTGGACATGGCGGTCGAGCGCAACGCCTACGGCCGGCAGCTGGACTCGTACGAGACCGATCTGGAGATGCCGGCCATCGGCTCGGAGCCGATGCACGCCGTCTTCATCCGTGCCCCGGTCGTGACCGATGCCGGTCCGCAGGTGGAGGTCCTCGCCCGTGATGCCGACGGCCGGCCGATTGCCGTCCGCCAGGGCCGCGTGCTGGCCACCGCCTTCCACCCGGAGCTGACCGACGATCGGCGGCTGCATCGGCTGCTGGTGGAGATGATCCGTCCTTGACCACCACCGAGGGCGCGGTCCGACCCGCCCGCATCACCGACCGGCAATCACTGGCGGAGCTGTCCCGCCGCGTCCACGAGCCGGACGACAGCTATCGCCGCTCGCTGGGGGTGCCGGCTCCCTCAGCCACGCGGCCGCGCATCAGCCTCTCCGCCCTGATCCCGTCGTGGCTGCCGCTGCGCCAGGCATCCCTGCACCTGGTGGCGGAGATGGACGGGGAGCTGGTCGGGTCGTGCCGGGCGATCGAGGAGCCGCATCGCGAGGACTGGGCGATCATCGAGCTTGACGCCGCTGACGGCCCAATGGCGGCCGAGGTGCGCCACGCCCTGCTGCGCGCGCTGATCGACGAAGGGGAGACCAGGAGCGTGGCGCGCTTCCACGCCGCCTGCTCCGACGTCCGCGAGAACCTGGAGCTCTTCGGCCAGCTGGGCTTTATGGCCTACGCCCAGGAGGAGATCCTGTACCGGCCGCCGTCCGCGGCCGGCGGCGCGCGCTCGTGGCTGCGCAGCGTGATCTCGCGGGATGGGCGGGGCAGGCCGGAGGGCGAGAAGCCGCCCGCCGTCGTCTCGCTGCAGCACGCCGGCGCGCCGGACGCCTGGCACCTGTTCGACCTGTGGTCGCACGCGACCCCGCCGGCGATTGCCCGCATCGAGGACTACGACGCGGATGACTGGGAGGGCGCCGGCCACGAGGGCGTGGTGCCACGCAGCAGCCTCAACCCGCTGCTCCATTTCTCGAGCGTGGACGCCTGGTTCCTGCCCCACGAGCAGCGTGCCGGCGGCTTTGCGCAGCACGGCAGCTGCCGCGAGGGGCCGCACTACCTGCGCTTCCTGGTTCGCGACGGCACCGACGGGGCGACGTTCCTGGGCGCGGTGCTGGACGCGATGGGAAGCGAGGCCCAGGCTGCGGGCATCCTCTCGCCGGTGCGAACATACGAGGGCACGGGCATGCGCACGGCATCAGCCACCGGTTTCGAGCCCATCGGCCGCGTGACGCTGCTGGTCCGCGACGTGCGAGCGCGAGTCCGCCAGCCGGCGCTCGTGCCGGCCATTTGAGCGAGGGGACGCGAGACATGGAGGCATCGGGAAGCAGGGTGACCCGCCGCGAGACGACGGACGACCTCGACGCGCTGATGGAATCGCTGCCGGACGAGATCGTGGAGCGCGTGCGCACGTTCGCGAACCGCAATGACCTGCTGGAGATCGTGATGGACCTCGGCCGGCGGCCGGAGGCCCGCTTCACGCATGGCGAGGAGCTGCTGCTCGAGCGGGAGGTGATCGAGGCCGATATCGCCCACGTCATCGACCACATCGGCGCCTTCGGCGACGACAACCGGGCAGGCATCGAGCGGACGCTCCATCGGATCAGCGCCATCCGCAACCGCGCCGGCAAGGTGGTGGGCCTGACCTGCCGCATCGGCCGGGCCGTGTTCGGCACCATCGACATCATCCGCGACATCGTGGATGGCGGGCAGAGCGTGCTGCTGCTGGGCCGTCCGGGCGTTGGCAAGACGACCATGCTGCGCGAGGTGGCCCGCGTGCTGGCCGACGACCTGGGCAAGCGCGTCATCGTGGTCGACACGTCCAATGAGATCGCGGGCGACGGCGACATCCCCCACCCGGGCATCGGCGATGCGCGGCGCATGCAGGTCCGCACCCCAACCGACCAGCACGGAGTGATGATCGAGGCGGTGGAGAACCACATGCCGGAGGTCATCGTCATCGACGAGATCGGCACGGAGCTGGAGGCGGGCGCCGCCCGCACCATCGCCGAGCGGGGCGTCCAGCTGGTCGGCACCGCGCACGGCAACACGCTCGACAACCTGATGCTCAACCCGACCCTCTCCGACCTGATCGGCGGGATCCAGACGGTCACGCTGGGCGACGAGGAGGCGCGGCGCCGCGGCACGCAGAAGACGGTGCTGGAGCGCAAGGCGCCGCCCACGTTCGACGTGGTGGTGGAGATCGTCGAGCGCGACAGCGTGATCGTGCACCGCAACGTGGCCGAGACGGTCGACGCCATCCTTCGCGGCCACATGGTGCCGCCGGAGGCGCGCTGGCGGGACGACGCCGGAGATCTGCGCGCACAGACCAAGTACGACTACCGCATCAGCGAGACGGCCGCCGGCAACCCCGCCTTCGCCACGCTGGAGCCGACCGGCGGCTTCGGCGCCTTCGGGCGCGGACGGGGCGGCTCCGGGCAGGGCTACGGAACCGGGCTGCGGCCCCTCCCCGGACGTGGTGGGCAGGGCCGCGGCAGCCGGACGCTGCCCGGCGAGCGGCTGTCCGGCGATCGCACTGCGGGCAACGATCGCTTCGAGGCGACCGAGGCGTCGGATCCGCGGCGCGCGCTGGAGCAGGCCTTCCGCGACACCAGCGCGGGCGAGCAGGCTCTGGTCGAGCAGCCGGTCGGCGCCAGCCGGCCACGGATGGCGAACCGCAACCATCGGCCCCTGAATCTCTTCGCCTTCGGGGTGAGCCGCAAGCGGCTGGAGCAGGCGGTGCGCGAGCTTGGCGTGCCGGTCACCAGCGCCCGCGAGCTGGACGAGGCCGATGCCGTGGTCACCCTGCGCAACTACTACCGCCGCAAGCCCTCCGCCCTGCGCGATGCCGAGTCGAACGGGGTCCCGATCTACGTGCTCAAGACGAACACCATGCTCCAGATTGAGAACCTGCTCGCCAGCCTGTTCGACCTGGAGGCCGATCCGTCCGAGGCGGCACTGCGCGAGACGGCAGAGGCCATCGGGCTGGTGCAGGCTTCCGGGAGACCGATGGAGCTGGACCCGCAGAACGCCTACATCCGGCGCCTGCAGCACCAGATGGCGGAGCGCAACAACGTGATGTCCCGCTCCCGCGGTTCTGAGCCGAACCGCCGGGTGGAGCTGCTCCCCGATGAGGGGCGCGCGTGGCACTGAACCGGCGCGGCCGGTTCATCACGCTGGAGGGATCCGAGGGAAGCGGCAAGACCACCGCGGCCCGCCACCTCGGGGAGTGGCTGCGATCGCGCGGCGAGCCCGCGCTTGTCACCCGCGAGCCCGGCGGCACACCGCTGGGCGACGAGGTGCGGCGGCTGGTCCTCCACCTGCGCGACGTCTCCGACGACCTGGACCCGCGGGCCGATGCTTTGCTCTATGCCGCCGCGCGGGCGCAGCACACCGCGCGCGTCATCCTGCCGGCGCTGGAGCGCGGCGAGCACGTGATCAGCGCGCGCTACCTGGACTCGTCGCTCGCCTACCAGGGTGCCGGCTACGGCAACGACCTCGCCGAGCTGCGCCGCCTCCAGGAGTTCGCGACCTTCGGACTGCTGCCGGACCTGACCATCCTGATCGACGTGCCCGTCGAGGTCGGCCTGGGCCGCAAGCGCGCCGGCGAGTGGAACCGCTTCGAGGACACCGAAGGCGTGGCCTTCTTCGAGAAGGTGCGGCAGGCGTACCTTGACCTGGCGGCCGCCGAGCCAGAGCGCTTCCGCGTGGTCGACGGCTCGGGATCGGTGTCAGAGACGGACGCGCTCATCCAAAGCACGGTGGGGCCTCTGATCTTCACGGCGGGCTGACACGGTATTCCCGCTGGATGCCCGACTTGCCCGATGTACCGAGCAGTTCTGCACCGGAACCACGCGCCAGGCGTCTTTTTTGCAGTCTTATCAGGCAACAGCACGCTTGAGTCATGCCCGTCGCGCCCTTCACGCTCGCGCGCGATTCTGCCCGCTGCATCGGGCGGCGGCGGCACTCGAAGCGCCTGCTAGCGGCCCAGATCCCCTAGCGGGTTGCGCGCGTGGCAAACCACCCGCCGGTCGTGGCCAGCGCCCAGACGATGAAGGCGTTGGCGGCGACCAGCAGCAGGGAGAAGAAGACGCCGCCGCCCTGGTTGTTGCCGAGTCCCAGCAGGCTCAGCAGGCCGATGATCACCGCCAGCACGATGCCGGTGACGCGTGCCCAGCCCCTGCCGCCGAACACGTTCGCGCCGGCGACGATGTCCAGGATGCCGACGGCCAGGAAGATGATCGCCAGGACGATGACTACCCCCGCGACAGCGCCGCTCATGCCCTGCATTCCCGGCACCTGCGACTCGATGTTGCTTCCCGCGCCGCTGATGAAGACGCCGCCGAGCAGGAAGAGCAGGCCAAAGATCGTGACGAGCGCTCCGAGCACGATCATCACCACGCCGGCCGCGGTCACCATGCCCGGCCGAGCGCCCGGCATAGGCGCGTAGCCAGGCGCAGCGGCATACTGCGGCGCCGGCGCAGTCGGTGGCGTCCACGGCTGCTGGGTGCTCGACTCCGCGGGCGGTGGAGGCGGGGCAGCCGGCTGGTCTTCGGGCGGGGGAGAAGTGGTCATGGGTCCCTCCGATCAGGTTCGCAATCGCGGCCAGAGTTTACGCCGGTGCGCTGTCCGCGCTTGATGCGCGCGGCGGGGAAATTCGCCGGGCGATAGAGGACGGGTGGCCCTCGGTCGCTTCCCTGCGGCATAATCGGACGCAGCCCGTAATCAGGTGAGTGGCCAATGAAGCTCGTCACCGCCATCGTCCACAACGAGGATGCCGCCAACCTCGTGGACGCGTTGCTCGAGCGCGAGTACCGCGCCACGCGGCTGCACTCGTCCGGCGGCTTCCTCAAGCAGGGCAACGCCACCATCCTGGTGGGCGTCAATGACGACAAGGTCGACGACGTGCTGGCGCTGATCGGCGCCAACTGCCACGCGCGGAAGCAGTTCGTGAACCCGATGCCGCCGATCATGGAGCCGGGCGAGTTCTACATGCCCTACCCGGTCGAGGTCGAGGTGGGCGGCGCCACGGTCTTCGTCCTGCCGGTCGAGCGCTTCGAGCGCCTGTAGGGCCGATGCCTCCGCCCGCCTGGCTGGAGGCCGTGGAGCGCCGGGCACCACGCACCGTCGCTGTCTGGCGGACGCTGGACGGAGAGGAGGAGGCCACAGACAACGGCGCCTTCCACGCGGAGCTGGAGCAGCAGGTCACTCCGGGCGATGCTCCGGCGCTGCTGGCCGAGGCCGATGCGCTGGCCGACGCCCTGGGCGGCGTCCTCGCCGCGTGCAGTGACGACCAGCTGAACGCGCCGGCAGGTGACGCCGGCTGGAACGTGGCCGAGATCTTCGCGCACGCCACGGCATCGCGCCGCTGGCTGGTCCATGCCGCCGCCCTGGCCGCACGCGGCGAGTGGCCGGAGGAGGAACCAAGGACGCGACCCGGCATCCCGGGAGCCGCCGATGCGCCGCGCGAGCTGCTCGAGACCTACCTCGCCAAGTCGCGCCGCTCCATGGCGACCTCTGCCGCAGCGATCGCCGGCCACGAGACGGAGCCGTGCCCGCTCGTCCATCCGCTGACCGGATTCCTGACCTGCGGGCAGTGGCTCCTGTTCGCCAGCGTCCACGACCTCATGCACCTGGAACAGCTGCACGCCCTGGCCGCGGATGGCTGAGCGGCCCGCGCCGCTGGTCCTGGTGGTCGATCCGGACGCGGAATCGCCGGCGTTCGGCTCCTACGCCGCCGTGGCCGCCACCGGGCAGCGGCTGCTGGCCGCCGAGCTTTCGCGCCGGCTGGCCGCACAGGGGGCCGCGGTGGCGCGCCTGCCCGCCGAGGCTGCCTCGACCGACTTCCATTGGGGCCGATGGTTCACCACAGCAGCGCGAGAGGTCCGCCGCGATGCGGAATCCGGGTCGCGGCCGCTGGACGCCATCGGCTATGCCGGCGCCGGTTCGCTGGCGTTGCTGGGAGATGCCGGCCTGGACGCCCTGCTGTCGCCGGTGGCGGGTGAGGTGGTCGCCAACAACCGGTACAGCGCCGATGCCTTCGTGGTGGCCGGCGACGTGGACGCCGCCCTGGAGGCGCTCGCCGAGTGCCCTTCCGACAACGCGGCGGTCCGCTGCCTGGAGCGGGTCGGCTTCCGGTCGCGGGACCTGTCGACCGAGCGCTGGTCGCGCTTCGACGTCGACACGCCGCTGGACCTGGCCCTGCTGCGCCTGGCCACCCGGCTGCCCGATGCACGCGTCCTGGACGGCGTGGTCACTGCCTTCGTGGAGATGGCGCAGCTGCCCGGCGGCGGCGGGCTGGAAGTGCCCAGCCTGGTGGCCGTCGGCGACGTGATTCGCAGCCAGGAGGGCGAGCTGCTGGTGGCAGGGCGCATCCCATCAAGCGCGTGGAGCTACCTGGAGGTGGAGTCTGCCTGCCGGGTGCGCTGCTTCATCGAGGAGCGTGGCATGCGCTCGTCGCGCGGCGGGACACCGCGGTCGCTGCTGGCCGGCTGGGTCGCGCGCTTCGGCGCCGCCGACCTGGTGGCGCAGCTCGCCTCGCTGGGCGATGCGGTCATCCTGGACAGCCGCGTTCTCATGGCGTCGCTGGGCGGCTCATCGGACGCGGCGGCGTGGCCGTCGGAGGAGGCGCGCTTCGCATCGGATTTCCTGGACCGCTCACGCGCCGGCGACGGCTGGCTGGGCGAGCTGGTGGAGGCGGCGGCGGCCTCCTCTGTCCCCTTCCTGCTCGGCGGCCACGCCCTCGTCAGCGACGGGCTGCGGATCCTGGTGGACGCCGCCTGGCAGGGCCACTGAACATCGCCGTGCCTCAGGCGTCGGACCAGCCGCGCCCTGCCGTGGGCGTGATACTCGAAGGATCGGTCACTCGTTCGACTTTTGATATCGCAGCGGTATCGGCTCCGGCCAGGACGGGCCTGCCCCTACAGGCCAGAGCGCGGCCAATCGAGCGGCGCATTGGTAGACTGTTGTCGTGCGACTGATGCGAGTCGGCCGCATCTCGAAACGCGTGAATCTGCCGGGTGCCCGTCGGCATCAGGGCAACATCGGAAGAGGGCTGACGCGGAGCTGACATGGATCAGACCGGCTTGATCTACGTCCTCGGGTTCGGGTTCGCCGCCACGACCTTCGTCTTCGGCACGATCCTGTTCTCGTGGCTGATCACGCATCGTCGCTCGCGACCGCAGAAGGGACTGCCGTACGAGAGCGGCATCGACACCATTGGTGACACCTGGTCGCGATTCGGCCTGGCGTTCTACCTGTACGCCCTGCTCTTCGTCTCCTTCGACGTCGAGATCATCTTCGTCTACCTGTGGGCGATCTCCGTGCGAGCGGTGGCGGTGCCGGGGATGATCGTGATTGGCCTCTTCCTTGCGATCCTGATGTTCGGCGAGCTGTACGCCTGGCGAAAGGGAGACCTCAAATGGCGCTGAACACCCAGGATCAACCTGATCCGGCCGCGCTGAGCGCGACCGGTACATCGGCTTCACCAATCGTCATTCCCGACCAGGCAGCCGATGACGAGCTGCTCCGCGAGTTCGGTATGGAGGAGCATCCGCGCGGCGGGTTCCACGGCCTGCTGGAGGTCATCCCCACCAAGGCCGACTGGCTGCTGGACCTGATCCGCGCCAACTCGCTGTGGCCACTGCTGTCCGGTCTGAGCTGCTGCGCCATCGAGATGATGAGCACCGCCACGGCCAAGAACGACGTCGACCGGTTCGGCATGTTCCCGTTCCGCGCCAGCCCACGGCAGGCGGACGTGCTGATCGTGGCCGGCACCCTGACGACCAAGATGGCCGGCCCGCTGGTCCGTCTCTGGGAGCAGATGCCAGAGCCGAAATGGTGCGTGGCCATGGGCACCTGCACGACGTCGGGTGGGCGCTTCAAGCGCAGCTACTCGGTGGTGCAGGGCGTGGATCGGGTCATGCCGGTGGACGTCTACGTGCCGGGCTGCCCGCCGCGACCCGAAGGCCTGATCTACGGGCTCATCAAGTTGCAGGAGTTGGTGAAGCAGCGCCGTGGCCAGTGGCCGACCTACGTCGACCGTGGTCCGCAGCGGCTGGCCTGGGAAGGAGACGTGCGCTGACCGCACCGGCCGCGGCGGGTGCGCTGGTCCGAGCGCTGACCGACCGCTTTCCCGAGCTGGCCGCCACCATGTGGACCGACGAGGACACCGTCGAGGTACAGGCCGATGCCACCCGCAACGTGGAGTTGCTGCGCACGTTCCGCGACGACGACGAGCTGCGCTTCTGGTGGCTGGGCGATGCGGCGGCGGTCGACTACGGTCCGAAGGAGCACTTCGAGGTCGTCTACCACCTCTACTCCGACCTGCATCCGGCCTGGCTCCGGCTCCGCTGCCGCGTTGACCGAGCCGATCCGCACATTCCCACGGTCACCGGCCTGTGGGAAGGCGCCATGTTCCACGAGCGCGAGATGTACGACATGATGGGCATCGTCTTCGACGGCAACCGCGACCTGCGGCGCATCTTCATGTCACCCGACTACCGCAGCTTCCCGCAGCGCAAAGACTTCATCCTGCCCGATGACGCGGCAGACTCCCCGGCCGCGGGCGTGAGCCCGCTCGAGCGCCCGGAGACCTGGGACCTCTCGAAGTTCCGCGAGGAGCTGACCAGCTCCACCGATTCGTCGCCGACCTACGCGCCAACCTCCGAACGCACTGGCGAGACACCGGCAGTGGAGAGCGGCAAGACCGAAGCCGACAAGAGCAGGCCACGATGACCGCCGTCGATCCCGAGACTCGCATCCCCGACCCCATCGAGCTCGATCGGCTCGAGGAGGAGCGGCTGGCTGCCGCCTTCGGCGGGACGCAGCCGCCGGGCGCGCGACAGCCGGAGTTCGCCGGCTTCGAGATGGTGGGCGTGCCGGATCGGCCTCCGCAGACCGAGCGCGAGAAGGAGATGTACTCCCTGGAAGAGGGAGAGATGCTCCTCAACATGGGGCCGCAGCACCCGTCCACGCACGGGGTCATGCGGCTGGTGGTGAAGATCCGCAGCGAGATGGTCACCGATCTCGACGTGGTGCTGGGCTACCTGCACCGTGGCATCGAGAAGCTGTGCGAGAACGCGACGTACACCACCGTCCTGACCTACGTCGACCCCATGGACTACATGTCGGCGATGCATAACGAACACGCGCCGGCCATCGCCTTCGAGAAGCTGTACGACATCAGGGCTCCGCGCCGCGCCGAGTACATCCGCGCGCTGGTGGTGGAGCTGAACCGCGTGTTCAGCCACGGCCTGATGATGGGCTTCCTGGCGCTGGACATGGGCGGGCTGACGCCCATCCTGTACGGCTTCATCAACCGCGACGAGACCGTTGACCTGCTGTCGGCCATCTCCGGCCAGCGGATGCTGTTCAACTTCTTCCGGGTCGGCGGCGTGAACTGGGACGTGAACGACGAGTTCATCAACCGCCTTTCGCACTGGCGCGTGAACCAGGCCAAGAGCATCGGCGACAACGAGCAGCTCATCACCGAGAACGAGATCTTCGTGCAGCGCACCAAGGGCCTGGGCGTGCTCACCGCCGAGCGGGCCATCTCCCTGGGGGTGTCCGGGCCGAACCTGCGGGCGAGCGGCGTGCCGTTCGACGTCCGCAAGGCGCATCCCTACTCGATCTACGACGAGCTGGAGTTCGACGTCGTGACCCAGCCGGGTGGCGACAGCTACGCCCGCTACCTGCAACGCGTGGCCGAGATCAAGCAGAGCCTGCACCTGATCGACCAGATCATCGACAAGATGCCGCACGGCCCGGTGCAGGCCCAGGTGCCGGGCATCATCCGCCCCAAGCCGGGACGCGCCTTCGGCGCGGTTGAGTCGCCGCGCGGCTTCTACTCCGTGTACGCCATCAGTGACGGCGGCCCGAACCCGTATCGGTTCCGCATGCGCGACCCGTCGTACATCACCCTCCAGGTGATGCCGGTGCTCATGCCCGGCCATCTCATCGCCGATACGATGGCCGTCATGGCCAGCCTCGATCCGATCATGGGTGGAGTTGACAAGTAGATGGACGTCGGGACCCTGCTGCTGGGTATCGGCCGCTTCGTGCTGTCGACCACCCTGCTGCTGCTGCTCACCGTCCCGACCGCGTTCATCGTCATCCAGCTGGAGCTCAAGATCATCGCGCTCATGCAGCTGCGCTACGGGCCTAACCGCGTCGGCCCGCGCGGCGTCTTCCAGAGCACGATCCACGGCTTCAAGGTGCTGGCCAAGGAGGACACCACTCCCTTCCAGGCCGATCGGCCCGTCTTCACCATGGCGCCCTGGATGGTGTTCATGGCTGCGGCCATGAGCCTGCTGGTGATCCCGTTCGCCCCGGGCCTGGTGGCGGTCGACTCGTCGATCAGCGTCGTCTACTTCTTCGCGGTACTGGGCCTGTCGGTGGTCGGCCTGCTGGTCGCGGGGTGGGCGAGCTACAACAAGTACTCGCTGCTGGGCGGGCTGCGCAGCGCGGCCCAGATGGTCAGCTACGAGATCCCGCTGACCCTGTCGATCGTGGGCATCGTGGTGCTCACCGGAAGCCTGAGCTTCACCGGCATCGTGGAGTGGCAGCGCATCAACGGCTGGGGCTTCTTCTGGCAGTTCTGGGCGTTCCCCATCTTCTTCATCGCCGCCACCGCCGAGATCAACCGCACCCCTTTCGACATGGTCGAGGCCGATTCCGAGATCGTCGCCGGCTTCGCCACCGAGTACTCGGGCATGCGCTTCGGCTTCTTCTTCTTTGCCGAGTACGTGGCGCTCTTCATCATGAGCACCATCGTGGTGACGCTCTTCTTCGGAGGCTGGCTGCCGCCCTTCTTCACGCTGCCGGACGGGTTCATCGGGACCGTGCTGGGCGCGATCATCTTCTTCGCCAAGACGTACTTCTTCGTGTTCGTGGCGGTCTGGATGCGCGCTACCCTGCCTCGGGTGCGGGTGGACCAGCTGATGGGCATGGCCTGGAAGTGGCTGCTGCCGCTGGCGCTGGTCAACCTGTTCGTGACCGCGGCCATCGTGCTGATCTTCAACCTCAAGCCGGTGGGAGGCTGAGCCGATGGCCATGATCCCGGGCGGCGGCATCGCCAAGGGCATGTGGGTGACCCTGAAGAACTTCTGGGCGCCCAAGGTCACGCGCCAGTACCCCGAGGAGCGCCCGCAGATGCCTGAGCGCTGGCGCGGCCGGCTGGACCTGATATACGACCCGTTCGGCGAGCACAAGTGCGAGGTCTGCTTCCAGTGCGCGCAGGTGTGCCCGGTCGAGGCCATCGACATGAGCGGCTTCGATTCGCAGGGCAACCGGATTCGCTACGGCATGCCGGAGATCTACGACGAGCGCAAGGACCCGAACGCCTGGCGACGCGCCGGCCAGCCCGCCCGCCCGATGCGCAACGCCGTGCGCTGGGAGGAGGCGATCGACGAGCCCTGGGTCTCGAGCGCGGTCGCCGGCTTCGGTGGCCGTCCAGAGTCGCTGGTCGCCATCTTCGCCGCGGTCCAGGAGCGCTACGGCTACCTGCCGGAGCGGGCTCTGCGCATCATCAGCGACCGGATGACCATCCACTGGGCGCAGGTCTTCGGCGCCGCCGGCCTGGGCGGCTTCCGCCTGCTGCCCTCGGAAGGCCACGTGGTCACCGTCTGCAGCTGCGCCGCCTGCCGCTACGCCGGCGGCGATGACCTGCTGTCCGTCATGCGCGAAGAGCTCGGCATCGGGCCTGGCGAGGCGACCGCGGACGGCGGCTTCTCGCTGGAGACCAGCCCCGAGGTGGCGGCGGGCGCCATGTCCCCGGCTATCCGCATCGATACCCTGGTGTTCGGGCCGATCAGCGCCGACCAGGCTAGGCACCTGGTCCAGGAGCGACGCCGATGAGCGTGGCCGACGGGCCGGGCCTCTCCGCCCAGATCCGCATCCTGCCGCGCGGCGAGCGTCGGCTGCTGGCCAACGTCGGGCGAATCGACGCGGGCAGCCTTGCCTCGTACCAGGAGTACGGTGGCTATGCCGGGCTGGAGCGCGCGGTGGCGCACCTGGGGCCGGAGGGCACCATCAAGGAGATCGCCGATGCCGGCCTGCGCGGCCGCGGAGGCGGCGGCTATCCCACCGCCGACAAGTGGCGCGAGGCCCGCGCCGCCAGCGGGGAGCGCAAGGTGGTGGTCATCAACCTCATGGGCGCCGATCCCACCGCGCTCGGTGACCGCGCGCTGGCCGAGGGCAACCCGCACCTGGTCCTGGAGGGCGCGCTGATCGCCGCCTTCGCCACCGGGGCGTCGGAGGCGATCCTGGCCGTCCGTCGCGACTGGACTGCCGCCATCGGCCGCCTGCGGACGGCCGTCGAGGAGGCGACCGCGGCCCGGCTGGCAGGCTACCTGGTACTCGGTACGGACTTCAGCTGCACCGCCAGCGTGTGGGAGGGGTCCGGCGCGCTGGTGGCGGGCGAGGAGACCGCCCTGCTGGCCGCGTTGGCCGGGGATCGCGGCATGCCCGTCATCCGGCCGCCATACCCGACCGAGCGGGGGCTGGGCGGCGCGCCGACCACCGTGCAGAACGCGGAGACGGTGGCGCACGCGGCGTGGATCCTCTCCCACTCCGCCGAGGCCTTCGGCAGCGTCGGCAGCCAGGCAACGTCCGGCACCAAGCTGGTCAGCATCTACGGCCGAGTCGGCGAGCCGGGCCTGGTGGAGGTTCCGCTGGGCACGCCGCTGCGCGAGGTGATCGACCTGGCCGGCGGGCCGGTGGGCACCGTCAAGGCCGTGTTCGTGGGGGGCGCCGGGGGTGGTGCCCTGTCGGCGGATGAGCTGCGAACGCCGTACGACGTGGAGCCGCTGCGGGAGAAGGGCGCCGGCATCGGGCTGGGCCAGGTCCTGGTCACCGACACTGACACGTGCATGGTGGACACCGCGCGCTTCTTCCTGGACTGGTCGAGCCGCGAGGCGTGTGGCAAGGCGGTCCCCTGCCGGATCGGCACCAAGCGGCTGGTCGAGACCCTCGACCGCATCCTGGCGGCCACGCCGCGCCCGGACGACTTCGCGCTGCTGCGTGAGCTGTCACGCAAGATGAGCGACACCGCGCTCTGCAAGCTGGAGGCGCGCGCGCCGGGGCCGATGCTCACCACTCTGGAGCGCTTCCCGGACGAGTACCGCGCCCATGCGGAGCGCGGCGAATGCCTCTCCGGCTTTCACGACAGCATCGGGGTGGCCCCGCTGATCAGCCCGCTGACGGGCATCGACCCGACGTCGTCGGCCCCACGCTAGGATTGGGGAACCAATGAGCTTCGCGACCAATGGCCACAACGGCAACGGAAACGGCTCGGGCGTGCTGCGCCCGGATGACTACGCGCCCGTTTGGCCCATGGTCCCCGGCACGCGAAAGCTCAACGTCACCATCAACGGGCAGGAGGTCCAGGCCGAGGAGGGCCAGACCATCCTGCAGGCCTGCCGCGTGCTCGGCATCGAGGTGCCGACGCTCTGCTACGAGCCCAAGCTGGCGCCGTACGGCGCGTGCCGCATCTGCGTGGTCGAGGTCGAGGGTCAGGACCAGACGCCCATCTCGTGCGGCACGCAGATCGCCGAGGGGATGGTCATCACCACCCACTCGGAGCGGCTGATCGAAAACCGCCGCATGGTGCTGGAGCTCATCTTCAGCGACCACGACGCCTACTGCCTGCCGCCCTGCCAGTTCAAGTGCCCCACCCGGGTCGATATCCCCGGCTACCTGAAGCAGAACTCGCTGGGCAACTGGGAAGAGGCAACCCGGATCCTGAAGCGCTCCCTGCCCTTCCCGGCCATCCTGGGTCGCGTCTGCCCGGCGCCGTGCGAGACCCACTGCCGCCGGGAAGAGGTGGACACCGCCATCGCCATCCGCGACTCGCATCGCTACTGCGCGGATCGGGTGCTGGAGGTTGACGCGCCGGCGCCCATCCCGTGGCCCAAGGATCCGGACACCGGCCGCCGGGTGGCGGTCATCGGTGCCGGGCCGGCCGGCATGGCGGCGGCCTACTACCTGCAGCTGCGCGGCCATCACTGCGACGTGCTGGAAGCCGAGCCGGAGCAGGGCGGCATGCTGCGCTACGGCATCCCCGAGTACCGGCTGCCCAAGGGCTGGATGGACCGCGAGCTGAACCACGTCTGGGAGCTGGGCGCCACCTTCAAGCCGAACATGCGCCTCGGGCGCGACTTCCACATCGCGGACCTGCTGGAGCAGGGCTACGACGCGGTGTACGTCGGCATCGGCTGCTACAAGTCGAACGAGCTCGGCATTCCCGGCGAGGACGCCGACGGCGTGGTCAACGCGCTGGAGAACCTCTACAACTCGACCCGCGGCCTACCGGTGCCCGCGCTCAAGGACGCGCGCGTGGTGATCATCGGGGGCGGCTTCACCGCCATCGACTGCACGCGGACCAGCCTGCGCCAGGGAGCTGCCGAGGTCACCATCGTCTACCGCCGCGACCTCAAGGACATGCCATCGCAGGACGAAGTGCACGAGGCGATCGAGGAGGGCGCGCGGGTCATCTTCCAGGCTGCGCCGACGCGGATCGTGACAGACAAGAACAACAAGGTGACCGGCGTCGAGTTCCAGCGCATGAAGCTGGGCGAGCCCGACGAGAAGGGCCGCCGCCGTCCCGAGCCGATGCCGGGCACCGAGTACGTGATTGAGTGCGACACGGTGCTGGGAGCCATCGGGCAGGGGCCTGAGCTGTCCTGGGTGGAGTCGGAGCCCGAGGAGGTCCGATCGCAGCTCGAGGTCAGCCGTCGCGGAGCCCTGGTCGCCGAGGAGCACATCTTCCGCACCGGGATGCCCAGGGTGTTCGCCTCGGGTGACGTGCGGGCAGGCGCCACCACCGTGGTCGAGGCCATCGGCGAGGGCCGCCGCGCCTCGTACGCGATCGACTACTGGCTGCGCGGCCACGACCTGGACGACCCGCAGGTGCGCCGCATCGTGTCGGAGCCGCAGCCCAACTTCCTGACCATCGTGCCCTTCACGGACGACGTGAAGGAGCCGAAGGCGATCATGGGCAAGCTGGGCGCCGAGGAGCGGAAGCAGAGCTTCAACGAGTACGAGTTCGGCTATACCCACGACCAGGCAATGGGCGAGGCGTCCCGCTGCCTGCAGTGCACCTGCGAGGCCATCGGCCACTGCGACCTGCGCGAGGCCGCGATCGAGTACGAGACGACGCTGAACATGGCGATCGACGAGCGCTCGATCCAGGACAACCCGTACGTCGGCGTCAACCATGGCTACATGCGGGACGAGACCCACAGCTTCATCCTGCGCGACTATTCGCGGTGCATCGACTGTGGCCGATGCGCCCAGGTCTGCAAGGACATCGTTGGCGCGGGCTGCTACGACTTCATCGGCAAGGGCTTTGACTCGCTGGTCACCACCGCCGACTTCGTCTCCCTGAACGAGACGCCGTGTGTCTCCTGCGGGCGATGCGCCGAGACCTGCCCCGTCGGCGCGCTGATGCCGCGACCGCGGACGCTCGAGACCTACCAGCTGGACATCAGCCGCTGCATCTTCTGCGGGATCTGCGCCGATGCATGCCCCTACGACGCGCTGCGCTGCGGCCCCGAGTTCGAGTTCAGCGAGTACCAGCGTGACCTGCCCATGCTCGACATCCTGGAGATGTCCGACCGGGAGCGTCCCACCCGCTGAACCGTGCGGCGGATACTGCACGCGCCGCCTGACTTCGGAAGTGACCAGCCCTTGGCCATATCGACCACGATTGCCTGGTTCAGAACCGCTTCGTGGCCTTTCTGACCACCGGTTGGCCGATGTCGCCACCCATACGGGCATAGCGCGGCTTAGCGGCATGGGTTCTCGGCAAATGGTGGTGGATACGTCCACCCGCTGGCCGGCGCTGGTGGCCTACCTCGAGATCCAAACGAGTGGAACGTGCCCATCCCGCGCGTCCAGCCCGCGATTCGTTCCATTTTGGCCAGAAGTCGATCAGATTCCCACGCGACGCGAATGCATGGCCCGATCTGGTCCGATTCTTGAGCAGATTTGCAGCTCATCGAAGTTGGAAGCAGTCCCGAACTCGTTTCGGGACTCCGAGCGCCCAAAGCGCCCCGATTTGGGCCTCTGACGTGCACCAGGTGCACATCTGGGTGAATGAGCCGCGCGAAAGGCGCGCTTGCATCGATGTCGTGCAGGGATGATCAAGAAGCCGCGAAGGTCAGCGGCGCCAGAAGGCAGCTAGTCGGGGTGACGGAGGGAGGATGGCGACGCGATGCCGCCGAAGAGACGGATGATGAGCAGGATCCAGTAGCCGAGCAGGGCGCCGCCCGCGTTGAGCATCACGTCATCCACGTCCGCCGAGCGATCGGGGATGAACAGCTGCGCCACCTCGATCGCACTGGAGAACAGCGCCGCGACCAGGAGGACGCGCCACCATCGGGCCAGCCAGGGCAGGGCGAGCGGGCCGA
>DATAOD010000250.1:0-2901 GCA_036265975.1 Candidatus Limnocylindria bacterium
CGGCTCGCTGAAGGGCAGCGCCAGCGCCTCGTCGTGCGAGTCCGGCAGCTTCACGCTCAGGTGGACCGGCGCGTCCGGTGCGGCGTCGTCCGCATCGGCCCCGAAGAAGACGAAGACCTTCTTGCCGACCTTCGCCACCGACTCGCCCCAGGGGTGGTCCTCCCAGGCATCGGGCAGCCCGAAGGCGAACTCGCGCAACGCGGCCTGCAGGGGGTTCAGCCCGGGGCCTCGCGGAAGATCAGGTCGTGGTCGCGCACGTGGTTGTTGACGTGGAGCGCGACATCGTCACCCGGACTCGCCACATCGACCTTGGCATGCTCGACCTCCATGGAGTCGACCGTCTGCTCGACGTCGGTGGTGTGGCCCAGGATGTGGATCCGATCCCCCACGTGCAGGCTGTCGGTCAGCGTGACCGCGGCCACGGAGAGGTGGCTGAAGTAGTGGGTGATGGTGCCGATGGCGGAGTCGGCGGCGTGTGCGTCGGACATGTTGGGGAACTCCCTAGCGCGCTCGTCATGAGCGTCCGCCGCGGAGCGTTGGCCGTCAAGGGTCAATGCACCCGGCGCGACGGTCAGCGGAACATGCGCTGCTGCTTGGCGAGCGGCAGCCGGGTCTGGCGCGCCTGCTCGTTGACCACCGCGTCGACCGGGTGCAGGCGGCGCGCGACCACGTTGAGCACGTCGCCCTCCACCTGCAGCCGGCCGTCGATGACCAGCAGTGGGTGCCGATGCAGCACCGCCCGGTTGGCCTGGTAGATCTCCGGCCGCACGGTCACGTTGATCATGCCGGTCTCGTCCTCCAGCGCGATGAAGACGAAGTTCTTGGCGGTCATCGGGTGCTGGATGCTGACCGCCAGGCCCGCCAGGCGGATCAGGGACCGATCGCTCAGCTGGGCAGCCTCGGCAATCGGCCGCACGCCCCGCGTGGACAGCCGCTCGCGGAACAGCTCGACCGCGTGGGCCGTGGGCGATAGGCCCAGCTCGCGGTAGTCGGCGGCCACCTTTTCAGCGAAGGTCATGGGCGGGAGCGAGGCTCCCAGGGCGCGCTGCGCATCATCGGTCAGGCCCAGCGCGGGACGCGCCGGATTGGCATCCTCCATGGTGGTGCGCAGCTGCCAGAGGAGCTCGCGGCGGGGCGCATCGGTCCAGTCGAAGGCGCCGATGGCAATCAGGCGCTCGACCACCTGCTCGCCCAGTCCCGTCCTGGCCACGAAGTCGCGCACGCCGGCATAGGGGCCGATGGCGCGCTCGCGCTCCAGCGTCTCGCGCGCGTTCTCGTCGATCCCCTTCACCTGGCGCATGCCCAGCCTGAGGGCATGGCTGCCGTCTGGCAGCGGTCGCGTGTCGTGCTCCCAGGCCGACTCGTTGACGTCAACCGGCAGCACCCTGATGCCGTGGCGCCTGGCGTCGCCCACGATCACCGCCGGGGAGTAGAAGCCCATCGGCTGGTTGTTCAGGACGCCGGCGTAGTAGTGCGCCGGCCAGTACTGGCGCAGCCAGGCGGTGTCATAGGTGATCTTGGCGAAGGCGGCCGCGTGGGCACGGGCGAAGCCGAACTCGGCGAAGGCGGAGCACTTGGCGAACAGCTCGTTGGCGGCCTCCTCGGTCAGGCCGGTGCGCATGGCGCCCGCCACGAACTTGCCGCGCTCCGCCTGCATCTTGGCGTGGCTGCGGTGCGAGCCCATGGCCTTGCGGAAGATGTCCGCCTCGAGCGGCGTGTAGCCACAGATGTCGATGGCCACCTGCATGACCTGCTCCTGGTACAGGATCACGCCCAGCGTGTCCTCCAGGATCGGCTTCAGGCTCTCGTGGGCGTAGGTGACCTCTTCCTGGCCGGCGCGCCGGCGCAGGTAGGGGTGCACCGCGTTGCCCTGCACCGGGCCGGGCCGGATGATCGCCACCTGCACGACCAGGTCCTCGAAGCGCTCCGGTCGCGCCTTGGGCAGCGCCTGCATCTGGGCGCGGCTCTCGATCTGGAACATGCCCACCGTGTCGGCCACCTGGATGGTGCGGAACACCTTGGGATCGTCATGGGGAAGGCTGTCCAGGTCCGGCCTGGTTCCTGTGTCGCGCTGGATGCGATCCAGGCACTCGGCCACCACGCCCAGCGTCCGCAGGGAGAGGAGGTCGATCTTGACCAGGCCAAGCGCCTCGATGTCCTCCTTGTCGTACTGGGTCACGACCCTTCCCGGCATGGTGGCGCGCTCGATGGGGACGAGGTCGATCAGTGGCGTGCGGGTGACCAGCATCCCGCCGACGTGGATGCCCAGGTGGCGCGGGAAGCCGTCGATCTCGCCGCACAGGGTGAGCAGCCACTGCCAGCGATTGCGCGGCGTGGCATGGATGACGTGGGTGGCCTGGATAGAACTGTCAGTACTGAGGATGTCGCAGTTCGCAGCTTTTCCGCAGGTTTCAGAACTGCCAGCACTGGAAATGACCGAAATCGGCCTGATTCCGTCATCCTCAGAACTACCAGTTCTACGTCGGTCAGGCCCGTGGTCGGCTCGGACCGGTCCCGCACGATCCGGCAGCACGCTGGGCCGTCGCCGCTCCTGGATGGGCATGCCGGACTCCGGATCCACGCGGACCACGGCCGGCCGGTCGCTGGACGGTCCCGGCGTGCCGTTGTCGCGAGGCTGCGGAACATCCAGGGCGGCAGCTGCGGCGTCACGCAGCCCACCCGGCCCGTAGCGCTTCTGCTCCCAGCCCTCGTGCTTGACGCTCACCACCGATTGGTCGAGCACGCGCGGCCGCCGCGGAGGAACCCAGCCGGACTCGCTGTACGGACGGCCGTCGTGATCGCCCGATGCGTCCCGCGCGCGAGCCTCGGCATCGGCCAGGTCAGGGCGCAGGGGCAAGGGGGCCGTGCCGGCGGGCGCCAGCACCGGGCGCGGCCGGTGGT
>DATAOD010000251.1:0-9629 GCA_036265975.1 Candidatus Limnocylindria bacterium
CAGCAGGGCGCCGTGCGTGTCCGCCTCCCAGCTTGCGACCGATTGCGCGCCTGCCCGCGCACAGGCGGCGAGCGCTGCGCTGCCCAGGTCGTCCGCATCGCCTCCCCAGACCGCGTCGCCAAGGGCCTCGCGCGCGCGCAGTGCCGCGGCCTCGACCGGCCCGGCCTCCGGGCCGACGAAGCGCAGGTGGACCCCGTCGTCGCGCGCGTAGATGCCCGCGCCCACGCCATCGCCCGGATTTTCCAGGAGATCTCCGAGCAGGTCGGCTACCGCAGACTCGCCGATGCCGAAGGTCTTCACCGTGCGCACATGCAGCGTCGCTGGTGCGAAGCGCGCCCTCAGCCGCGGCGCCAGCTGCTGGTCGAACATGCGGCGCATCTCGGACGGCACGCCGGGCATCAGCGCGAGCACGGCCCCGTCGCGGTCGACCCACCAGCCGGGCGCCGAGCCAATGGGATTCGCGACGATCTCGGCTGAGGCGATGCGCCGTGCCTGGCGCAGGTTCGAACGTGGCATCTGGAGGGACCCGCCGAACCGGTCGCGGAGCCCGGCCTCAAGCTCCGGATCGGCCACCAGCTCCTCGCCCAGCGCATCGGCCACTGCCTCGCGGGTCAGGTCGTCGTGGGTCGGGCCCAGGCCGCCGGTGGCCAGGATCAGGGGAGCCTGTGCCCGGGCGTCGGCAACGGCCCGGGCAATCACGGCGCGGTCATCGGGAAGCTGCCGGACGGTGACGACGGCAAACCCAAGCCGGCTGAGTCGACCCGCCAGGAAGGCCGCGTTGGTGTCGACCGTCTCGCCGGCCAGCAGCTCCGAGCCGATGCTCAGCAGGATGGCGCGGATCGGCTCGGCCAAGGGCGAACGGAGGCTCAGCCGAAGCGCGCGCGCAGCGGCTCCGCCACGCGTTCGGCCACCAGGCGCAGCCCATCAGGCCCGTCGGAGGCCGGCATGATCAGGATCACGTGATCGGCGCCCTGCTCCACGAACGTCTCCGCGGTCTGCAGCATCGCGGCGTGGTCGCCGTCTCGCAGGAAGGCCTGAGCGCTGACCTCGATCTCCCTTGGGTCGCGGCCGACTGCCTCGCAGTGGCGCAGCAGGGCGTCGCGCTTCTCCGGAAACGTGGAGGGCTCGCCGGTCTGGTTCCAGCCGTCGGCGTACTGCGCCACGATCCGCAATCCGCGGCGCATCCCCTGCGTCCCCAGCCAGATCGGTGGCCCGCCGGGCGTGATGGGCGGGGGATCGCATACGGCGTCTTTCAGCTGGTAGGGCGGGGCGTCCAGGGTGACGCCGTCCGGCCGCTCCCACAGCGCCTTGAGCACGCGAACCGCTGCCTCGAGCATGGTGATGCGCTCGCCGATGGGCGGCAGCCGCATGCCGTACATCTCGTGCTCCTCCTCGTGCCAGCCGGCGCCCAGGCCCAGCACGAAGCGGCCCTCCGCCAGGTGATCGAGCGTGGCGCCCATGTTGGCCAGCACCGCGGGGTGGCGATAGGTGTTGCCGATCACCAGGTGCCCGAACTGCAGGCGCTTGGTGAGCACGGCCAGCGCCCCGGCAAGCACCATTCCCTCGTGCGAGCCTCCGCCGTCGGCGCCCAGCGCCACGAAGTGGTCGAAGATCCAGGCTGAGTCGAAGACCTCCAGCTCATCACCGAGCTCCCAGGTCGCCCGCAGCGTGGGCCAGTCGACGTTGGTCTGGCTGGTCTTGAAGCCGATGCGCATCGCTTCCCGAGTCTAGCGACGGCACGCGCCCTGCGGGCATGGGCGCATCGGACTACGATCGGTTGCCCCAACAACCATCGGAGGAGAGGACGACTTGACTGACCCTGCCCTGACCGTCGAGCGGGTCATGAGCGATGAGCTGCGTGACTGGCTGACATCCGAGCTGCGGTTCCCGGTGATGGCGGTGCTGACGACCGATGGCGCGCCCAGCCAGTCGGTGATGTGGTTCGACCTCGATCCCGACCAGCCCGACACCATCCTCATGAACACCAAGGTCGGTCGCGCCAAGGACCGATACCTGCGCCGTGACCCGCGCGTCAGCCTTTGCTTCGAGGACAGCCTGCACTGGGTCGCGCTCCGCGGTCGCGTGGAGCTGGATGACGACCGCGATCGCGCACTCACCGACATCAAGAACCTGGCAGTGCGTTACGGCGACGAGCCTGACGAGTTCGAGGGCCAGTCGCGGGTCACCATCCGGATGCGCGTGGAGAAAGTCATCCGGCATGAGTGACGCCGGGGTCGAGCTCGGCCTTCTGTGCTGGAACCAGTACACGCCGTGGGCAGACCTGCGGGCCGCCGGCATCCGGGCCGATGAGCTCGGCTATGACGACATCTTCACCTGGGATCACCTCTATCCGATCGTCGGCTCGCCCGAGGGGCCGATCCTCGAGGGCTATGGCGTGCTGGCTGCCTGGGCCGAGGCGACCGCGCGCGCCCGCATCGGCCTCATGGTCGGCGCCAACACGTTCCGCAATCCGGCCCTGGTCGCCAAGGCGATCACGACCCTGGATCACATCAGCGCAGGGCGGGCAATCCTGGGGATCGGCGGGGCGTGGTTCGAGACGGAGCACCGCGCCTTCGGCATCGAGTTCGGGAACTCTCCCGGAGAGCGGCTGCGCTGGCTGGACGAGGCAGCTCGCATCATGCGCGGCATGCTCGACGGGGAGCGGCCATCCGGGGAGGAGTTCTACGCCACCCGCTCCGTGCGCAACGACCCGCCGCCGGTGCAGGCTCGCCTTCCGCTGCTGATCGGCGGGGGCGGCGAGAAGAGGACCCTGCGCACCGTCGCGAAGTACGCGGACTGGTGCAACTTCGGCGGCGGCTTCGAGAACGTGAAGCACAAGGACGAGGTCTTGCGCCGCCACTGCGACGAGGTCGGTCGCGACCCCGCGGAGATCGAGCGAACCGTGGGCGTGGGCGTGGTCATCGTCCGCGACGACCCCGCCGAGGCGCAGCGCGTCCTGGACGAGACGTTCCGCCACAACGGCCGCGCCCCGACCTGGGAGGATCAGCCCGTGGGCACGCCCGAGCAGGTTGCCGAGCGGCTGCGGCCGTACCTGGGCATCGGCTTCCGGCACTTCAGCATCGGCTGCCCGCATCCGTACGACGCCGAGTCCATGGAACGGCTGATCACCGAGGTCAAGCCGATGCTGGAGGCGGCATAGCCGCCGGTATCCTCCGCGGATGAGGACCGTCCTGTTTGCCGGCGGCACGGGTGGCGCCAAGTTGGCGCATGGGCTGCAGCAGGTGCTGCAGCCGGGTGAGCTGAGCGTCATCGTCAACGTCGGTGACGACACCGAGCGCCACGGCCTGCTGATCTGCCCCGACCTGGACACGATCCTCTACACGCTGGCCGGCCTGGCGGACGCCGCGCAGGGGTGGGGCGTGGCGGGGGACACCCACACCGCCATGGCCATGCTGGAGCGTTACGGCGAAGAGACGTGGTTCCGCATCGGCGATGCCGACCTGGCGACCCACGTCCACCGCGCCGGGCTGATGCGCGATGGCGCCAGCCTGACCGATGCCACCGCGGCCATGGCCGCCGCCCTGGGCGTGCCGAGCCGGTTGCTGCCGGCCAGCGACGAGCCCGTCCGCACCGTGATCCAGACCGACGAGGGGCCGATCGACTTCCAGACCTATTTCGTGCGGCGTGCCCAGGCAGATGACGTTCGAGGGCTCGACTTCCGCGGAGCCGATGCGGCCAAGCCCGCGGGCGCCGCGCTGCGGGCGCTGGAGGAGGCGGAGCTGATCGTGATCGGGCCCTCGAATCCGCTGGTCAGCATCGGGCCGATCCTGGCAATCCCCGGCTATCGGGAGGCGATACAGGGCGCGACGGTGCCGCGCGTCGGGGTGAGCGGGATCGTGGCGGGCCATGCGTTGCGCGGGCCGGCGGACCGGATGCTGGCCACGTTGGGCCACGAGGCGACAGCCCGTGGAGTGGCCGCCCTCTACACGGGACTGCTGGACCAATTCGTGATCGATGAGGCAGACGGCGCGCTGGCCGCGCAGATCGCCGACTTGGGCATGAAGCCGGTGGTGCTGCCCACCGTCATGCGCAGCGACGAGGACCGCGCGAGCCTCGCCCGCGCCATCGTCGCGCTGGCCTGAGCGTATGCTCCGGCCATGAGCACGCGACTGATCGTGCCGCACCGCGGGCTGGAGTCCGCAAAGACCCGCCTCTCGCCGGTCCTGGATACGGATGAGCGCGTCGCCCTCGCCCGGCAGCTTCTCGCCGGCGTGCTTCAGGCCGCGCGCGAGGCCGTCGAGGACGTGGTCGTGATCAGTCCCGCCGCGTCGCTCGAGCCACTGGCCACCAAGTTCGGCGCACGGCTGGTGGTGCAGCGCGGCATGGGCCTCAACCGGGGGCTCGACCAGGCCCGCAAGGCGGCGGTCGCGGACGGGATCGAGCTGCTGGGCGTGCTGCACGGTGACCTGCCGAACCTGGCCCCGGCGGACGTGTTGGCGCTTCTGGCAGCCGCCACTGCGCCGCGCTCCGTGGCCATCGCCGCGGACCGCGGGGGAACTGGCACGAACGGGTTGGCGCTTCGGCCGCCGGAGATCATCGGCTTCCGATTCGGCGTCGGATCGCTGGCTGCACACCGGGAAGAAGCGTTCGCAGCCGGTGTCGAGCCGGCGCTCGTGGAGCGCGACGGCCTTGCCTTCGACCTGGACACGCCGCAGGACCTCGCGCGCTGGCTGGAGCTCGGCTCCGCGGCATGATTTCGCTGATCCCCGTCGCCGGCATCCCCGAGGTGCGGCCCGGGGACGACCTCGCCAGGCTGATTGCCGATGGGCTGGCCGCGGGAGGCATCGGCCTCGCGGACGGCGACGTCCTGGTCGTCACCCAGAAGGTCGTTTCCAAGGCCGAGGGACAGGTGGTCGACCTCTCGACCGTCGAGCCGCGCCCGGAGGCGGTGGAGTGGGCCAACCGCTGGGCGAAGGACGCGCGGCAGGTGGAGCTCGTGCTGCGCGAGAGCGCCGAGGTCGTGCGCTGGGCGGATGGGGGCCTGATCATCAGCCGCACCCGGCACGGGTTCGTGTGCGCCAACGCCGGCGTCGACCTCTCGAACACAGGCGGGGAGTCGCTTGCCACGCTGCTGCCGGAGGATCCCGATGCCTCCGCGCGTGGTTTGCGCGACCGACTGGGAGACTTCACGGGCGCGAGACCGGCCGTCGTCATCTCCGACTCGTTCGGCCGACCGTGGCGGTCGGGGATCGTGAACGTGGCGATTGGTGCTGCGGGGATCCCGGCACTCTCGGATCTGCGCGGAGAGCCCGACGCCCAGGGCCGCGAGATGCGCTCCACGATCATCGCGGTCGCCGACGAGCTGGCCTCGGCAGCCGATCTGGTGGGTGGCAAGGTGGGGCAGCTGCCGGTGGTGCTGGTACGGGGCTACGCGTACGCGCGCCCGGTCACGGAGCGCGGTGCGGCGGAGCTGGTGATGCCCCGGGAGCAGGACCTCTTCCCGTAGGAGAGGCTAGTGGCCGGCGATCGGCTGCAGGAAGAGGCTGACGATCTCGCCGCCCTCGACCCTGAAGTTCGCCTCCACGTGCAGCGACGGCACGCCCGGCCGCATGACGGTCACGTCGGCGATGTAGCTGCTGCCCATGTTGCGGCTGTCGTTGGTGTACATCCGGAACCCGTCGCCCGCGCGCACGAACCAGCCGCCGACCCGATCGCGGCCGCGCAAATTCGTCCGCTCATCCGAGCCGGGCACGGAGATGCCCATCACCGCGTTCTCGGCGAACAGGTCGATGGCCTTCTCGCGCTGGTCGTCGTTGATCAGCTCGAAGAAGAGGTCGACGGTCTCGGTGGCTCCCATCGCGCGAAGTCTAGCGGTGACCGCCTCCCGTCGGCCGGAGCGCGGTCCGCGTCGGAACCGCCACGGCATACTGGGCCGATGCCTCTGAGGATCGGGCTCATCGGCTGGGGGACCATGGGCTCTGCGCTGGGCGAGCTGATCGCGACAGGACCGCTTCCCGTCGAGCTGGCGAGGGTTGCCGTGCGCGATCCGGCCCGCGCCAGGGAGCGCGGGCTGCCGCCCGCCGTCGACATCGGCTCTGTGAGCGACCTGCTGGGCGACGAGAGCCTGGACGCCGTGGTCGAGCTGACCGGCGGGATCGAGCAGCCGCTGGAGTGGGCGCGCGCCACGCTCGGCTCGGGCCGCTCCTACGTGACCGGCAACAAGGCGCTGCTGGCGAACCACGGCGGCGAGCTTGCCGAGCTGGCGCAGCGCAACCACGCTGGACTTCTGGCCTCTGCGAGCGTGGGCGGTGCGACGCCGATGATCGAGATGATCGGGCACCTGGCGGCATCCGGCCGGATTGCCCGACTGCGCGGCGTGCTGAATGCCACGACCACGTTCATCCTTTCAGCCATGGGCTCCGGACGAACCTATGACGATGCCCTGGCGGAGGCGCAGCGCGCCGGATATGCCGAGCCTGACCCCACGTTCGACGTCACGGGGCGCGACGCGGCACAGAAGATCGCGGTGCTGGCCTCGGTGGCCTGGGGTCGCTGGCGGGGCGAGGCGGAGGTTGCCACGCGGGGTATCGTCGGCATGCGCGTGAGCCCCGGCGAGGTCCAGCGCCTCGTGGCGCAGGCCGACCAGAAGGGCATGCGCGTTGAGCCGATGCGGCTGCAGCCGGACGACGTGATGGCTGCCGTATCCGGCGTCGAATGCCTGCTGGAGGTGCACCTGCACGATGGATCGCGATTCCGGATCTCCGGCCCCGGGGCGGGCGGGCCGGTGAGCGTCGGCGCAACCTACGCCGACCTGGCGCGCCTGCTGGCGGGCGAGCGGCCGGTCCTGTTCGCTCCGGCGGCGAACCAATGAGCGACTGGCCGGTCGTCGGCGTGGCCGGCGCCCGTGGCGTGGTCGGCGGCGTCTTCCTTTCCATCCTGGCCGATGCCGGCCTGCCGGCCGGCTCGCTGCGGGCCTTCGGCTCCGAGGAGGGCACGGTCGCCTTCGGCGAGGGCTCGGTGCCGGTCCAGCGCCTCGACGACCAGGCGGCGGGCGAGCTGGACGTCCTGTTCCTGGCCACCGATGCGGCCACTTCGCGCCAGATCGTGGGGGGACCCGGAGGATCCGTGCCCCTGATCGTCGACAACTCGAGCGCATATCGGCTGGATCCGGCCATCCCGCTGGTCGTACCGGAGGCCAACGGCGCCGCGCTGGAGCATCGAACCAGCAACCTGGTCGCCAACCCGAACTGCACGACCGCTGCGTCGGCTGTCGTCCTGGCTCCGATTCGAGACCTGGCGGGCCTCGAGTCAGTTGACTTGGCCTCGTATCAGGCGGTGAGCGGTGCGGGCCGCTCCGGGCTCGACGCGTACGAGGCGGAGCGCGCCGCCGGCGGTACGCAGCAGGCGCAAGGCTCGCCGTTCCACGGCCGCATCGCCGATAGCGTGGTGCCGCAGATCGACGTGCTCGACGACGAGGGATGGTCCGGCGAGGAGCGCAAGATCACCGCCGAGCTGCGCAAGATCCTGGAGATGCCGGACCTGGACGTGGCTGCCACCGCCGTCCGCGTGCCAGTCCATACCGGCCACTCGGTCGCGCTGCACGTGCGCACCGAACGCCAGGTTGAGCTCCATGCAGTGATGGAGGCGCTGTCCAGCGCCCCCGGCCTGGAGTACCGGCACGCCACGGGAGGCAATCGCCACCCGATGCCGCTGGACGTGGCAGGCCGCGATCCGGTCCTGGTCGGCCGGCTGCGCGCCGTGCCCGGCAGGCCACGCGGCCTGGCCCTGTTCTTCTCATCCGACAACCTGCGCAAGGGCGCCGCTCTCAACGCCATCCAGGTCGCCGCCTGCGCCGATCCGGAGCGCTACGGCCGGCTGGTCCCGCCGCCGCGCTAGCATCGGCCTGCCGGTCGCTAGACTCCACACTTCCGGGCAGTGCCCAGCCCCGGATGCCAGTACGCAGGGAGGACATTGTGCCTAGTTCCTTCGCCGACATGGTCCGCGACTTCCTGGCCGAGGAGTACGCCGCGCACCCCGTTCGCTCCAGCGGCATGGGGCTCACCGAGTACGACGACCTGCTGGACGACGTGTCCGGCGAGGCGTTCGAGCGGCGGGCAGCGTCGGCGGCGACGTGGCGCGAGCGATTCGCTGCCATTCCCGAGGACGAGCTGACCTTCGACGAAGGGATCGACCGTGACCTGATCGTCGGCGCGCTGACCGAGCAGGGCGTCTACGACGAGTGGCGGGTCTGGGAGCGGCAGCCGGACACCTACCTGAACCCCGGCATGCGCGGCGTGTTCACCCTGTTCCTGCATCAGCTGCGTCCCGAGCCTGAGCTGGTGGCGTCCGCCGCCGCGCGCATGCGCCAGGTTCCCGCCACGCTGGAAGCGGGCCGCGCCAACCTGCGTCCGGAGCTTGTCCCCGACATCCTGCTGGATCGCGCGATCAATCAGGCGCGCGCCGGGGCGAACTACACGCGCTTCCTGCTGCCCGAGCAGGTTGGCGAGGAGCACCGTGCCGAGCTGGCGGAGGCCGGCGCCGCGGCGGGCGAGGCATTCGAGGACTACGCCGAGTTCCTGGAGTCGCTCCGACCGGCGGCGCACGGCGACTGGACCTTCGGCGAGGAGCGCTACGACAAGGTGCTGCGCGAGGCCGAGATGCTCGGCTTCGGCGCGCGGGAGCTCCGGGAGCGCGGCCGCGAGCAGCTCGAGGAGCTCTCTGCGCTGCTGCGCGACGGCGCGCAGAAGCTGTCCGGTTCTGAGGACTGGCACGCGCTGCTGATGGAGCTGAACAAGGACCGGCCGGCCACGCCGGAGCACATGCGCCGCGGCTATGAGGAGTGGACCGAGCGCGCGCGTTCCTTCCTGAAGGACAAGGGCCTCACCAGCTTCCCCGCTGGCGAGGAGTGCGCGGTCGTCCCGTCGCCGCCCTACGAGCGCCCCGTGCTGGCGGTGGCCTCCTACGTGGCGCCGCCGAGCTTCGCGAAGACGATGCGCGGCCACTTCTTCGTCCCGTACCCGCCTGACTCGGCGAACGAGGAGGAGATCGCGAAGCGGCTGGAGTCGAACGCCTACCCCGCAATTCCGACCACCGCGGTTCACGAGGCCTATCCCGGCCACCACTGGCACCTGGTAATGGCCAAGGGCAACCCCTCGCCGGCCCGACAGCTGTTCGGCACCAGCTACTTCGCGGAGGGCTGGGCGCTGTATGCCGAGCGGATGATGGAGGAGAACGGCTTCTACGACGACCTGCGGCACGTCATGTACCGCTACGAGGCGACCCTGTTCCGGGCGGCGCGCATCGTGGCCGACACCAGCCTGCATCTGGGCGAGATGACCCACGGCGAGGCGGTGGAGTTCATGATGGCCAACTCGTCCATGACCGAGCCGACAGCCCGCGCCGAGGTCACGCGCTACTGCTCGTGGCCCACGCAGGCATCCTCGTACCTCACCGGTTGCCTGGAGATCCTGCGCATCCGGGAGCGATACCTTTCAGCCCGCGGGACCGATACCTCCGACACGGCGGCTCTGCGCGACTTCCACGACACCATCACCAGCGCCGGCACGCTGCCGATCGCGCTCGCCGAGCGGGCGGTGATGGGATCGCTGGGCTCGGCCGCAGCCGCGCGGTGAGCGTCTCCGCGTCCGCCGTCGACGAGCTGGCCGCTC
>DATAOD010000252.1:0-2838 GCA_036265975.1 Candidatus Limnocylindria bacterium
CGACTGCCTGCCGCCGGACCTGTCCGCCACCGATTTCGTCACGCACATGGGACGCATGGCCGGCCTGCCGGCCGCCGCCTCGCGCGAGCGCACGGCCGAGGTGCTGCGCCACGTGGGCCTCTACGAAGAGCGCTACCGGCCGATCGGCGGCTACTCGACCGGCATGAAGCAGCGGGTCAAGCTGGCCCAGGCGCTGGTCCACGACCCGAAGCTGCTGCTGCTGGACGAGCCGACCAACGGACTGGATCCGGCGGGCCGGGACGAGATGCTGGACCTGGTCAAGCGGACCGGCACCGAGTTCGGCATCACCACCGTGGTCGCATCTCACCTGCTGGGCGAGATCGAGCGGGTCTGCAGCTTCCTGCTGGCCATCGACGCCGGCAAGCTCCTGCGCGCCGCGCCCATCGCCTCGTTCACCGAGCGGACGGGGACGCTGGGAGTGGAGGTGGAGGAAGGGACTGACGCGCTGGCCGCGCGGCTGACGGAACGCGGGCTGGATGCGCGGGTCGAGGGCCGTACCGTGTTGGTCGATGTTGCCGATGAGCGTCCGTACGACATCGTGCGTGACGAGGTGGCGGAGATGGGCCTGGCACTGGTGCGCCTGGAGCAGCGCCGGCATCGGCTGGAGGACCTCTTCCGCGCGGATGCCGGGACGGACGAACATGGAGCTGCCGATGACGCAGCGTGAGCACGTCGTCGGCACACGGGAGAGCGCGACCGGCGCCATCTACGACCTCGGCTACCAGGGCTACGACGGACCGCGCCTGGGCCGTGGAGCGGCCGTGGCCACGCTCTTCTGGTCCAGCCTGCGAGCCGCGTACGGGCTGAAACGCAGCGGCAGGGCCAAGATCGTCCCCTGGGGACTGGCGGCGCTGCTCATGGTCCCCGCCGGCATCTCGGTGGCGATTGCCGCGCTGGCGCCCCAGGCGCCGAGCCCGTACTCCTACGACGACTTCCTGTGGGGCACACAGGTCCTGCTGGACATCTTCGTGGCCGCCCAGGCGCCGGAGCTGGTGAGCTCGGACCAGCGAAACCGGGTCCTGTCGCTGTACTTCTCGCACGCGCTCGAGCGCAGCGACTACGCGTTGGCCAAGCTTGGCGCGTTGACAGCCGCAATGCTGGGCCTGGCGTTGGCGCCGATGCTGCTCATGTTCTTCGGTCGCGTGCTGCTGGCCGCTGACGTCGTGAAGGCGCTGGGCGACGAGGCCGGCCACCTTCCCGAGGTCGTGCTCACGCCGCTGATCTACGCCATCCCGCTGGCCGCGCTGTCGCTGGCGATCGCCGCGTACACGCCCAGACGCGCCTACGCCACCGGCGCGATCATCGCCGTGTTCGTTGTCGGTACCGCTGTCGCGGGCGTAATGGGGAACCTGCCGCCGGACAGCGCGCTGCGCAACGCGGCACAGCTGCTCAATCCGCTGGTCACGCTTGACGGCACCCGGAACTGGCTGGTGGGCAACGCGATTCCCGACTCGCCGGTGTCGGGCATGGGGTATCCACTCTTCGTGTTCGGCCTGCTGTGGCTGGCGATCACCGTCGTCTGCTCCGCAGTGATCTGGTGGCGCTACCGCAGGGTGCAGGCGTGAGCGGGGCCGATAGCGTCGACGGGGCCGATCGCGTGGCCGACGGCGTGGTGGTGGCCAACGCGTCGCGGTGGTACGGCAACGTGGTGGCCGTCAATGACGTGACCTTCACGCTGGGGAGCGGCATCACCGGCCTGCTCGGTCCCAACGGAGCGGGCAAGTCCACGATCCTGCACCTGATCGGCGGCTTCCTGGCGCCTTCCTCGGGGAGCGTCACCGTGGCGGGACTGCCGGCCCGCGGGCACCCGGAGCTGTACCGCCGCATCGGGCTGGTGCCCGAGCACGAGGCTGTGTACTCGTTCCTCACTGGCCGGCAGTTCGTGGAGGCCATGGCCCGCCTGCAGGGCCTGTCCGCCGAGCAGACCGCGGAGGCCGCGGCGGGGGCCATCGGCCAGGTGGAGCTGGGGACCGCGGCCGACCGGGCGATCGGCACCTACTCGAAGGGGATGCGCCAGCGGATCAAGGTGGCCTCCGCGCTCGTCCACGACCCGCCGGTCCTGCTGCTGGACGAGCCGTTCAACGGGATGGACCCGCGTCAGCGGCTGCAGATGATGGACCTGCTGCGCAGCATGGCCGCCGCCGGCAAGATCATCCTCTTCTCGAGCCACATCCTGGAGGAAGTGGAGCGGCTGGCCGAGCGGGTGCTGGTCATCGTGGCTGGACGGCTGGCCGCATCCGGAGACTTCCGGGAGATCCGCCGCCTGATGACCGACCGGCCGCACACCTTCACCATCCGCTCGTCCGACGACCGGGCGCTGGCAGCGGCGCTGATGCACCAGCCGATGATCTCCGGTGTGTCGCTGGACGACGGGATGCTCACCGTGCGGGCGGCAGACTACGGCGCCTTCAGCCAGGCTGTGGCCGGGGTGGCGCGTGACGCGGGCATCAGGCTGCACGAGATGCTGCCGACCGACGAATCACTGGAGTCGGTGTTCAGCTACCTCGTCCGCGGACCGAGCGCGCGATGAACGGCGTCATCGCCTGGCTCACCCTGCGCCAGCTGCTCGGCCGACGGCGGACGATCCTGCTGCTCCTGCTCGCCGCCATGATGCTGCTGGTGGCGCTGGGGCTGCGGATAGGGGCGGAGCCGGTGAACCGCGCCCACGCGGCGGCGCGCATGCTCGAGATCTTCGGCACAGCCACCCTCATGCCGCTGGTCGCCCTTCTGTTCGGCACGGCTGCCATCGGCGCCGAGCTGGAGGAGGGCACGGCCATCTATCTGCTGGCCAAGCCGATTCCCCGCTGGGTGACCCTG
>DATAOD010000253.1:0-2127 GCA_036265975.1 Candidatus Limnocylindria bacterium
CCTGCAGCGTCCGCCCCTGATCCATCACGGCCACCCGCGTCGACATGGTCATCGCCTCGACCTGGTCATGGGTGACATAGATGATGGTGGCAGAGATCTCCCGATGCAGGCGCAGGATCTCGGTCCGCATTTCTACTCGCAGCCTGGCGTCCAGCGCCGACAGCGGCTCGTCCATCAGCAGCACCTTCGGCTCCTTGATGATCGCCCGGCCGATGGCCACGCGCTGCTGCTGGCCGCCCGAGAGCTGGCCGGGCTTCATGGCGAGCTTGTCGCTGAGGCCGAGGGTGGCGGCCACCTTCTCCACCTTCTCGTCCACGCGGGCGCGGGGGAGGCCGGCGATGCGCAGCGGGTAGCCGATGTTCTGGCGCACCGTCATGTAGGGGAAGAGCGCGATGTCCTGGAAGACCATGGCGATGTCGCGCTGCTGCGGGGGCAGCGCGGTGACGTCGGTGTCGCCGAACCAGACGCGGCCGGCGGTGGGGGTCTCGAGGCCGGCGATCATTCTCAACGTCGTCGTCTTGCCGCAGCCGGAGGGGCCGACGAAGGTGAAGAACTCGCGCTCGCCGATCTCGAGCGTCAGGTCCCGCACCGCCTGCACCTCGCGCGCGCCGCGCCCGAAGCGCTTCTGCACGCCCTCCAGCCGGACCGAGAAGGCCATCGAGCGCGCCCCTACCCCGCCGTCCGCAGCCCGGACAGCAAATAGCGCTGCAGGAAGAACACGAGCAGGAACGTGGGCACCGAGACCAGCACCGCGGCGGCCATCACCATGCCCCAGTGCACGCCGGTCTGCTCCACGAAGCTGGCCAGGCCCACGGGCAGCGTGAACATCTTGCGGTCGGTCTGCAGCAGGAACGCGAACGTGAAGTCGTTCCAGGAGAGCGCGAAGGAGAAGATGCCCACCGACAGGATGCCCGGCCGGGCCGAGGGCAGGCACACCTGACGCAGGGCGGCCAGGCGGCTCGCGCCCGAGGTCCACGCGGCCTCCTCCAGCGACAGCGGCACGATCTGGAAGTACTGCCACATGAGCCAGATGTTGAGCGGCAGGCTGATCGCCATGTGGGCCAGGATCAGGCCGGTGTAGGTGTTCCGCATCTGCAGCGCCGAGAACAGGATGTAGAGCGGAATCGCCATCAGCATGGGCGGGAACATGTAGGAGAAGAGCGTGCCGAAGGCGAAGGTCTTCTTGCCCGGGAAGGCGAAGCGGGTGAGGCCGTAGCCGGCCAGGGTGGCCGCGATCACGTTCAGCACGATGGCGCCCACCGCCGCGATCAGGCTGTTGACGAAGTAGCGCGCGAACTCGGTGGCGAAGAGCAGCTCGCGGTAGTTGCCCAGCGAGAGGTCCCAGCGCACCAGGCGGAAGGGCGGCTTGAAGAGCGCCTCCCGCGGCGTGAACGACGTCAGCAGCATCCAGTAGAACGGGAAGGCCACCGCCACCAGCACCACCACCAGCAGGGAGAACGTCCCCACGCGATGGAGCCGGCTCACCGCCCCACCTCGATCTCCTTCGTGGGGTCGAACAGCTTGAAGTAGACCAGCGCGCCCAGCAGCAGCACCACGAACATCACGGTGCAGGCCGCCGCGGCCAGGCCGAAGTCGAACTCCTCGAAGGCGAGCCGATACGCATACAGCGGTAGCGTTTCAGTAGCCTTGAGCGGGCCGCCGTGGGTCACCAGCCAGATCGAGTCGAACTTGTTGAACATCCAGATCCCGCGCAGCAGCGCGATCACGACCAGCGTGGTGCGCAGGTTGGGCAGCGTCACGTCCCGGAAGGCGCGCAGGGTGCCGGCTCCGGAGACGGCGGCGGCCTCGTAGAGCTTGGGGTTGATGGCCTGAAGCCGCGCCAGGATCAGCAGCGTCGCGAAGGAGCCGTACTGCCAGCCCGCCATGCCGATCACCGCCCACATCGCGGTGCCGAGGCCGCCGAAGAAGTTCACCGGCCGCGCGACCGCGCCGGTCTGCATCAGCACCTGGTTGATCACGCCGTACTCCTGCGAGAGCAGCCACTGGAAGATCAGCGCCACCACGATGGAGGGCAGCAGGTACGGCAGGACGAACAGGCTCCGGACGAGGTTGAGCCCCTTGAAGGCCCGGTTGAGCAGCAGCGCCGAGACCAGCCCCAGCGCCAGC
>DATAOD010000254.1:0-1941 GCA_036265975.1 Candidatus Limnocylindria bacterium
CTGCGCGACTTCCACGACACCATCACCAGCGCCGGCACGCTGCCGATCGCGCTCGCCGAGCGGGCGGTGATGGGATCGCTGGGCTCGGCCGCAGCCGCGCGGTGAGCGTCTCCGCGTCCGCCGTCGACGAGCTGGCCGCTCGCGCCTGGGAGGCCCTCCTGGAAGCGGAGCCGCTGGACGCGACGGTCGTCGGGGATCACCGCTTCGACGACCGCCTGCCGGACCTGTCGCCGCAGGCCAGGGACTCACGCATCCGCCAGCTGGAGGCGCTGCGTGCCGAGACGGACCGCATCACCGCGGACCCGGCGCAACCGGAGGAGGCGCTGACGCTGTCCGCCCTGCGCTGGACGCTGGAAGCGAAGCTTGCCCGCGAGCGAGCCGATGCCAACGCGTACACCGTCGACGCGCAGTGGGGCATGCAGACCACGCTCCTGGTCATGTCCACCTACCAGCCATTGCGTGGACCAGATGACGGCCGAGCCCTGCTGGCGCGCTGGCGGGCCATCGCTCCGACGCTCGACCAGCTGGGCGAGAACCTGCGCGCGGGGCTGGCCGAGGGCCTGACGCCCATCCGCACCTCGGCGGAACGCGTCATCGAGCAGCTGCACTCGGTCCTTGCCGCGGCGCCGGCGGACGATTCGCTGCTGGCTCCGCTGCATAACCGTCCGCTCAGCGGCTGGACCGACGACGCCTGGCAGCGCTTCGCCGGCGAGCTGGAGGACGTGGTCGCCGACAGTGCGCGCCCGGCGTTCGCTCGTTTCCTGGAGCTCGTGGAGCGCGAGGCGTTGGCGCGCGGCCGGACCGGCGACGAGGTGGGCCTGGGCAACCTGCCGAACGGCGCGGAGCTGTACCGAGAGCTGGCGCGCACGGACACCACGACCGAGATGACCCCGGAGGAGATCCACGCCACGGGTCTGTCGGAAGTCGAGCGGATCGACGCGGAGACAGAGGAGCTGGGCCGCCGCGTGCTGGGCGCCACGTCCCTGGAGGCGACCCAGGCCGCCCTGCGGGATGACCCCCGCATGCAGTTCGAATCCGCCGAGCAGATCGTGGACGTGGCGGAGCGTTCCCTGGCCCGCGCCCAGGCGGCCACGCCGCGGTGGTTCGGCCGGCTGCCAATGGCGGAGTGCGTGGTGACGCGCATGCTCCCGGCCGAGGAGGAGCACTCCACGGTCGCCTACTACCGCGACCCGGCGGCCGATGGTTCGCGGCCGGGCCAGTACTTCATCAACACCTCGCATCCGGAGACACGACCGCGCTACGAGGCCGAGGTGCTTGCCTTCCACGAGGCGGTGCCCGGTCACCATCTCCAGGTGGCGCTTGCCCAGGAGCTGCCCGATCTGCCCGCCTTCCGCCGCCACTCGTACCTGACCGCCTACGTCGAGGGCTGGGGCCTGTACACCGAGCGCCTCTCCAACGAGATGGGGCTCTATTCCGGCGACGTGGATCGGCTGGGGATGCTCTCCTTCGACGCCTGGCGCGCATGCCGCCTGGTCGTCGACACCGGCATGCATTTCATGGGCTGGTCACGCGATCGGGCCGTCGGCTACATGCTCGAGCACTCCGCCCTGGCGCAGAACAACATCGTGAACGAGGTGGACCGATACCTTGGCCGGCCCGCACAGGCGCTCGCCTACAAGGTCGGGCAGCTCGCGATCCTGCGCCTGCGACGCGAGGCCGAGGAGCGGCTGGGATCGGCATTCGACATCCGTGCCTTCCACGACGCGGTCCTGACGCATGGCCCACTCCCGCTGGAGACGCTCGCGGACGCGGTTCGCGCCGACCTCGGCTGAGCGGCCTCTACCACCGCTCCTGGTGGACGATCTCTTCGAGCGAGACGCGGCCACCGGGCCTGTTGGGAGCGGTCAGCTTCTCCGGGTCGGCGGGGTGGCCGAAGGACAGGAGGTAGTCGCAGACCTGGTCATCCGGCAGGCCGAGCAA
>DATAOD010000255.1:0-9438 GCA_036265975.1 Candidatus Limnocylindria bacterium
CCTGCCCGGCTTCCACGGTATTCGCCAACGGCGCCTGGGATTGGGAGGCGGACTCGGCCGCCCAGCTCTCGACCAGCGCGGTCAGCGCATCGACCTGCTGCACGGTCAGCGGGCCGCCGACCTCCGAGCTCCAGGCCGGCATCGGTGAGTTCACGTTGCCGGACACCACCACGCCGCCAAAGCGGATGACCAGGTTGACGTACTCCGGGTTCACCTTGAGCTTCTCGGCGATGCTGGGGCTGTGCAGGTTTGGGGCTCGCCGGCCGGTGTCGCCAACCTCCCCGCCCTTGCCGTCCGGCCCGTGGCATCGCTGGCAGTTGGCAGTCACCTGGTTCTGGGGAGTCGGCTCGCCAAAAAGCTCCTGGCCGTACGCCAGCAGCTCGGCGTTGTCCTGCTGGAACCTGCCCTCGCGGCGCGGCTGATCGGTCATCCAGTAAAGAGCCGTGAAGAACGCAAAGGCCACGATCAGGAAGACGCCTAGCGTCTTGGCGCGCATCCGCTCAACCCGTGCAGTGCTTCAGGTTGCCGGTGGTGCGGTCGTCGAACGTATCGGTGCCGATCGGCGGACCGTCGATCAGCTCCGAGGTGTCGACCACGTAAGTCTTGCCGTCCATCACCACGTTGAACCGATCCATCCCGCGCGGCGCGGGACCATCGCGCTTCTCGCCCAGCACCGTGTACTTCGAGCCATGGCAGAGGCATTCGAACCACTGGCTCGTGTCGCACAGCTGCGGGATCTGGCAGCCAAGGTGCGGGCACTTGCGGTAGAGCGCCAGCACGGACCGGTCGGTGGGTGCGATGTCGGCAGCCACCTTGTCTCCGGGGTCTGCGATGTTTTTCGGGCTGTCCGGATTCTCGACCAGCGACTTTGCGGCCTGCACGTTGACCAGAAAGATTCGGGCCGGCTGGAACGGGTAGGGCTCGCCGGTGGCCCAGGTGTCCTGCTGCGTGACGATGTCGGCGGCGCTGCCAACCGGAATCTTTCCGCCCAGACCGCTGCGGATGTTCGGCCACAGGAAGTCGATGGTCCCGGCCAGGAACTCCAGCGTCAGGATGCCGACGCCCAGGCCCAGCACGCGGCGCATGAATGTCCGCCGGCTCATCTCGCCGATGGGTGGCCCGTGCACCTCGCCGTAGGTCTGCGCGCTCATAGCGTGAAGAAGATCCCATCCCACGGCCAGACCCAGTTCCAGCCGGGGCCGCGGAAGAATGAGCCGATGAAGGTCACCAGCAGGCCACCCACCATCAGGCACAGGAAGAAGATCCAGGCCAGCTTGCGGTCGCGGGCGGCCTTGTACGGCGAGCGGTCGATATAGGCGATGGCCATCAGGCCGATGAAGTAGATGGGCGGGAAGAGCACACCAACGACGGTGGCGTTGAAGTAGGAGAGCATCTCCTGCAGGCCAAGGAAGTACCAGGGCGCCTTGGCGACGTGCGGCGTGGCGCCTGCATTCGCCATCTCCTCCAGCGGGGCCTGGATGAAGAAGGCGGTCATCACCAGCAGCACCGTGATGAGGGTGGCCATCAGGAACTCGGCGCGCAGCAGGTGCGGCCAGGTCAGGACGGTCTCATCGGGCCGCTTGTCCACGCGGACCATGGACTCCTGCTTGACGTAGGCCAGCAGCCGGAAGCGCTCCGTGCCCGGGACGCCCGGAGGGCCGGGCAGCTTCGGCGAGGTGCCCGTCTCGACCATCGGCACGTTCGGCGCCTGGGTGGGGGCGTTCTTGTCCGCCGTCGCGTTGGGTCGCTTCTCGATCGTCATCGGCTCACGGGATCTCTAGACCGGCCCAGAGATGCCGCCGTCCTTCCGGATCCGCCAGAAGTGGACCACCATCAGGATGGCCGCGATCAGCGGGAAGGCGATGACGTGCATGACGTAGAAGCGGATGAGCGTTTCCTGCCCGACCTCGATGCCGCCCAGCAGGATGAAGCTGGACTCGGTGTTGAGCAGCGGGGCGTAGGTGGCCATCTGCGTGCCGACGGTGATGGCCCAGAACGCGATCTGGTCCCACGGCAGCAGGTAGCCGGTGAAGCTCAGCCACAGGGTGCTGAACAGCAGCAGCACGCCGATGGCCCAGTTGAACTCGCGCGGCGGCTTGTAGGCGCCGTGGTAGAAGACCCGGATCATGTGCAGGAATACGGTCAGCACCATGAGGTGCGCCGCCCAGCGGTGCATGTTGCGGATCAGGTCTCCGAAGGCCACCGAGTTCGAGATGGTCTGGATGTCCTGGTAGGCGCGCTGCACGCTTGGCACGTAGAAGAACATCAGATACACGCCGGTGATGGTCAACGCCAGGAACAGGAAGAAGCTGATCCCGCCCAGGCAGAACGTGTAGGTGTAGCGAACCGCGTGCTTCTTGACGCGCACCGGGTGCAGGTGCAGGAAGACGTTGTTCATGACCGCCAGCGCGCGGGTGCGGCTGGTGGTGGGATAGGGCTGGCGGAAGAGGCTGCGCCACAGCGCCGATTCCTTGACCGTGCGGATCAGGAAGCTCATCGCACGACCGCCGGGCCTGCCTGCTGGCCGATCTGGCCCAACACGTTGTCCTTGTAGCTCTCCAAGAGCACCTTCCCGTCAGGCGTGAACCGCTCCAGCTCGAGCCGGTCCATGGTGATGCAGTTCGTTGGACAGCGTTCGACGCAGAGGTTGCAGCGGATGCAGCGCTCCTCGTCGATGATCATTGCGATGCCGCGCGGCCAGGACTGGAAGAGGTCGATCTCCGGGTCGTCGCCGCCCACCTGCGCCTTGTCGACCATGTAGATGACGCCCTCGGGGCAGACGTCGGCGCAGAGCCCGCACAGGATACAGCGCGGCCCATCGATGTTGATATTGTGGTTGCACTGCAGGCAGCGCTGGCCCTCGGTGATGGCGCCGCGGGTGTCGTAACCGACCTCCACCAGGCTGACGAAGTCGCGGCGCAGCTCGGGCGGCGCCATGGGGATCTCCTGGCGGTGGATCGATTCGTAGTCGCGGGGCATGTCGTGCTCCAGGGCCTGGGTCACCACCGCTCGATTGATGACCGGCAGCTCCTCCAGCTCGTCGCCGCGAACGCCGGCCAGCCAGCGGTCCACGGCGCGGGCGGTGCGGCGGCCGCGACCGGCGGCCTCGATGATGGTGGCCGGGCCGGTCGTGAAGTCACCGCAGGCGAACACGCCCTCGACGGTGGTCTGGAACGAGTCGGCGTTGATGACCACGTTGCCGCGGTTCAGCTCGAACTTCAGCTGGTTGTACTTGCTGCCGTCGTCGCGCGTCGGGGTGGTGCCGTTCAGCGGTGGCGTGCGCCACGAGCTGAGCGAGCCGCCGTCGACCGGGGTACGGGTATCGGTCACGCCCAGGTGCCGGTTCAGCTTGGCGCCGTACTCGCCCAGCACGTTGTTGTCGGACGCCTGGCTGGTGCAGGGGATGACCATGTCGCACGGGATCGTGAAGTCGCTGCCGGGGATCGGCTCCGGAGAGCGGCGACCGGACGCATCGGGCTTGCCCAGCCGCACACGCTCGAAGACCATGCCCTTGACCTTGCCGTTCTCGTCCGCCAGCACCTCGACCGGGGAGGCGAAGAACTCGAACTTCACGCCCTCGAAGCGGGTCTCGTGCTGCTCCTCCTCGTCGACGACCATCTCCTCCGGACCGCGCCGGTAGACGATCGTGCTGGTCTTGGCGCCGAGCCGCAGCGCGGTGCGGCTGGAGTCCATGGCGGTGTAGCCGCCGCCGACCACGACGACGTTCTCGCCGACCCATTGCTCCTCCCCCAGGTTGGCGCGCTTCAGGAAGTCGACCCCGTAGATGACGCCGTCCAGCTCTTCGCCCGGGATGTTCATGGCTACCGCGTACATGCAGCCGGTGGCGACCACGATCGCATTGTGCCGATCCTTCAGCTGATCGAGCGTCACGTCGCGCCCGATCTCGACGTTGTAGTGAAACTCGACGCCGTGCTTGGCGACCCAGTTCACGTCCAGCTCGATGACGTCCCGGGGCAGCCGGAAGGCCGGCACGCCGATCAGCGTGGTGCCGCCACCCGACGGCAACGCCTCGTAGACGTGAACCTCGTGGCCGTAGCTGGCCAGCTCCTTGGCGACTGTCAAGCCGGCAGGCCCGGCGCCAATGACCGCCACCGACTTGCCCGAGGCGGGCCCGACCACGATGTTGTCCGGCATGTTGTTGCCGTAGTGCCAGTCCACCAGGAAGCGCTTCATGGCGCGGATGGCCAGCGGCTTGTCGATGTCGGCTCGGCGGCAGGCCTTCTCGCAGGGCGCGGAGCAGACATAGCCGCAGATGGCCGCCACCGGGTTGGGGTCGCGGGCGAGGATGTAGCCCTCCTCGAAGCGTCCCTCGGCGGCAAGCATCAGGTAGCCCCGGCAATTGGTATTGACCGGGCACCCTTCCTGGCACTCGATATTGCACTGGAGCCAGTCGACGCCGACTTCGGCGGTCTGGAACCTCAGCGGGATTGCGTTCTCACTGATCACGGGCGAGGTGGCACAGCGGGTTCCACACGAAATCCGTTCAAGGTGAAGCAGCGGCTACCCGATGCTACCTGACCTGCGCTTCGAGCGTCAAAGCAGATGGTGAGCTGTGGCGCGGGTGGAAGCCAGCTTGACTGGCTAAAGCAACAGCCTGCGCCGGCTCCCGCCCACGCCTGCAGCTCGTCCGTGGATGGTGCGTCCTGATCGAAGGCTAGTGGTGACTTCCTCCATCCTCAGCGTGCGAATTCGAGGAGTGGCTGGCCGACCCCGCGGGCTGTAGCTTCAGCCAGCCGAGGGGGTGGCCAGCCGCTCCTCGACTACCCTCCTGAGAAGTACGTGCTGAACACGCGCCGCACCAGGGGAGCGGCGTCGGTGCCTCCGGTGCCGAGGGCGATGTGGACGAGCACGGTGGCCGCCGCGATCCGCGGGTTGTCGGCGGGCGCGACGGCCGGGAACCACGCGTCGGGCGTCGGAGTCCCCGTTTCGGCCGTGCCGCTCTTGCCCGCCACCTGGATGCCGAAGCCGATGAACGCCGGGTAGCCGGTGCCGTACGGGTAGTTGACCACCGCCTTCATGGACTCGATCACGTAGCGCAGGTCACCGCGGTCGACGCTGACCTTCTGCTTCAGCTGCGGCTTGTTGTGCTCGACCACGGTCCCATCGGGCAGCCGGGCCTCGACTACCAGGCGCGGGACCCAGAGCTTCCCACCGTTGCCGATGGCGGCGTACGCATTCGCCAGCTGCAGCGGCGTGCCCTGGTAGCTGCCCTGCCCGATGGCGAGCTGGATCTGGTCGAACGGCCCGTAGGGATGGATCTTGCCGTCGTAGCGCTTCGCCTTCTTGAAATAGGCGGCATCGGGCAGGATGCCGGGGTCATCGGCCAGGTGCTTGATGCCGGTGGACTGACCGAAGCCGAACTCGTGCAGGAGATCGGTCAGGACGGTCTTGTCGCGGTCGTAGACCCGGATGGAAAGCGGCATGTACGTCGTGTTGCAGCTGAAGGCCATGGCCTGCAGCAGGTCCACCAGGCCGGCAAGGTGGTGGTCCATGTAGTTGTGGAACGTGAAGCCGGAGAAGGTCCAGGTGCCGTTGCAGCTCATGCGGGTCGACGGATCCACCACCCCGGCCTTGAGCGCCGCGGCCAGCGTGAAGACCTTGAACGAGGAGCCGGCTGGGTAGGCGGCCAGCACGGCGTGGCTGAGGCGGGCGTTGAAGCCGGGATCCGACAATCGCGCGCCGGACAGGGTGGAGCCGATGGTCATCGCGTTCGGGTTGAAGCGCGGGGCCGATGACAGCGCCCAGACGTCGCCGTTCTTCGGGTTCAGCACGGCGGTGCCGGCCTCCGCGTAGGGAAGCAGGGTCGCGTCGGCCGTTGCCTGGATGCGTGGTCGCAGGGTGGTCATCACCGTCGCACCCGGGACCATGTCCCGCTCCAGCACCGTGACCGCCTCTCCACCTTCCTGTGCGGCAACCAGCCTGAAACCCGGGGTGCCTGCCAGCAGCTCGTCGGCGCCTGCCTCCAGCCCGCTGCGGCCGACCAGGTCGCCACGGCGCAGGCCTCTGCTGAAGCCGTCCTTCAGATCCTGGCCGGTGGCCGGGGTGGCATAGCCGATGGTCTGGCCGGCGAGCCACTCCTGCGGGTAGATCCGTGCACCGTCCCTGCGGGTGCGCGCGAAGATCGTGCCGTCCTGGGCCACGATCTCACCACGGGTGGGCGCCTGCCGGCGCAGGCGAAGCGTACCGCTGCTTCCCAGCTCCGGGAACAGGACGGTGGGAGACCAATCCACCTGCCAGCCACCCGCCGTCGGCGTGAGCAGCAGCTGCCGGTCCATGGGCACGTCTCCAAAGTTGTCGGTGGCGAACGTCAGGTGCATGGGCACCTGCGCGGCCGGTCGAGGCCCGGCCAGCGGCGTGTCGGGCGGCACGGGCGTTGGCCGCTGCGTGGGCGAGCCGTTCACGGTGGCCGCAGGCGATGGCGTCTGCCCGGAGGGCAGCGGCGTGACGGTTGGCGCCGGCGCGTCCGGTGGCCGCGGCGCCGCCGGAAGGAAGACCTGCTGGGGCGTGCCCAGCTGCCACTCCAGCCCTTGCACCCCCGCCAGGTTCTCGAAGCTCTTCAGCAGGTCGCTGAACTGCGTCCTGCTGGTGCGCTGACGGTCGGTGGCCGACAGCGCCGCGTACATGTCGTTCCAATGCTGGTCACGCCAGGCCGCCAGGAAAGCCTCGACCGCCGCAGGCGCGCTGCCCAGCTGCTGGTGTGGGCCGGCGCTGGGATAGGGCGTGGGTTCAGGCTTCGTGCTGCTGCAGCCGGCGACGAGCGCCGCCAGCGTCAGGCTCGCGACGGCGCGACGGATCCCGCGTCGCCGGGTCATCTGGCCAGCATGACCCTGCGGAATCCCTCGGCCGCCGGGTATCCGACCCGCTCGCCAAGCTCCTCCGCGCGTCGACGCAGCCACTTCGCGGTCTCGGCAAAGTCGTGGAACTGCGAGGCGTGACAGGCCAGCGCCGCGATCTTGCGCTCCAGCGTCTCGCCGATGTCGACGATCTGGTTCGCCTCGTTGGTGCTCCACAGGAAGAGCTCGGCGACCTTCCACGGCCCGAAGCCGCGCTCGATGTGCTGCGGAAAGTTCAGCGGGTCGCGTGCGGTCGGAAAGACCGCATCCACCGTGACCTGGCCCACCGCCCGGTGGTCGGGATGGTTCACCCACTCGTTGTTGACGAACACGACCGTCGGATCGTGGGTCATCACCACCTCCGGCTGGAACGTGCGGATCGCGAGGGTCACGCGTTCTCGCAGGCGCAGGCTCGCCTCCAGCTGCCCATCAGGCTCGCCGAGGAAGTCGACGATGGAAACGCCGATCTCGGACGCCGCAGAACGCTGCTCGGCTTCGCGCTGGGCGCCAAGCGAACGTGGGTCCATGTCAGGGTTGTCGCTGCCCTTGTCGCCGTTCGTGAACAGCAGGTAGCGCACCTCTGCTCCCTCCCCGACCCAGCGAGCGACCGTGCCCGCTGCCCCGAACTCGATGTCGTCCGGATGCGCAGCGACGACAAGGACGCGTTCAGGGGTCGGCAGTCGATCGTCGGGCATGCTGTGGTCGCGCGCCATCGTAGCGGAGGCTGACCGCTGCGGCTCCGAGGGCGATGGATGTTCAGTCGACGCTGACGGCGACCATCGGCCCCGATGGAACAGCTGTGACGGCCTGGATACCCATTGCGGCCAGCGGCTGGAGGCGGATCACCGCGTCCTGGGGCGTTCGAAGCGTGGCCTCGGCCCAGGCGGCGACGTCGTCGTCGTGGGTGAAGACGATGACCTGCCGCTCCTCGCTGAGCCGATGGAGCACCGCCAGCATCTCGCGCTTGCGTTCCCCATCAGCCTGTGCCGTGACCTCGTCGAGCAGGAGCGGCGCTCGCTCGCCGGTGATGACCAGGTGCTCGGCCATGGCCACTCGCAGCAGCAGGTAGATCTGCTCCCGCGTCCCCTCGGACAGCAGTCGAGCCTCTCGCCACTGTCCCGTGGCTGCCTCTTTGACCCCGATGGCGAGAGAGGCTGGATCAACGCTGGCCTCCACGTACCGGCCTGCCGACACGATCGGCAGCCAGCGGCCGACGGCCTGGGCCAGGACGGGGGCGAGGTCGCGATGCACCCGCTCCTGAGCCGCTCGGAGCAGGCCGAGGGTGGTGTCGACCGTCCGAGCCAGCGCCTCGACGCGGTCCAGCTCGCGTCGAGCAATGGCGGCGCCTTCCTCGGCCTCCGCGACGTCCAGCAGGCCGTCACGCTGCGCGTGCAGGGCTCCGCGCGCGACGTCATGCTCGCGCTCGAGTGCCTGCGACTGGCGGCGCAGATCGGCGAGGTGGTCGTCCGCCTCGATGCCCATGGGCAGCGTGATGGCGTCGGGAGGAAGGCCGATGGCCAGCTCGTTCGCCCGCTCGCGACGGCGTGCCGCCTCCGCCTGCAGGTCTGCCAGCGTTCCGCCCTCCAGCAGGCCCTGCAGCTGCTGCCACTCCGACAGCGCGCGCTGCGCGGCGTCCAACACGGCGGCACGCTCCGAACGCCATGTCTCAAGCGCGCCGGCGATCGCGGCTGGGTCGGCACCACGGTCAGCGCCGACCATGGCGGCCAGCTCGCGAAGCTCGCCGATCAGCTGTTCCTGGCGATCCTCCACGACGTGCAGTGCTTCTTCGTCGCGACGGCGGGCTGCAAGCTCGATGGTCAGTGCCCGCCGGCGCTCGGCGTCGCGCTGCTGGCGGGCCCGGGCCTGGCATGCGGCCATGTAGGCGGTAGCCGCCTCGAGAGCGTTGCCGAAGCCATCCAGCACGACTGCGCGAGCCGAGAGCGCGGTGATGAGCGCGTCGCGGGCAACATCCACCGCCCGTGCCGCAGCCGCCTGTCGCTCCTCCCAGGCTGCATGCGTCGCAGCCACCTGCTCGGCAACCACGGCCTCATCGGCCAGCACCAGCAGGCGAGCGGGATCCGTTGGCAGGCTGGATTCGAGTGCCGCCTGCGCTGCGGCCTGTCGCTCCTGCCGTGCGCGCCCAGCTGCCTCCCGGTAGGTGGCCAGTGCCTCGCCGTCGCCGACTGGGCTGGCTCTGCCCGGCGAGAGGAGCAGAGTGACGATGGCGATGGCAAGCGCCGCTGCGGCCAGCACGCCGCCCGGCATGGGAAGGCCGGCCGCGAGCAGCACCAGTGCGCCCACGAGCCCACCGACACCGATAAGTCCGGGAACCAGGAAGCGCGACGTCCGCTGGCGGTCCCTTGCCCGCAGCCGTGCGAGCTCCTCCTGGAGCGCGACGCCGTCGGACAGCTCACGATCTTCCAGGCGTCGTGCGAGATCCCGGAGCTGCGTGGCGCTCCAGCCGACGGCTGGGTGGGATGCAGTGGGCGGCTCATCGCCGATGAGGCCCACTGCCTGCGTCGCGGCCTGCAGCGCGCTGTGCGCCCGCGACACCGAAGGGTGCGGTTCCAGGTCGCCCCGCGGC
>DATAOD010000256.1:0-15304 GCA_036265975.1 Candidatus Limnocylindria bacterium
ATGCCCGCCCGCCGCAGGTCCTCCTCGGCAGTGATGTCGCCGCGCACGAAGTACACACCCTCGCCCGCCGGGTTGCGCTCCGCCTCATGCAGCACGACAACCTTCGCGTCGTACTCGTCGGTCTTGAGCTCCTCGATCAAGTCTCGGGCGGTGGTGTTCCAGCCGCAGACGACGATGTGGTCGCGGAAGCCTGCGGCTCCCATGCCCTGGCCCTCCTTCAGCAGAAAGTCGATGACGAAGCCGACCACCGCGCCCGTCATGGCCGCGACCAGGGCGACGCCGAAGAACGCGAGCAGCCAGCCGATGATGAAGCCGCCCGGCGAGGTCACGAAGCTCGAGTCGCCGGAGCCGATGACCGTGGTGACCGCCCAGTACAGTGTTGTGCCGAAATCGGCGATGGTCACCTTCCGCTCGAGGAGCACGACCAGCAGCGACGCGATCGCCACGAACCCCAGCACTGCGGTCAGCAGGGTGGTGAAGAAATGGCGGTCCACGTTTGAGCCGATGCGCCTCGCGTGGAACGCGAAGCGCCGCAGCAGCGGGACATGGAAGAGCGTGCGCAATCGAGCCGGCAGCATCGGTAGCGCGGAGTGTATCCGGGGACGCTAGACCTCGAGATGCTCTCCTCGGACGGTCGCGAGGCGGTGAGCGATGGCGATCCAGTCGAAGGACTCGGTTACCTGCGACGCCGGCAGCGGGATCAGCCGATCCGCGGCGATGTACTCCGGCAGGATGCGATCGAGGATGGCCTCGATCTGGTCGCGGAACGTATCGCTGGTCGAGCGCACTCCGTCCGCCAGTAGCGCGACATCGGGCAGCAGTCGCACGAAGAGGTCGTACGTTCCGGTCCAGCGGCGTACCAGCGGCTCCACCGCGTATGGATCCGCGCCATCGGTCACGCGCAGGTAGTACGCGTAGTTGTCCACCACGGCCCGATCGGTGACGAGCACCTCCGCTCGGTTGCGGAGCTCCAGCTCCTGCTGGATCTGCGCCATCAGGACCCACAGCTGGGCTTCGGGCGTGGCCGCCTCGTTCATGCCCAGCGGGTTGAAACGGATCACCTCACGCCCGACCTCCACGCTCAGCCCGGTGCGGCCGATGGCGCTGGCAAAGGCGTGCACCGCGTTCGACTTGCGCACCGAGTGCGAGCCGATGAAGGCGATCTTGGCCGAGCCGCGCCACTTCACTGCTGTCCATTCTGGGCCGCGCGTGGACGGCGCGGAGTAGCCTGTGGCGCATGGACGATTCCACGCAGCCCACCATGGAACCCGTCGATCCCGGTCAGCCCGTCGCACAGCTGCAGCCCACGCCCGCATCCACAGCGTCTCCGGCCTGGATCCCGCCGGGTGGCACCACCTACGTCGCGCCAGCGATGCCCATGCCGGGCTCCGTCGTGGGCGCGGCGGTCGTGCTGCTGGTGCTGGGCATCATCGCCCTGCTGGTGGCCGGCCTCTTTCTGCTGTCGACTTCGATCTACCAGCAGCTGCCGGACTCCGCGTTCAGCGGTATCGACCCGTCGCAGGTCGCGAACCTGCGCAGCGCCGGACGCGCGTTCGTCATCGGCTTCGGGGTCATCGCCCTGCTGGTGGCCATCTGCCATATCGCGGCCGGCGTGGGCATCTTTCGGCGGGCCGGCTGGGCACGGGTGCTGGGCATGGTGATGGCAGGCCTCGGAATCCTGTTCACCGCTCTGTTCGGCGTGGTGATGCTTACGGTGCTGATCGGCGGCATTCCGATGACCACCGTGCCGAACACGCAGCTCAGCCCGGAGGAGATCGATCGGGCGGCGCGCGCCGGATTGGTGGTCTTCCTGGTGATCGTGGCAGTCTGCCTGCTGGCCTACCTGTTCTCGATGGTCGCGCTCATTCGCAACGGGCGCGCCTTCCGCTAGGCGCCGATCTCCCAGACGTGGCCGGCCGGGTCACGGAAGGTGGCCGTTCGCACGCCCCACGGCCGATCCATCGGTCCGTTGAGGAGCTCCACGCCCCGCTCCTCGAGGAGCCGGCAGGTGGCGTCCACGTCCTCGACGCCGATCGTGAACTGGACGCGCACGCCGCTGTCAATCGGGGCCACGCCTGCGGGGGCGACCAGCTCCGGCGCCTGCTCGATCTGCAGCAGGTTGATGACCGTCGGGCCAAATCTGAACACCGCCGAATGCTCGTCCTCGAAGTGGACGGGGAGGGCGAACGCACGGCGGTAGAACTCGCGTGCGGCCGGCAGGTCCTCCACGAACAGGGTGATCGCATCGATGAGCGTTGGGGTCCAGGACGTATCGGCCCTGGTGGTCGTTTGTTGTGTCATCGGCTGATCAGCGCTGCATGTGGTATGCCGCGATGGGGCCGATGTAGTATCGGCCTCCGAGTGTTTCGGGCCCGATGACGCCAGATGGAGGCCGACCGCACATGCCGCGAACCATCCGTGCCGCCCTGCTCCAGGCCGAGTGGACTGGCGACAAGGAAACCATGATCGAGAAGCACGAGAAGTACGCCCGCGAGGCCGCCCAGCAGGGCGCCAAGGTGATGTGCTTCCAGGAGCTGTTCTACGGCCCCTACTTCTGCCAGGTGCAGGATCCTCAGTACTTCAGCTACACCGAGCACATCCCCGACGGCCCGACCACCAGGCGTATGCAGGAGCTGGCCAAGGAGACGGGGATGGTGCTCATCGTGCCGATGTACGAGGAGGACGAGCACACCACCGGCATCTACTACAACACCGCTGCGGTCATCGACGCCGATGGCTCCTACCTGGGCAAGTACCGCAAGACGCACATCCCGCACGTCAAGGGCTTCTGGGAGAAGTACTACTTCCGCCCCGGCAACATGGGATATCCCGTCTTCGACACTGCTGTCGGCAAGGTGGGCGTGTACATCTGCTACGACCGCCACTTCCCGGAGGGCGCGCGAGCGCTGGGCTTGAACGGTGCCGAGCTGGTGTTCATCCCGTCGGCCACGTCCCGTGGGCTGAGCGAGTACCTGTGGCGGGTCGAGCAGGTCTCGCACGCGCTGGCGAATGGCTACTACGTCGGCACCATCAACCGCGTCGGCGTGGAGCCGCTGGGCGACGACGACTTCTACGGTCAGTCGTACTTCGTTGATCCGCGAGGCCAGTTCGTGGGTGACGTGGGCGATGCGCACGACGAGGAGCTGCTGGTCCGCGACCTGGACATGGACAAGATCACCGAGGTCCGGCAGCTCTGGCAGTTCTATCGCGACCGCCGGCCCGATGCCTACGACGATCTCGTCCGCCCATAGGCCCATGGACTTCGGCTTCACCTTCAAGCCCGAGAACGACCTCAAGCGCACAGTTGCGCTGACGGAGCGCGCGGAGGCGAATGGCTTCACCTACGGCTGGCTGTTCGACAGCCACGTCCTCTGGCGCGAGGCCTACGTGCTGCTGACGCTCATGGCACAGGCCACCGAGCGGATGCGCCTGGGCACCTGCGTGACGAATCCGGCCACGCGGGAGCCGAGTGTCACGGCATCGGCCCTGGCGGTCCTGGACGAGCTGAGCGGCGGACGCATGGACCTGGGCATCGGCCGCGGTGACAGCGCCCGGCGGGTGCTCGGCAAGCCGCCGACGACCATGAAGACGCTGGAGGAGGCCATCGGCGTCATCCGCGACCTGGTCGAGGGTCGAGCGGTCACCTACGAGGGCGCCGAGCTCCAGCTGCCCTGGACCGGCAAATGGTCACTGCCGGTGTGGGTGGCCGGCTATGGGCCGATGGCCATCAGCATGACCGGCCGGGTGGCGGATGGCCTGATCCTGCAGCTGGCCGATCCCGATCTCATACGCTGGTTCGTCTCGCAGCTGCGCGAGGCAGAGGCAGCCGCGGGCCGCGCGGCTGGCAGCGTCCGGGTCCAGGCCGCGGCACCGGCCCACGTGGCTTCGCGGGATGTCGGCCGCGAACGGACCCGATGGTTCCCGGCCCTCGTCAGCAATCACGTCGTTGACCTGGTCAACAAGTACCCGCGCGAGCAGCTGCCCGAGGCGCTGACCGGTTACATCAGCGACCGTGAGGGCTACGACTACCTGCACCACGCCGAGGTCGGGTCGTCGAACGCGGCGTTCGTGGGTGACGAGGTGACGGACCGCTTCTGCGTCCTGGGTGATCCGGAGGCCCATGTCGCGAAGCTGCAGGAGCTCGCCGATGCCGGCGTCGACCAGTTCAACATCTACCTGATGAACGGCGACGAGGAGGCCCAGCTGGACGCGTACGCGGCGATCATCCCGCGCTTCGCATAGAACCTTGAGTTCTCAGGCCGACGACAACAGCGTGAATCTGGGTGCTGGCAGAACTCCAGGTTCTAATAACAGCTGAGTTCCGGCGAAATCGGTCGTTCTCAGAACTGGGCGTGATATCGCGCACTGGAGCCGATGGCTCAGGCCAGGGAGACGAGCCCCTTCAGCCCGGCGCCGATCCCCGTCCAGCGCGTTTCGAAGTCGGGCGCCAGCGAGTAGATGATGTTGGTGCCCTGTCGCTCGCTGCTCACCACGCCGGCCTCGCGGAGGACCCGCAGGTGATGGCTGATGGTCGGCTGGCTGACCACGCAGCACTCGGTGAAGTCGCAGGCGCAGATGGCCGTGCCGGCCGAGGCGATCTGCCGCACGATCGAGAGCCGAACGGGATCGGCCAGGGCCTGCAGGAAGCGGACGTCGGGGTCGGTGGTGACAGTCATCGGCTTCCACCATATCGAAGTTGACCGATATTGACAACCATCTATATAGTCGGAACAGGCGTGCCGCTCGGCGCGCCGCCAGCTCAAGGAGGGCCCGACATGCGAATGGCCGATTGCGACTGCGACTGTTGCGAGGGCTGTTGCACCAACGGCTGCTGCTGAGCCGATGCGGGCGCCGGGGCCGGGCCTCGGCGCCCGACCACGAGGAGGACCGATGATCAGCGAGCGCGCGGAGATTCTGAAGGCCCTGCGGGCCGGTCCCGTGGTGCTTTCGCGGCTGGTCCGCGGAATGGACGCCAACCTGATTCAGGGTCGGCCCGCGGAAGGCGAGTGGGCAATCATCGAGGTCTTGGCGCACCTGGCTGACACGGAGGAGCGAGCGCTGGCCCGAACGCGCGCGATGCTGGAACGCGACCTCCCGGAACTACCGGCATACGATCCCGATGCGCTGGCACGGGAAAGGAACTACCTGGCCATGGCACTGGACGAGCAGTTGGCTCGATTCGCCACGCTGCGCATGGAGCAGGCAGACCTGCTGGCCGGCCTGGGGGACGAGCTGTGGCAGCGCGCGGGCCTGCACGAGGAGCACGGTCGCATCACGGTCCAGCAGCTGGCGGCACACACCGCGGGCGAGGATGCCGATCACTTCGCCCAGATCGCCAGGATGATCCCTATCTAGCGGTCGCCCTTGACGAACGCCCTGACCCGGGAGTCGAGTTCGTTGCGTACCCGCCGGAAGACGGCGAGGCGCTCATCCATGCTGCCGACCGCCGCGGCGGGATCGTCGAGATCCCAATGCGCCCGCCGCGTCGCGCCGGGCAGGACGGGACACGCCTTGCAGGCGGAGTCGCACACCGTGATCGCCCAGTCGAACGGCTCGCGGAAGTAGCCGTCCAGCGTCTTGCTCTTCTGTCCGGAGATGTCGATTCCCACCTCGGCCATGACGGCAACTGCCTCGCGACGCACGGCCGTCGCCTCCGTGCCGGCGCTGAACGCCTGGTAACCGCCTGCGCCGTAGTGGCGCAGCAGCCCCTCCGCCATCTGGCTGCGTGCCGAGTTATGTGTGCACAGGAAGAGCACACGCTGGGTCGGCATACGCGCGGAACCTAGCACACGACCCGCGTACGATTGCGCACCATGAAAGCCAGTTTCGTCGCCGGCTTTGGGCCCATTGTCCGGGACATGGACGCCAGCCGCGCATTCTGGGGCAGCGGGCTCGGCATCGAGCTCGAGGAGATCTCGCCGGGCTACTGGGTCAGCGACAAGCTCGAGGGTGTCAAGCACTTCGGCATGTGGCCGCTGTCGCAGGCGGCGGAGGCCATCTTCGGCACGGACCAATGGCCGGCCGATATCCCGCAGCCCACGGCCTGGATGGAGCTGGACATCGAGTCGCCCGATGCCGTGGCCCCCGCGGTCGCCGAGCTGGAAGCGGCTGGGCACCGCATCCTGCGCGACGCGCACGACGAGCCATGGGGCCAGACCACGTCGCGTTTGCTGAGCCCGGAAGGCGTGCTCGTCGGCGTCACCTACACGCCGTGGATGCACGAGGCCGACTCATAAGCCCGATGCTGGAGGGCGGCGCACCGCCCATCGATCGTCGCGCCGCCGGACGAGCGGTCGAGGCCAACTTCGTCGCCACCTGGCAGCTTGTCGCGGCAGCCTGGGGCGGCGAGCTGCACGACGACGACGGCCTGCCGTGGTACTCCTTCCGCGGCCCGAACGACGACCCCCGCGCAACAGGCGTCCTGCGCGTGAACGTCGACGAAGCAGATGCGGATACGGCCATCGACGCGCTTCGCGCACGCCTCCACGCGCGGGGCCTGCCCAGCGTGTGGTGGACCTGGCGCGAGAGCCGCCCCGCAGACATCGGCCAGCGGCTGCGGAGCCGCGGCATGCAGGCATGGCCTGCCTGGCCCGGCATGGCCATCGAGCTCGACGCGCTGCCGCCGGAGCCTGTCCACGACGACTTCGCCGTGGAAGTGTGCCGATCATCGGAACAGTTCGGCGACGTTCTCGCGGTGCTGGAGCCGCTGGGCATGCGAGGCATCTTCTCGGGCGCCTTTCAGCGACTCGGCGAACGCGACGGCTGGGGCGTCGAGCAACCGCTGCAGCACTTCGTGGGCAGGACCATCCAGGGGCGGCCGGTGGCGTGCGCCACGCTGTGCACCGCCGGGGACGCGGCCGGCATCTACGCGGTGGCCGTCGCCGAGGACGCGCGGCGGCGGGGCTATGGACGGGCCGTCAGCCTGGCCGCGCTGCTTGCCGGTGCCGAAGCCGGGCTGCGCTTCGGCGTGCTGCAGAGCTCGCAGCTCGGATTCAGCGTGTATCGGGCCATCGGCCTGACGCTCGTCTGCCGATTGCAGGCCTACCAGGATTCGGCCGCCTGAGCCTTCCGGCGCGCGCGGCGCGCGCGTACCATCCGGCCATGCGAACGCTCATCAAGAACGGCACCATCGTGAATGCCGACGCCACCAGCCGAGCCGATGTCCTCGTCGAAGACGAGAGGATCGCCCTGATCGGCGCCGACCTGGACGCATCGGCTGATCAGACCATTGACGCATCCGAAAAGTGGGTGATTCCCGGCGCCATCGACGTGCACACCCACATGGAGCTGCCCTTCGGCGGGACGTTCGCCAAGGACACGTTCGAGACCGGCACGCGTGCCGCGGCGTTTGGTGGCACCACTACGATCATCGACTTCGCCGTGCAGCCCCGCGGCGGTTCGCTGCGCCAGGGATTGGACGCCTGGCATGAGAAGGCCGATGGCAGGGCCTGCATCGATTACGGCTTCCATATGATCGTGTCCGACGTCCGGGACGACGTGCTGTCGGAGATGGACACGTTGGTCGACGAGGGCGTGACCACCTTCAAGCTCTTCACCGCCTACCCGGGCGTGTTCTTCAGCGACGACGGCGCGATCTTCCGAGCCATGCAGCAGACCGCGAAGAACGGCGGGCTGATCATGATGCACGCCGAGAACGGCCTGGCCATCGACGTGGTGGCCGGGCAGGACGTGGCGGCCGGCAACACCGACCCGTACTACCACGGCACGTCGCGCTCGCCGGTCCTGGAGGGGGAGGCCACCAACCGCGTCATCCGGCTGGCCGAGGTCGCGGGCGCGCCGGTATACATCGTCCATCTCTCGGCTCGCGAGGCGCTGAACGAGGTGCGCCAGGCGCGCGACGAGGGGCTGCCAGCCTTCGCCGAGACCTGCCCACAGTACCTGTTCCTGTCGCTGGAGGACATGGGCAACGGCTTCGAGGGATCCAAGTTCGTTTGCTCGCCGCCGCTGCGGCCCGCCGATCACCAGGAGGAGCTGTGGCTGGGCCTGCTGAAGGATGACCTGCAGGTGGTCTCCACCGACCACTGCCCGTTCGACTTCCATGGGCAGAAGGAGCTGGGCGAGGGCGACTTCCGCAAGATCCCGAACGGCCTGCCGGGCGTCGAGAACCGCGTCGACCTGCTGCACCACGGCGGCGTGGTCGGCGGTCGCCTGACCCCGAACCGCTGGGTGGAGCTGCTCTCGACCGCGCCGGCCCGCATGTTCGGCCTGCCGCAGAAGGGAGCCGTGGCCGTCGGGCTGGACGCTGACCTGGTGATCTACGACCCGCAGCGCACGCACACCATCAGCGCCAAGACACACCACATGGACGTCGACTATTCCTGCTACGAGGGCTGGGAGGTCACCGGCGGGGCCGATGTCGTGCTCAGCCGCGGTCGCGTGATCGTGGACGGCGACGAGTGGAAGGGCGAGTCGGGCTACGGTCGCTTCCTGCGCCGGCAGCGGAGCAACGTCCTGAAGTAGCCGCGCACCTGGGCGGCCGATTCGTCACGGCCACAACGCTTCGGTATCCTCATTGGCGACGGTCACTGCGGTGGCCGTTTGCCGTACAGAGAGGGTCCTTGTCGTGAGCCGATTCACCGCAGCTGCCATGGCCGTCGTGCTCGGGTTGCTGATCACCGCCTGCGGCTCGGCCGCGGGCACGCCGTCGGCCAGCGCCGGCGCCGCACTGAACACGCCCATTCCCAGCTCCAGCCTGCCCGCCGCATCCGGCTCCACCGAGCTCGAGGCCCTGATCCCCGACAAGGTGGGGACGATCACGCTCCAGAAGGCATCCATGTCCGGCGAGCAGTTCGTGGGCTCCGGCGGGGCGAGCCAGGAGGCGCAGGACTTCCTGCAGGGCCTTGGCGTCTCTGCCGATGACGTCTCGGTGGCGGTCGGCTTCGGCACGGACCTGGCCTCCACCGGCACCGTCGCCATCCTGCTGTTTCGCGCCCAGGGCGCATCCAGCGACCGACTGGTGAACCTCTTCAAGCAGGCCGCCGACCGCGATCGCGACAACCCGCTGGACTGGCAGTCCGCCTCGGTCGGCGGCAAGCAGGTCGAGCGTGCCGCCGATCCCGAGCAGGGGACGGGTTCGGGCTCCATCTACCTGTACGCCACCGGCGACCTGCTCGCCTTCGTGACCGCCGGAAATGACGACACCGCGGCGGAGGCCCTCTCCAGGCTCCCGTAGAGTGGCGGACGTGAGCAGCACGACCGCCATCGTCCTGAACCGCGGCGCCGGGTCGGCCACCTCCAAGCGAGTTCGGCGCTCGATCGAGCTCGCACGCGTCCTCCTCAAGGCCGACCTGCACGCGACGGATACCCGCGACGCCGACGAGCTTGCGGCCTGGATGCGGCAGCGCCTCGATGGGTACGCCACGATGGTCGTGGCTGGCGGTGACGGGTCGCTGGGGGTTGCCTACAACGTCCTGGCAGGACGCGACGTCAACATCGGCTACATCCCGGCCGGCTTCGGGAATGCCACCGCCCACCTGCTGCGGCTGCCACGCGACCCGGGACGCCTGGCGCAGGTGCTGCTGGATGGACGGGCGCGGGCGGTCGACCTGGTGCGCGTCGACGGCCGGCTGGCGCTGTTTGCCGGCGCCGGATGGGACGCTCGGGTCGCCGCGCGGTATGCGGCCGGCGGCGCGCGGCGAATGATCGGCTGGGCATCGGCCGTTGCGCAATCGCTGCCGGACCTCGTCCACCGGCCAGACGTGGGGGTCGTGGCGGATGGACGGCAGGTGCACCAGGGGCCGATGGAGCTGCTGGTGGTGGGCACCACGCCATGGTTCGGCCGCGGTCTGCTGGTGAATCCCGGCGCGACGTTCGACGCCGGCAGGCTGACCCTGCGCGTCTTCCCCGGACCGCTGCCCTCCTTCGCGCTGGAGACGTTGCGCTGGGTGGCTCGGCGGCAGCCGGCCGCCGAGGGCATCTCCGCCACGCAGGTGACGATGGCCTCACTCGATGGCTCGCTGATCCCGGTCCAGGCCGACGGCGACCTGGTCGGCGAGCAGCCCGCCTGGACGTTCGACATCGCGCCCGCTGCGGTGAGTCTCATCGGAAACTGGTGATCCTTGTCGGTGCGCGTTCGCACCAGTTGCTTGCCGCGCAAGTTGCAGCACAAAAACGGCGCGGGTAAGGTCTAGAGACTGCGCTCGACGAGGGATCGTGGCACCCCTTACCGACTATTCGCCACGACGAGCGCAACCCGAGGGAGGTGCTACCGGCGATCGAAGGCGCTGTCCGTCCTCCTCTGCTGTCGGGCGGGTCGCGAGCGTCATGGCGAGCCCTTCGGGGCGCCACCGCCGACCTTTTACGGCAACCAAGCCACCCCATCCCGTATCCGGAGGTATGAGGCCCATGGTTCCTCCGCGACGCGCCACATTGTGGCGAGCGATCGCACTGATCGCGGCGTTGCTACTCATTCCGCAGACGATCTGGGCGGTCACCCCGCCCCCATTCGAATTCACCGGACCTGACGTTCCCAAGGTCCAGCCGGGAACCGTCTTCCCGAAGCTTGACGAGGAGCAGGAAGAGCAGCTCCTCGAGCGCGATTTCGCGATTCTCAGCAAGAAGCTCGCGGGCGACCGCCCGCTGACCATCGCCGACGCGTCGAAATTCCGGGCGCAGGCGGTGCACCAGGCCAACGTCATCCGGAAGGAGGGCGTCCCGACGGCAGGCCCCGATACCTTCCAGGGCACGTGGGGCAACATCGGCCCCAACCCGATCGGCGAGATCGAACGCAGCACGAACTCCCTGGTCACCATGAACGGACGCATCGGCGCGTTGGCCTTCCGGCCGAGCACCGGGGAGTTCATCCTGGGCGGCGCCCAGGGGGGCATCTGGACCTTCGACGGTGCCTGGCATAACCACACAGACAACCTGCCGTCGCTGGCGATCGGCGCGCTGGCCGTTGCGCCCAGCAATGACGCGATCATCTACGCCGGGACCGGCGAGGGCGCGCTTTCCGGCGATAGCTATTTCGGCAATGGCGTCCTCAAGTCGACGGACGGTGGCCAGACCTGGTCGCACGTCTCAGGCGACTACTTCGTTGGCGTCTCCATGTCACGCATCCTGGTCGACCCGAACGACGCGAACCACCTGTATGCGGCCGTGCTTCGCGGACGTGGTGGCGCGCGGCGCACCTCGCCGGCCCTGCACTCGAAGTTCGGCATCTGGGAGTCCACCAACGGCGCCGCCACCTGGACGCTCCTGAAGGAGGCGCCCAAGAACACGAACGGTGCGACGGATCTCGAGATGGATCCGATCAACACCAACGTGATGTACACCAGCTTCTGGGGCGACCGCGTCTACAAGAGCACTGACGGCGGCCACACCTGGGCGCCCCGCATGAACGGGCTCCCGAACCAGTTCAACGCTGAGAACCTGACGCGCTTCTCCATCGGCCTTTCGCATCCGGAGGGCCAGAGCGCAGTCCTGTATGTCGGCACCGACTTCATTGATGCCGATGGTCACTACCAGCAGTCGCGCCTGTTCCGGTCGGACGACAACGCTGGGACCTGGCACGAGCTGCCGGTCACCTCGGCCTCGGGCGACCCCGACGACCGCGTCCTCGACTACTGCGGACAGCAGTGCTTCTACGACAACGTCATCGAGCCCGATCCGAGCAACCCGGACATCGTGTACGCAGCCGGCCAGTTCGGCTACGACCTGACGCCACCGTCCGGCGGCCTGTTCCGATCGGATGACGGTGGCCAGACCTGGAAGAATTTGGGTTGGGCACTGCATCCGGACTACCACGCCTTTGCCTTCAATCCCGACAACCCGGACGAGGTCCTGGTCGGGTCCGATGGCGGCGTGTGGTGGAGCGGCGACCGCGGCGGTCGTCTGCCCGGCGCAGAGGACGAAGATGACCTCTCGGCCGCGGACTGGGTCAGCGTGAACCCCGGGTTGACGCTCGCACAGTTCAGCAGCATCGCTGTCAACCCCAGCTTCTTCATTGAGGGCCAGCCCGCGCGTGAGCGCGTCTGGGGTGGCACCCAGGACAACGGGACGATGCGCAAGTCCACCGCCAGCCAGACCTGGTTCGATATGACCAGCGGCGACGGCGGGCAGGTGCTCGTCGACCCCACGGACTGGCACTACGTCTACGGCACCTTCTTCGGCATCCAGCCGTATCGGATGACCGATGGTGGCAACGCGTTCTTCACGCGGCAGCTGATCCGAACGGGTATCAACCTGAATGACCGCTCGGACTTCTATCTCCCGTGGGTCCTGAACAAGGACAACCCCGACCAGCTGTTCCTCGGCACGCAGCGCCTGTATCGCACTGACAATGCGAAGGCGCCGCAGGCCGTCGACGTGACCTGGCACCCGATGAGCCCCGACCTGACGTCGGGCTGCACCGGGGAGGCGCCGAACGGCGCACGCAACTGCTCGATCTCGGCAATCGGGATCGGCGGCGGCGATGCCGTCTACACCGGCGCCCTGGACGGCTACGTCTATGTCAGCACCAACGCACAGGTAAGCGATAGCCCGAACTGGACCCGGCTGGATCAGAACGGCCTGCCCAAGCGGCCGGTTGCTTCGATCGCAGTGGATCGGTCCAACTATCGGATCGCCTACATCGGCTACAACGGCTTCAACGCGGCGACACCGGGTCGCCCGGGCCATGTCTTCAAGACCACCGACGGTGGGAAGACGTTCACCAACATCTCGGCAGGCCTGCCGGATTCGCCGGTGAACTCCGTCACCCTCGATCCGTCGTACGCGAACACCCTGTACGTGGCCACCGATGTGGGCCCGTTCGTCACCTATGACGGCGGCGTGCATTGGAGCGCGCTGGGCACCGGCTTCCCGGTGGTCAGCGTCTGGCAGATGGACCTTGATACCGGCGCGCCAGCGGGTGAGAACGGCGTTGCGCCGCGCACCCTCCTGGCCGGCACCCATGGACGCGGTGCGTTCCGGATGACCGAGGACACCTTCGTCCCGGCCTTCGAGGTCACCAAGGTCGATGCCGGTATCCCGGTTGGACCCAGCAAGAACCTCGACTACACGATCACCGTCAAGAACATCGGAAACGCCGATGCGACGGGCGTGTCAGTCACCGATCCGCTGCCCGCCAACACGAGCTTCGTGTCGGCCGACAACGGCGGCTCGGCGAGCGGCGGCAAGGTGCACTGGAACGGCCTCAGCGTTGCGGCCGGCGCCAGCTTGCACCTGCACCTCCGCGTCAGCATCGCGTCCGCTCTGAAGAAGCAGATCGGCTCCATCGTCAACGATGGGATCGTGGTCAGCACCTCGGGCGGCATCGGCACGACCGGTAGCCCCGTGACGACCCCCATCGCGCCCCCATACGCGCTGAGCCTGACCCCGGCCTCGCAGTCGGAGCAGGATCGGCCGGGCAGCACGATCGACTACCCGATGCATGTCAAGAACCTGGGCTTCAACGATGACAGCTACGACGTGACGGCCACCGGCTCGTTCCCGTCCGCGCTGTTCCAGGCCGACTGCTCCACCCCGCTGGGTGGCACGGTTGGTCCATTGACCCCGGGTCAGACTGCCGACTTCTGCGTTGCCGTCACCATTCCAGGTGACGCGACCAACAACCAGAAGGACGACACCACGGTCACGGCCACCTCGGTCGGCGACCCGTCGGTGAGCGCCAGCGCAACCATCACCTCAACCGCTGCCGCAGCGAGCACGCTGTTGGTGGACGAGGATGGTGACGCGCCCGACGTGCAGTCGCTCTACGCGGACGCCTTGACGGCCGCGAACATCGAGTTCAACACGGTGGACCTGCGTGCACACCCGAGTCTGCCGTCGGAGTTCCTCAACTCGTTCACGAACGTGGTGTGGTTCACCGGCAACTCGTATCCGGGACCAATCACGCCGTACGAGCCGCAGCTGAGCTCGTTCCTCGATAACGGCGGGCGGCTCTTCATGAGCGGCCAGGACATCCTGGACCAGGAAGCCGGAACGACCGCCTTCGTGCACGACTATCTGCACATCGACTGGGATGGCTCGGAGGACCAGAACGACAAGGGCACCGACGTCGTTAACGGTGTCGCCGGTAACCCGGTCACCGACGGAATCGGCGAAGTCACCCTGGACCACGAAGTCCTCGGAGCCGAGTTCGAGGATCAGATCACCCCGATCGATCCGGCGGCGTCCGCGTTCACCGACGAGACCGATGCGACCGACGGCCTGACCGTCGACACCGGGACGTACCGGGTCGTGTTCATCGCCTTCCCGTTCGAGGCCTACGGCGATGCCGCGGCCAAGACGGACCTCATGACGAGGGTCTTCAGCTTCTTCGGCAGCTGAGCGGCCCACACGGCAACGCAGAAAGGGGCGGACTCCGGTCCGCCCCTTTCGCATGTCCTGAACCTCTTCTGGCACCGGCCATGCGACGTCCCTAGCCGATGTGACCCGATTCGTCGCCAGCGTCGCCTGTGTGGCCCTGCTCGCCGCCTGTCGCGTGCCGGCGGGGCAGGGCGCGGCAACCTCCTCGGGCACATCGGTCCCTGAGGCCTCAATCTCTTCGCCGATGGAGTCTCCACGCGCCTGCCGCGCAGCGCCGGCCTGGCTCGTCAGCCGGCTCGAGGCTGCCCTGACGCCGCCCGGTTCCGGGTTGACGCGCATCTTCGTGCAGCGCGCCACCAACGTTACCGGCAGCGACGAGGTCAGTGGACTGCCCGCGCCGTGGTGGGTTGCCGCGTTGATCAACGGCGCTGGCGTGCGCCCCGCGGCGGCCTCCTGGTTGGTTGAACGCCTCGACGAGTCGAGCTCGCCTCGAATCTGGTCAGCGGACGTCAACGCGCGCCGCTACTCGAAGCACCGGAGCGGGAACGATCTGGACGGCGGCGGCCTCAGCGCAGTGCGGTCATGCGTGGGGCCGGCGCCGCCGTCCTAGCGGCCCCACTCAGGCCAGGCGGCGAATGGCGTCCAGGGCCGCGTAGGCGGCCCGTCGCAGTCGCTGGTCGCCGCTGCCGTGCGTGCGCAGCTCCGTGGGCCGCATCGCCACGCGCCCGCTCATCGACACGCGAACGCGGCTGCGGCCGTGGGCATCCTGGGGAAGCAGGGAAAGCTGGATCACGGCATCGGCCACCGGAGCGGATGCCGCGCCGCCGGCATCCAGCAGCCCGCCCACATACGTCGCCAAACCTTCGCGCTGCGGCACGCCGGCCAGGATTGCCAGCAGGGCGCCGTGCGTGTCCGCCTCCCAGCTTGCGACCGATTGCGCGCCTGCCCGCGCACAGGCGGCGAGCGCTGCGCTGCCCAGGTCGTCCGCATCGCCTCCCCAGACCGCGTCGCCAAGGGCCTCGCGCGCGCGCAG
>DATAOD010000257.1:0-5098 GCA_036265975.1 Candidatus Limnocylindria bacterium
CCACCTGGATCACCTGCAGTACCCGATGCTCCGCACCACCTTGACGCCGGGGCTGACGACGATGCACGGACGCATGGACCTGCCCGAGCTGATCCCGCTGTTCCAGGAGTTCCGCGAGACGCCGTTGGTCTCGATCTCCGATTCGCAGCGGGAACCGCTGCCTTGGCTGAACTGGGTGGCGACGGTGCCGCACGGCCTGCCGATGGCCGAGATCAGCCCCACCTTCGAGAAGGGCGATTACCTGGCATTCCTGGGGCGCGTGTCGCCCGAAAAGGGGATCGAGGAGGCCATCGAGATCGCGAGCCGGGTCGGCATGCCGCTGCGTTGCGCGGCCAAGGTGGATGACGCCGATGCGGCCTACTACGAGGAATGCATCCAGCCGCTGCTGTCGAGGGGCGGCGACGTCGAATTCATCGGTGAGATCAACGACGACCACAAGGACGAGTTCCTGGGCCAGGCCGCCGCGACCCTCTTCCCGATCTGCTGGCCGGAGCCGTTCGGCCTGGTGATGATCGAGTCGGCGGCGCGTGGGACCCCGGTGCTCGCCTTCCGCAGCGGATCGGTGCCGGAGGTCATCGAGGATGGGGTGACCGGGCTGATCGTGGAGGACACCGCAGCTGCGGTGGCGGCCATGCCACGCCTGCTCGAGCTGCCCCGCCAGGCCGTGCGCGAGGCCGTGGAGCAGCGGTTCAGCGCAGAACGGATGGCGCGCAACTACGTCGGCGTCTACGAGCGGCTGATCGCCGAGCGACCCAGGGCGCCACGCGACATGGCAGACTTTGGCATTGCCCAGGGAACGCCGATTGACGAATCGCCGCGCTTCGAATCCGAGGACGGCGCGAGCACCCGCACCGCCTGATCCGAAGGATCCGACGCCGACGGCGCGCGCCAGCGCCGTGCCGTCCGATGCCATGCCCGAGCTCGACGCTGCGCGCTACGAGGTCCAGGCCGCGTCCGAGGTCGTCGACCTGCACGAGCAGGTCCTCAAGTCCGGCCGGTCCTTCGCGGTCTTCGACCAACACGGCGACATCCCGCTGCAGGGACCGGGGGAGGATGGCGTCTTCCACCGCGGCACCCGGCATTGCTCCGGGCTCATGCTGCGCATCGCCGGCCAGCGGCCGCTGCTGCTGGGCGCCACCTCGCGCTGGGATAACTCGCGCCTGACCGTCGACCTGACCAACCCGGACCTTGGCAGGGGTCCGCGACGCCTGGCGCATGGCAGCATCCACGTGGCCAGGACCAAGGTGCTGGCCGATGGGCTGTACCGCGAGCGCATCGTCGTCCGCAGCTTCGAGCGACGTGCGGTCAGCATCGGCCTCTCGGTCCGCTACCTGGCTGACTTCGCTGACCTGTTCGAGATCCGCGGCATGCGCCGCGCGAAGCGCGGGACGCTGCTGCAACCGCGGGTCGGCGAACGAGATGTGTTGCTGCGCTATCGGGGGCTGGATGGGCTGATCCGCCGAACCCGCATCGGCTTCTCGCGGCTGCCGGCCGCCTTGGACGGGCGCGAGGCTCGCTTCAAGGTGGACATCCCGCCGCGACGTGCCGCGACGCTGGAGATCACGGTGTCCTGCGAGGCCGGCGGGGAACGGGCGCCGAGCCTGCCGTCGTTCGAGGACGCGCTGCTCGCTGCACGGCGGCGGCTGGGTGACGTGATGCGCGGCAGCGCGGCCATCATCACTTCGAACGAGGTCTTCAACGACTGGCTCCATCGCAGCGTGGCCGACGTGGCCATGCTGACCTCGCGCACCCCCTCCGGCTGGTACCCGTACGCCGGCGTCCCGTGGTTCAGCACCGAGTTCGGCCGCGACGGGCTGATCACCGGCCTGCAGACGCTCTGGATGGCGCCGCAGCTGGCGCGTGGCGTGCTTGGCTTCCTGGCCGCCACCCAGGCCACCCGCAACGACCCCAGCCGCGACGCGCAGCCGGGCAAGATCCTGCACGAGACCCGCGCCGGCGAGATGGCCGTGCTGGGGGAGGTGCCCTTCGGGCGCTACTACGGCAGCCACGACGCCACGCCACTGTTCGTGATGCTTGCGGCGGAGCACTTCCGGCGGACCGATGACCGAGCCACGGCCGCCGCCCTGTGGCCGCATGTCGAGCGTGCGCTGGCATGGATGGACACGTACGCGGACCTCGACGGCGACGGCTTCATCGAGTACGCCCGCCAATCGGACGCCGGGCTGGTCCAGCAGGGCTGGAAGGACTCCTGGGACTCGGTCTTCCATGCCGATGGCTCGCTGGCCGAGCCGCCGATTGCCCTGTGCGAGCTGCAGGGCTACGCCTACGCCGCGAAGATGGGTGCCGGCCTATTGGCCGATGCCCTGGGCAAGAATGCCCGCGCCACGGCTCTGCGGGAATCGGCCGCCGAGCTGCGGGCGCGTTTCGATGCGGCATTCTGGGACGAGGAGTTGGGGACCTACGCGCTGGCCCTGGACGGGCGCAAGCGTCCCTGCCGGGTGCGGGCTTCCAACGCCGGCCATGCGCTGCTCACCGGGATTGCGCTGCCCGAGCGCGCTCCGCGCGTGGCCCAGACGCTCCTGGCCGACGCGAGCTTCTCCGGCTGGGGGATCCGCACCGTGGCTGCGGGAGAGGCGCGCTACAACCCGATGTCCTACCACAACGGCTCCGTGTGGCCGCATGACAACAGCCTGATCGGCCTTGGTTTGGCCCGATACGGCCTGCAGGCGGATGCCGCGCGCATCCTGTCCGGCCTCTACGACGCAAGTCGCCACTTCGACCTGGCGCGCATGCCGGAGCTGTTCTGCGGCTTCACCCGGCGCGAGGGAGAGGGTGCGACCCGCTACCCGGTTGCCTGCTCCCCGCAGGCATGGGCGGCGGGCGCCATCTTCGGCCTTCTGCAGGCGACGCTGGGGATGGAGCTTGACGCGCCGGTGGGCCGAGTCACATTCCGCGGCGCGCGCCTGCCCGAGTTCCTGGACGAGGTCATCATCCGCGGTCTGCGCGTCGGAAGCGGGAGCATCGACGTGGCGCTCGGCAGGCGCGGCAACCAGGTGGACGTGGATGTCGTCCGTCGTCGGGGAAGGGTCGAGGTGGTGAGCGGCCAGGGATTCGAACCCTGAACCTAGTGATTAAGAGTCACTTGCTCTGCCGTTGAGCTAGCCGCCCGCGGAGATGATGACACCGGCGCTCCGCGACGGTCAATCGCGCGGCCCAGACGGCGCGAGGCTAGGGCTGTGGCGGGCCGCCGAGTGGCTCCGGCGCATCGCTGGCCGGATGCGCGTCCTGGAACTTCTGCAGCAGGTCGGTATCGGCCGTGTCCATGTACAGCAGCCAGTCCCAGGCGGTGACTGCGATCGGGTGCCCGAAATCCTTGCCGTTCCAGGGGCTGAGCAGGACCTTGTAGTTCGTGCCGTTCAGGGCCTGCTGGGTCCACTGCGTCAGCTTGTCGATGTCGTCCTTGGTGGCGGTCTCCTGGTACCAGATCACGACCCCGCCGTGCTCGAGGTTGTGCACAGCCGCGGGCTCCGCGACCGGCGAGGTGTAGACGCCCCAGTTCAGCGGCGCGATGCCTTCCCCCAGGTTCCAGTGCGGGCCCGATGTGGCCGGCACCGAGTTGTAGGTCGGAACGGTCGTCTGCGGCACGTGGGTGCCGCCCTCGTCCGGCATGCGCGTCCCCACGGACGCACCGTCGCTGGTGCCGAACAGGAGGAAGATGACCAGCACGATGGCGCCAAGGCCCAGGATGCCGCCAATGATCAGCAGCCGCATGTCGATGGGCGGACCACCCGCGCGCTGAGACACTCGGCGGTTCATCGCCGCCTCACTGGCGCGATTCCGTCGCTGGACCCCCGTCGTTCGTCGCTTGGCCATCGGCGCCAGAGGATAGCGGTTGGGTCCCGATGCCGCGCCGGGCCGAATGGGCCATGCCGCTCGTCCGGTCCGCCGCTTGCTAGAATCCTGCCCCGCGCAGCCATGGACCCCGAATGACCCACAGCGAACAGCCACGCCCCGGCATCTTCGACCTCGCCCGCCAGCTCGTGGGCGGGGCGGTCCGCCTCGTCAAGCTGGAGGTCACGCAGGGCCGCCAGGAGATCGGCCAGATGCTGGGCGAGACCCGGACGGGGCTGGTCATGTTCGGGGTCGCCGCCGCGTTCCTGCTCCTCGCGCTGGTCAGCCTGGACGTGGTGCTGGTGCTCGGGGTGGTGGCCCTGTTCGAGGTGCTGCCACCGTTGGCCTCGGCCATCATCGCGGCCGCCGCGTTCGTGGCGGTCCTCGCGCTGGGCGGCGCCATGGGAGCCTTCGCCCGGCTACCGGGGGTCGCGGTCACCGTCGTCGTGGTCGTCGTGCTCGCGCTGGCGGCAGCGTTCGTGGTGCCGTTCGGCCTCGGCTTCGTGGCCGCCTGGCACGCGGCGCTGTTCGTGCTTGTGCTCGAAGTCGCGGTGGCCGGGCTGTTCATCGCCAGAGGCGTCAGCCACGTCCGCATCGGGCCACCCGAGCAGACGATCGCATCCGTCAAGGAGGACATCGCGTGGGCGAAACGCTTGCTGAGACGCGGATAGAGGTCGAGGCGCTGCGCGCCGAGAATCAGCAGACCGCGACCGAGCTGGAGGCACGTGTCCGCCACGCGCTGGACCTCAAGGCACGGCTGCGCGAGAACCCGCTGCCGTTCCTCGGCGTGGGGGCCGCGGCCGTCTTCCTGGTGGCTGGCGGACCGAAGCGCCTCGCACGCCTCATTCGGCGCCGGGTGCGACCGAGCAACGCCGAGCAGGCGTATGACGCCCTTCCGAAGCCGATGCAGGCCTGGGTCGACACCCTGGTCGCCGAGGTCGGGCCGAAGGCCGATAGCGCACGCGCCGCCCTGACCGAGGAGCTGCAGCGCTGGCGCAGCGCGCCGATGAAGGACAAGAAAGCGCGCAAGGAGCTGGCCAAGGCGATGGTGGAGGGACCGCCCGGACCGTCGCGCACCGCCTGGAAAGCTGCCGAGGCGGCGCTGACGCTACTGTCCGCCGCCCTGGCGCGCCGCGCGATCGAGCAATTCCTGATCGGCGAAGGCCGCCGCACGCCACCGCCGCCGAAGGAGGCGACCACCGCCGCCGCCAAGGGCGACGCCACCAAGGTCGGCGAGGAGTACTCG
>DATAOD010000258.1:0-2922 GCA_036265975.1 Candidatus Limnocylindria bacterium
GGCCGACCTTGCCTCGGTGCCCGGCATCGCTGAGCCGCGGGTCGATGGTCGTCGCTTCGGCGCTGTGCTGACCGGATCTGCTCGCCCGCTGATCGACGCGCTCTACGGCCAGCGGATCGCATCCATCCTGATCGAGGAGCCGGATCTCGAGGAGGCCTTCCTGGGCCTCTACCAGGAACCCGCTTCTCTGGAACCATCGTCTACGGAATCCGGGTCATGAGCGCACGCGCGTACGAGCTGCTAGCGGTCCCACTGCGTGCCGCGCGGCGCGCCGGCGTGGTCTGGGCGCTGTGCATCTGCGCGCTCATCGGGCTGACGGTTGCCTTCTATCCGCCGTTCCGCGATGAGGCGGACCTCGCCGGCCTGATCAACGGCATGCCCGACGCCCTGGTGCAGGCCTTCGGCCTCTCCGACTTCGGCACCCCGGCCGGCTTCCTGCGCGGCAACCTGTACGCCGTCCTGGTCCCACTGGCGTTGGCGATCGCCGGCGTCCTGCTGATGAACGGCCAGACCGCCTCTGACGAGGACTCGGGTCGCATGGAGGCGTACCTGGCGCAGCCGGTCAGCCGCGGGGCCATCTTCTGGGGTCGCGTGATGGCGGTCAGCGTCTGGCTGGTCTTCATCGGCCTTGCCATGCTGGCCATCCAGCTGGTGAGCGACCAGGTGTTCGGCCTCCACATCCCCACCGACCGCGTGGCGGCGACGGTCGCCCTGTGCATCCTCCTGGCGGCGCTGCATGGCGGCGTGGCAGCGGCGGTGGCAGGGCTCACCGGGCGGCCCGGCCTGGTCATGGCGATCGGCATGGTGATCGCCGTAGCCGGCTACGTGGCGGTCGCGCTCTTCCCGATCAGCGACGTGCTCGCTCCGTGGCGCCACGCGTCGCCGTGGGACTGGGCGCTCGGCGGCGACCCGCTGATCAACGGCGCCGAGGCATGGCGCTACCTGGCGCTCGCGATGCCCGCCGTGGTGCTGTTTGCGATCGGCGCCATGGGCTTCGCCCGAAGGGACGTGCGAGCGGCCTGAACCGCGGCGAGCGTCATCTCCGGGCTGTGCAGGCACGCCGATACCTGCCAGGGATCAAATCGCGCAACCGCACCGATTTCTGCAGAATGCGGCGTCACCTGATGCCTCGCGTGCATGCCATGGCACCGGAGCGACCGTTTCCGCGTGATCCAATGCCTCCCACGCATAACGCACCACGCCCAATAGGCATCGGGCGATGGGAGGGACCGATCGGCGTACGATGCCGTCCCCATGCCCCTCTCGACCCGATCAAGCGAGCTGGAGCTGCTGGACGGCGCGGAGCTGGACCCGGTGGAGCTGCGCATCAACCTGCGCGAGATGGCCATGCTCAACCGCCTGCCCGGAGGCGTTGGGACCTCGGTTCGCACCGTGCTTTCGGCGCTTGATGGACGGCCCGATGCGTCCGTGCTCGACATCGGGGCAGGCTCCGGCGACTTCGCGCGGCTGCTGGCGCGCCGGAGAGCCGTCCGGTTGCTCGTTGGCGACTCGCGGCAGGAGGTTCTGGACCTTGCGCGCCGCACCCTCCGCGGGACTGGCAGAGTCGAGTTCCTCGAGGCCGATGTCACCGCCCTGCCGCTACCCGACCGCTCGGTTGACGTGGTCCACGCCTCGCTGCTGCTGCACCACCTCGAGCCGTCCGCGGTCGTCGAGGCCCTGCGCGAGATGCGGCGCGTGGCGCGCCAGGCGGTGGTGGTCAATGATCTGCGGCGGGGCCGCCTCGCCTACCTGATGGCGATCGCCCCGGTGTTTGCCTTCACGCGAGGCCGATACACCCGGGCGGACGGTCCGGCATCGGCCCGCCGAGCGTATACGTTGCGTGAGCTGGATTCGTTGGCGGCTGCTGCAGGCCTTGCTGTCGTGAGCCGCACGTTCCCGTGGTGGTCGCGGGTGACGACGGTGTACCGATGAGCGACCTGTCGTGCGACGTGCTGGTGGTGGGCGCCGGCCCTGCCGGCTCGGCGGTTGCGGCGGCATTGGCACGCGCCGGGCGCGATGTCTTGCTCGTCGAATCGCATGCCCATCCGCGGCCGAAGGCGTGCGCCGAGTACGCGTCGCCGCGGATCGCGGAGGAGCTGAAGCGCCTTGGCCTGCCCGATGACGCCTGGCAGCCTGACGCGCTTCCGGTTCGCGGGATGCAGGTCATCCGTGGCGGGGACGCGGTTGAGATGACGTATCGCGACACCGGCGGGCCGCGACCCGCCTGGGGACTGGACCGTGAGCGCTTCGACGCGGCGCTGGCGGCGCACGCGGTTGAGTCCGGCGCCCGCCTGATGGAGCACTCGGCTCTCGACATCGTGCACTGGCGCGGCGGCCAGGACGCAACCGGCGGCCGCATCACGGGGGCCGCCCTGCGAACCGCGGATGGGCGGCTGACGGTCCGCTGCCGATGGCTGATCGGGGCCGATGGTGCCCGCTCCCGCACCGCGCAGCGCCTGAGCGTGGAGCTCGGCGTCGGGCGTGTGCGGCGGCTTGGCCTGGTGGCCCACTACTCGGGCGTGCCCGAGCTGGCCGACCACGGGGAGATGCACGTGGGTCGCGGCTACTACGTCGGCCTTGCGCCGCTGGCCGGGGATCGGCTGAACGTGGGCATGGCGCTGCCACTGGACGGGGAGCGGCGCTCAGCGGAGGAGCGCTTCGCGGCCGCCATCCACGGCCTGCCGGCGGTGGCGGAGCGGCTGCGAGGAAGCCGTCGCCTGACGCCGATACGCGGCGCATCGCCCATCGGCCACCGGGTTCGCGGCGTGGCAGGCCGCGGCTGGATGCTGGTCGGCGATGCGGCCGGGTTCATCGATCCGTTCACGGGGGAGGGGATCTACCGCGCGCTGCGATCTGCCCGGGTCGCTGCGGAGGCGCTGGCTGCCGGCATGGACGACGCGGCCGCCGGTCGTTATCGGGCCG
>DATAOD010000259.1:0-2121 GCA_036265975.1 Candidatus Limnocylindria bacterium
ACATCTATCGCGGCACCGCGATCTCGGCCATCTGGAACCATACGTGAGCGCTCGTTTTCTCGGTGCGTCATCGCATCCCTAATTTTCTAGAAGGCATTTTTTCCACAATCGCCATTATGCGACAAGGCGGGTAGGTGCCCGATTAGGATGTCACTCCTCTGCCAGATAGGGGCTCTCCCGCACGAAGCGTGCTGTTGTCTGGTGTCATACCGGTTATCCTCAAAAATGACCTGCTACCGCGGGGCGGAGTGCCGCCTTATGCGCCTTCGACGCAGGCGTTGAATGGGTCAGGACCAAGGACAACGGGTATCATGCGACTTGTAGGACGCGTGCGCGCAGGAGTGGGAAACCAGCGCGGCCATACATCGCCCGCTTCAGCGTCTTCAGCTTATTGATCTGGCCTTCGGCAGGACTGGTCGTCCACGGCGTGTCGAGTGCGGCCTGCACGGCCGCTGCATCGCCTTCCAGGCTGATGGCCAGCCGATTCAGGAGCGTCTGCTTCGTTGCGGTCAGCACATCGATGAGCGGCTCGGCGCTCTCCTTGCGCAACACCCGGCCGAGCCGGCGCGCGGCATCGGCCGCGGCAGCAAGCTCTGGCACCTCCTCCAGCAATCGCGCGCACAGCCGCTGGTCGCCGTCCGGCGCACCGTCGCGAGGAGACGTCAGAAGGCGCGTGACGGCGTGAACTGAGGGCAGCTTCCAGCCCGGGCCCGATGACCCGCGAGCAGGGACGCCGCCTGACGCTGCCTTGTTCCAGCGTCCGATCCAGACCCGCACGATACTGGGCCGACCTTGGAAGTCTTGCTCACGCAGTTCGCGCCAGAGCTGGCGCGCGTTGCGGCAGCCCTCGGCATAGCGCTGCTCAAGGTAGCCCCGGAACGGGTCGAGGATGCTGCCCGACGGCCTGCGGTCGCACAGCGGTGCATGACCGGTCGCAAACCAGTATGCGAGCGTGCGTGACGGCGTGCCGAGTGCCACGGCAATGGACTTGAGCGTCGCGCCGCCCTGACGCAAGCGCACCGCCTCGTCGTAGAGCGCCTGCCGCCGTGCCCGCGCCTCGGTTCGGCGGCGTTCCAGGGCCGTGGGCACCGGCTCCGGCCTGAGTGTGGGGGCGTCCGTGGCGCGCTCGGTGGCGAGTTCCGCGGCGATCTCGCGGCCGATCCGGCGTAAGGCGGCATGGTGGCGCTCAACCGCGTGGCGCAGTGCGTCGCCGACGTTGCGCAGCAGGTGCCAGCGGTCGGCGACCTGGACCGCTTCGGGTGCGCCCTGGGCAGCGCCGTCCGCGAAGGCGCCGGCGCGATCGCGCGCGACGACCTCGATACCGGGATGCGCGCGCAGCCAGGTCGCGAGCGTCTGGGCCTGCCGGTCAGGTAGCAGGTCCACGACCCGGTTGCGCTCGAGGTCGACCAGCACCGTGCCGTAGCGGCGTCCCTTGCGCCAGGCCCACTCATCGACAGCGAGCACTTTGGGCGCCGACGTCGTCGACACGAGAGACCGCGCAACCAGCCTGAGCAGCGTGTCCGGGCTCACCGGCATCGCCAAGCGCCGGGCCAGGCGCGAGCCGGCCTCTCCACCCGCGGCCAGGCCGATGTGCCGCTGCAGATCGCCGAGCCGGCAGGTCCGCCAAGCCCGGCGCACAGCGGTTCCGGACAGCGGCTCGACGAAGGTCCGACGGGCACAGGCCGGGTCTGGGCAGCGGAACCGCCGCGCGCGAACTTGGATCACGACGGCACGGCCCTGCCACGGCAGGTCCTGCAGCCGGCGCTGGTAGGTGCTGTGCACGCACCGCGACAGGCGGCCACAGCTCGGGCATGCGGCCGTGCTCGCGTCTGAGCTGGCGACGATGGTGATGATGTCGGGTGTGGATAGAACCTGAACGACGGTGAGACCTGCTGGGATCAGAGGCAGAAGGCGTTTGGTCAAAGAACCTGCTTGGTGAAGAGTAAGATGTTCCTCCTATGTGCTCACGCCCGGCCCTCCCGCCTAGCCCAGCACGCTTCGTGCGGGAGAGCCTCTACTTTGCACACCCGGTGTCATTTCAACCTTGCGCCGACATCGTCTGTAGGACGACCGGCCGATTCTCGGCGGGTGAAAAGCAAGGACACTGTTGAAAACTCGGTC
>DATAOD010000260.1:0-8666 GCA_036265975.1 Candidatus Limnocylindria bacterium
CCGGGGACCGAGGAGGAGATCTTCACGCTGGACCAGCTGAGCCAGCGCTTCGACCTGGCGCACGTCCACAAGGCGGGCGCGGTCTTCGACGCCGATCGGCTGGACTACCTCAACGGCGTGTATATCCGCAGCCTGACCGACGAGCAGCTGGCCCTGCGCCTGCGCCCGTTCCTGCCCGATGCGCTGGATGACGCAGCCGTGCTGCGCGTGACGCCGCTCATCAAGGAGCGGCTGGTGCGCCTCGCCGATGCCACCGAGCTGACCGCCTTCCTGGTGGAGTCCGACGAGGAGATCGCCGCAATGCTGGACGTCGGGAGCCTGGTGCCGAAGGGCCGCTCGCCGGCCGAGGCAGCGCGCGCCCTGGCAATCGCGCGTGAGGTCCTCTCCGAGCTGACGGACGGCGACTTCAGCGCCGATGTCCTGGAGGCGCGCTGCCGCACCGCCGCGGAGTCGCTGGGATGGAAGCCCGGCGATTTCTTCCGGCCTCTGCGTGCCGCGGTCACCGGGCGCAGCATCTCGCCGCCGCTGTTCGGCTCCATGGAGCTGCTCGGGCGGGACCGGGTGCTGTCGCGGATCGACGGCGCGCTGGGAGCGGTCAGCGCGGAGGCGCCCACGGCATGACCGAGCCCGGCCTGGGGGAGCTGCTGCAGATGTCGCTGGTGGTCCCCATCCGCTCGTCATCCGGCCAGGCGGTCGATCCCGCCCGCGTGCCGGTGGACGGCATGCGCCACGGCACCAACGAGAGCGGCCGATTCCTGGCCGCCTACAGCTCGGCGGAGGCATACCGACAGTTCGGTCCGCCGGGCAGCGATGCCATCGAGCTGCCGGCGCGCGAGATCTTCGCCAGGGCGGAGGCCGCAGGCGAGCGCGTGGTGATCGACCCCGGCGCCCCCGCGGAGCTGGAGGTGCCGGCCGCGGTCCTGCCGTTCCTTGCCGCGGGCATCGACCCCTCCACGCCAGAGGCCATGCGCGCGCGCCGGCCGTACGGCGAGCTGCCGCCGCTCGAGGCCCCGAGCGAGGTTCCGCAGCCGTTCGGCGGGGAGCTACAGCGCGAGCTCAGCGAGCTGCCGCAGGTAGGGCGTGCCTGGCTGCTGCGAGCAGGCACCGGCTGGACGATCGGCATTCAGCTCGTCCCGGAGGCCGACCTGGGCGCGTTCGACGAGGTCCGCAACCGGCTGCACGCGGTCGCCGCCGAACACCTCGGTGGTCGCCGCGAGCTTGCCGTCACCGACCTGGCGGCCGCACCCATCCGCGAGGCCTATGAGTCCATCGCCGGTGCCTGGTATGAGAAGTCGCCCGACAAGCCGAAGGGAATCCTGGGCCGCCTCTTCGGGGAGTGAGCCTCAGGGCACCAGGACGAGCCGACCTGCCACGTCGCCGCGACGCAGTCGTTCGTGCGCAGTGTTCGCGTCGCGCAGCGCCATCGGCTCAACCGTCCAGCGGATGCGGCCGCGCCGCGCCAGGCGGACGACCTCGCGCAGGTCGGCCGGAGAGCCCCAGGCGGCGGTCGTGAGGTGGCTCTCCACCGGCGGGCTGTCCATGCCGAAGTCCAGGCGCCCGCCCGCCTCGCCGACCAGGCAGATCAAGCCGCCGGCGCTGACGTTGGCCGCGGCGTAGGACAGGGTGTCGTCGTCGCCGACGAAGTCGAAGACGACGTCCGCGGCGGCTCCGAGGCCCAGGCTCACGAGCGACTCGTCCCCGCCCAGCAGGCCCAGGTCCGCACCCAGCTCCGCTGCCGTCTCCAGCCGGTCCGGGTTCAGCTCTCGCACCGCGATCGTCAGGCCGGGCAGCCGGCGCAGGTACTGGATCGCGAACTGGCCAAGCCCGCCCATCCCGATCAGCAGCACCCGTGCCCCCTCGGTCAGCCACGGGTCGGCGCGCAGCACCGCGCGATAAGGCGTCACGCCGGCATCGGCCAGCGGAGCCGCGCGCACCGGGTCCAGGCTCCCGAGCGGCACCAGATGCCGCGCATCGGGCACCAGCATGTATTCGGCGTAGCCGCCGTCCAGCTGGAAGCCGGCGGAAGCGCCCTGCGCGCAGCGCTGCTCATTGCCGGTCAGGCAGTCGCGGCACTGGCCGCAGCCCCAGCCGCCGAAGACGATGACCGCGTCCCCCTCGTGTATGCGCGCGCGGCGCAGTGCCTGGCGCGCATCGGGCCCGGCCGCGTCGACGAAGCCGGCGACCTCGTGGCCCAGCGTCACCGGCCGCGTAACGCGCAGGCGGTCGCTTTCGACGATAAGGAGGTCGGTATGGCACACGCCGCAGCCCGCGACCCGCAGACGCACGGCCGCGCCGACAGGCTCGGGGATGGGCAGCTCCTCGACCCGCAGCGGCTCGCCGGCGCGGTGGGTGCGGACGGCGAGCATGTGCGCGCGATCAGCTGGGAGGGTTGATGGCCTCGAGCAGCCGCGCGACCAGGCCGCGGGGCTCAGCGCGGGGCACCACGTCCAGCACGGCGCCGTCCTGGCCCACGGCGAAGGCGGTTGGCTCCGCGTTCACCGTTCCGCGTTCCACGCGAGTCGGCACGCCGAGCATGGCGACCGCGCTGCGACGTTCGTCGCAGAACAGCAGGTAGGGCAGCTTGAGCTCCTCGACGTAGTCAGTCTGCTGCTGCTCGGAGTCGGTCGTCACCGCCACCAGCCCGATGCCGGCGCGCTCCAGGCGTGGGTAGGCCTCCGCCAGCGCGCGGGCCATGGCATCGCCCTCCTCGCGTCGGGCGCCGCGCAGCGTCGGGCCGCCGAAGAACACCACGATGGACGGCCGCTTGCCGACGAAGGTGCGCAGGTTGAGGAGGTAGCCATCCGTGGCGCGCAGGCCCACCGATGGCATCTGGTCGCCGATGGCCACGCGCAGGCCGCCGCTTGCCGCAATCGTCACCGCTCGATTGTAGACGGCATCGCGGTCTGGTCCGGGCCGCCGAGCCTGATCATCCCGCCACGACGGTGGGCCAGGCCGTCCCGCTCCAGGGCGGCCAGCGCGATGTCGCCCGCGGGCGCCGTAGCCGCCAGCGTCGCGGCCGGTAGGGCGCGGTCCGGCGCCGCGGCCAGGGCCCGCAGCATCGCGCCGCGGGTGGCGCGCAGCGATCCGGCGAACGGCGCCCGGCGCAGGACGGGCACATGGCGCTCGCGGCCGCGGCTGGGGCAGCCGCGCGCAATGGGGCACGCATCGCAGCGTGGCTGACGAGCGGCGCAGACGCGCGCACCGAACTCCATGCTGGCGTGCATCCAGCGCGCGGCATCGACCCCGGATGGGTCGCGGGGTCCCGCCGCGGCCAGCGCGTCGGCCAGCGCCTGGAGGGTTGCGGACGGGGCGTCATCGGGCAGGTCGAAGCGGCGGATCAGCCAGCGCCGCACGTTCGTGTCGACCGCGCCCACCGGCTGCCCGAACGCGATGGCGGCCACTGCCCGCGCCGTGTAAGGCCCGACGCCGGGCAGCGCCCGCAGGCCGGTCAGGTCCCGCGGCCATCCGCCGGCCGCCACGGCTTCGGCGGCCCGGCGCAGCGCGAGCGCGCGCCGGTTGTAGCCGAGCCCTGACCATGCCGCCAGCACATCGGCATCAGGGGCGGCCGTCATGGCGGCCGGCGTGGGGAAGCGGGCGAGGAATGCGGGGAACCGCTCGGTGATGCGGGATGCCTGGGTCTGCTGCAGCATCACTTCGCTGACCAGGACCGCCCAGGGCTCGCGGGTATGGCGCCACGGGAGGTCCCGCTGCTCGCGCGCGAACCAGTCCAGGATTCGCCGGCGGATGATGCGGGACTGCGGCTGGGCCATCAGGCGGCAGCGTAGCGAACCGCGCGGGGCGAGGACCATCGGGCCATCCGAGAACCATCGACAGGGGGCATCAGGGTTGCCGTAGAGTGACCGCTGCTTGCCGAATCCGCTCGCTGCCTGGAGGGTACCGTGCTCCGCCGACCGCGCCTCGGAGTCCTGACCGCCGCAGTCCTCCTGCTGACCGCGCTGCTGCCGGGCACCGCCACCGCCACCGTGCCCACCCTGAAGGCATGGGCCGTGCAGGACGGCCTGGTGATCCCGTGGGACATCGCCTTCGCGCCCACCGGGCAGATGATCGTCACCGAGCGGCCGGGGCGGGTTCGCGTGTACCAGAGCGGCAGGAAGGATGCTCCCCTGGTCGCCACCAGCACCATCAGCCACGTGCACGCCGAGGGCGAGGCCGGGGTGATGGGCATCGCCATCGACCATGATTTCACCAACACGCGCTGGGTCTACATCTGCGTCTCGCGCGATGACAACGGCATCTGGCGCAACCAGCTGATGCGCTACCGGATGACCGCCGGCTGGCACCTGGACTTCAGCAAGTACCTGATCCGCACCGGCATGCGGGCCAACACCATTCACAACGGCTGCGCCGTGCAGGAAGGGCCCGACCACAAGATCTGGCTTTCCATGGGCGACGCCGATCACCCGATGGATGCGCAGAACCCGAGCAAGCTCAATGGCAAGATCCTGCGCGTCAACCGGGATGGTTCCATCCCCTCGGACAATCCGATCTGGCCGGGTCACAGCAACCCGACGCGGGTCTACACCATCGGCCATCGCAACCCGCAGGGAATCGCCTTCCACCCGGAGAACGGCCGCGTCTACGCCGTGGAGCACGGGCCCGACCGGGACGATGAGATCAACTGGATCCGCAAGGGGCGCAACTACGGCTGGCCGTGCGTGACGGGGCGCAACAACCCCTACATGAGCTGCTCGGGCAGCGCCACCTTCACCATCCCCGCCTGGTCCACCGAGGGGCCGACGCTGGCCACCTCGGGAGGCGCCTTCGTCGACGGCACCACCTGGGAGGGCTGGAACAACGACCTGCTGGTCTGCACCCTGAAGCAGAGCGACCTCCGCCACTTCACGATCGCGGCGGACGGCCATCCGGCGACGTTGCGCGGGACGCTGTTCAACAACCGATGGGGCCGACTGCGTGCGGCCGTGCTGGGTCCCGGCAACCGGCTGTACATCACGACCTCCAACGGGTCGAACGACAAGATCATCCGCATCACGCCCAGCTAGGGGGCGCGCGGTCGGCGTAGCGCAGGGCTAGGGCGCCAGGTCGACCTCGGCGGTGTCCCGGAACCAGTAGCCCGCGTAGGGGCCCGACACCACGTAGAACCAGTGGCCCGGCCGGCCCGGGACGGTTGCGCGCACCGATGCCGATCCCGTGCGCGGCGCGGTGGGGTGATGCCATGCGCGATCGAGCTCCGTGCCCCTGGAATTCAGCTTGTAGCCAACGTGCACGGCGGGCTCGAAGATGATCGACTGCGGTGGCTCGTAGGCCTGCGCGCCCGCATAGGTGGTGACCGGCTGCATGGCGTCCTCGTCGCAGCCCATGCCCTGCTTCTCGACCGTCACGTCCCGACCGTCGCCCGGGTCGGGGAAGTCGATGATGGCCCAGGTGCAGTTGTCGTCCTCGATCATCTCGTCGTAGTCGTTCTGCAGGTCCACCGTGGCTCGCACGCGGTAGCGGCCACCGCGCAGTCCGGTGATGTCGATCCACTGGAACACGAAGTTCCACGGATAGTTGTCGCCCCAGCCAACCGATACGCCCACCCGGTTATGCAGCACCGACTTCGTGCCGCACCACTCCTCCTGGTAATAGCCATGCTGCGGCGCGCCGCGCAGGCCGAGCTTCCACGGCGTCGTGTCGAAGAAGCAGAAGCCCGTCTTCGCTCCACGCCGGGTGGTGGCCAGGTCGCCGATGCGCCAGGCCTCGTAGATGACGACGTTCTGCACGTGCCAGTGGTCGTGGCCATCGCCGGCGTACCTGGCGATCGCATCGGTGTGGAGGCGGCGCTTTGTGCCGTCCGTGCGATACATGATCTGGTCGATAGACATGGTCGGGTCGCTGGTCGAGGCTCGATGTCCCTTCAGCTCGAACCTGCCGTGGCCCACGTTCACGAATACGGTCGTGAAGCGCAGCAGGCGCCGCCCGTTGACCCACTGGATGTGCCAATCGTGCAGCCGCGTCATCTGAAGGTTCGGCTTCTTGTCGCCGCTCAGCGCTATGACCCGCGAGGGGGTGGCCACCAGCGACGAGCCGATGACCAGCACGCCCACCAGGATGGAGACGCAGAGCCGATGGACCACGTTCACGACCACCCTCCAGCCGGCCGGGCAGCCACGTTCCGGCGGCGCACTAACCATAGCCGGGTCGCGCCGGGCTAGAGTGCCCCGCATGGATCGCGTGGTCGTCGACAAGTTCGGCGGCTCCGTCCTGCGTCATCCACAGGACATCGCCGCGGCCGTGTCTGCCGTGGCCGAGCAGCGCGCCGACGGCCTGCGTCCCGTGGTCGTCGTGTCCGCTTTCGAGGGCGTGACCGACACGATCCTGGGCTCGGCCGCCGTCCTGCTTCCCGATGAGGGGGCGGTGCTGCGCACGCCGGGCCACGACCCGAACTCGACCTTCGCGCGCGAGGCCGATCGCGCGCTTGCGACCGGCGAGGCCCTGTCCGCGGCGCTGTTCGCGCTGGGCCTGCAGGCGCGCGGCATCCCGTCGCGCTCGTTCAGCGGGGCGGAGGCGGGCATCCGGACCGCTGCCGCGCACCTGGGCGCGGAGGTGCGCAGGGTGCTGCCACGCCGCCTGCGGGCGGCCCTGTCCGAGGGGTTGGTGCCGGTGGTGGCCGGCTTCCAGGGCATCGGCTCGCACGGCGAGCTGACGACGCTGGGGCGCGGCGGTACGGACCTGTCGGCGGTCGTGCTGGCCGTTGCCCTGCGCGCCGACCGCTGCGAGCTGTTCAAGGACGTCGGCGGTGTGATGGAAGCAGACCCGCACCTGGTGCCTGCGGCGCGGCTGCTGCCGGCGGTCGACGCGCTGCAGCTGGAGCTGCTCGCCGAGCTGGGTGCCGAGATCGTGCACCCGGTGGCAGTCCGGCGTGCGCGGCGCGGACGGCTGCCCCTGGAAGTGCGGTCGCTGGATGGCGCAGCCGCTCGGACATCCGTTCGTCCGGCGCTCACCCGCGGAGCCTCCGAAGGGAGCCTCATGCTGGCGGTGGACCGGAAGGAGCGAATTGCTCGAGTGAGCCTGGTCGGTCCCAGGGGGATGGTGCCCGACCAGCTGCCCCTGCCGGCACATGGCGCCGGCAGCTTTGACGAGGGAGGCTTCCGCGTGACGTGGGCCGAGGTGCCGGTGGAACAGGCAGCGCGCGTGGCGCAGGCGGTGCACGCCGCGCTGATGGCCTAGGCCGAATCGGCCTGTCGCGCCTCAGCCTCCATCACCTCGTGATCCGCGGCCTCCGCGTTGGGACGCAGCTGCAGGAGGATGCCGGCCGCGATGATCAGCAGACCGCCCAGCAGCTGGGCAACGGCCGGCCGCTCGGAGAGCAGCCACGCGGCGAGCGCTACACCGACCACCGGCTCGAAGGTGGCCAGGATGGACGCGGTCGGCGCGCCCAGGCGGCGGATGCCCGTGATGTACAGGAATGTGGGCACCCCGGCGCCGATGACGCCGGTCAACAGCACCGGCCACAGGGCGGTCATCGACCGCAGAGGCTCCGCCAGCGTCGCAAGGCCGGTGAACACAAGCGCAATGACCACGTACACCAGCGTGGCACCGGTCATCGTCATCACCGCCGCCTGCGCGCCGGGAATGCCCGCGAACCCATGGCGCGCGGTCAGCACGTAGAACGTCTGGCCGATGCCGCCAAGGAATGCCAGGCCGATGCCCAGGGCGTCGAGCGAGCCGATGTTGCCCGCGCCTGCGACCACCAGCACGCTGCCCGCAAGAGACATCGCCAGCGCGCCCCAGCGCACGCGGTCCAGGCGCTCGCCGAACCAGGCGACCGAGGCGAGCGCCACCCAGGCGGGGTACAGGTAGAACATCAGCAGCGACAGCACGATGCCGACGCGCTCGAAGGCGAGGAACACCGCCAAGTTCAGGAACGCGTTGACGATAGCCGCCGCGGCGACCCACAGCCGGTCGTTGCCCGTGACCCGGCCGAGCGGCACGAGCCCCACGGGGCGTCCCGCCGCGCGCGCGGCGAGCAGGACCCCGGCGACGCATACCGCGCCAAGCGCCACGCGCCAGGCCGCGAAGGTCAGGCTCGAGACGCCGCCGCGGTGCGCGAATTCGGAAAGCGGCCCCAGGGTCCCAAAGGACGCGGCCGCTCCCAGCACCATGGCGACGCCGACCAGGTCGCGGCGCGGTCGGGCAGTGGCCGTCACGAACGGGAATCGGCGACGGCCGGTTCCGCCTCCAGCGCCTCGAGCTCGGCGCCCATGCGCGCCCAGTCCGCGGCCAGGCGGTCGCTGCGATCGCGCGCGGCATTGTGCCGCTCGATAAGGTTGCGGACTCGCGCCGGATCGGCGTAGGTGGTCGGATCAGCCAGCCGCTCGCTGAGCTCGGCCAGCTCCGCATCGGCCTCGCGGGATTGGGCTTCGACCCGTGCCAGGTTGGCCCGGAGGTCGCGGGTGCGCCGGTAGCGAGCGTTGCGCTTCTCGGCCTGGGTGCGCTTGCGGGCCGCAGCAGCCGCAGCCGATTCCCGGGGCTGCGGCTCGGGACGCTGGATGCCGCGTGGCGTGGCCCGTCCCTCGACCGCACCCCGGGCCTCCACGTCCAGCCCGCGCTTCGCCGCGTAGTACTCGAAGTCGCCGAAGAAGGGGGTGGCGGTGCCGCCGTCGACCTCCACGATGACGTTGGCGACGCTGCGAATCAGGTAGCGG
>DATAOD010000261.1:0-1760 GCA_036265975.1 Candidatus Limnocylindria bacterium
TGTCGAGGTCGGTGAGCGCGACTTCGGCGGCCTCGAGGCTGGGTGCGGTGTAGATCGTCCGCATGCTGGCGGCGATCTTCTTCCGGTCCTGATAGGAGACGAACCGCATGGCGTTGCGCACGACGTGCACGACGCAGGTCTACACAATTGTGTCCGGGAATGCGCTGGTGACGGCGTCGGGCAGCCCGGTCAGGCCGATGCCCCTATGGATGTCAAGCCGCGTTCGCGCTCTGGTTGGCGAGTGCCGTCGCGGCCTTGGGTGTGATGAGGGTGAAGATCTCGCGGGCGATGTAGCGCTTGAGGCAGCGGATCGCCTCGCGGCGGGTTTTGCCCTCGGCGAGGCGTCGTTGCAGGTAGTCCTGGGTGCGGGAATCCCAGCGCAGCCGGGACAGGGTGATCCGGTAGAGCGCGGCGTTGGCCTGGCGGTCACCGCCGCGGTTGAGCCGCAACCGCTGGGTCTTGCCGGAGGACGCTTCGACGGGGCTGGCTCCGCAGAGCGCAGCGTAGGAGCCCTCGCTGCACAGTCGCTCGGGGTTGTCGCCGGCGGCGATGAGCAGCGCGGCGGCGCTGTCCGGGCCGATCCCGCGGCGTTCCAGCAGCTCGGGGACGTGCGCGGCGATCAGAGCGCGGAGTTGCTTATGCAACTGGTAGGCCTCGGCCTTGAGCGCCATGATCCGGGCGGCGAGCGTGCGCAGCGTGAACACGACCGCTCGGTCGACCTCGCTGAGGCCGGACCCGGGTGTCGGGTCGGGCAGTTCGGCGCAGCGGCGGACCAGGCTGGCCGGCCCGAGCCCGGCCAGGGAATCGCGCAGGGCGGGATCGGCACCGACCAGTACGGCCTTGAGCTGGTTGATCGCCTTCGTGCTGGCGTTGACCGCCGAATTCCGCGCCATCCGCAGCACCCGCATCGCCTCGACCGGCCCGTTGCTCGTCTTCGCGGTCGCGGTAGCGCGCCCGGACAGCACGGCGCGAGCAGCGGCCTCGGCGTCGATGGCGTCAGTCTTCCCGCGCTTGCGGCGGGTCGCCTTGTCGGGCTGGTTGACTTCGACGACCTCGATGGCTTCGGCCTGCAGATGCCGGGTCAGCGCCGCTCCGTAGGAGCCGGTGCACTCCACTCCGGCCCGACGCAGGGCGCCGAACGATCGCGCCCAGGCAACCAGGTCGCGGTAGCCGGCCGTCGTGGTCGGGAACGCCCTGGTGGCCAGCAGCGCGCCGAGCCCGCTGAGCACGGCCGCGACGTGCAGGTCCTTGTGCGTGTCGACGCCCAGGACAACCTCCTCCCGCTCATCGTGGGCTCGGTCGATCGGGGTGGGCTCGGGCATGCTGGTCACGGTCGTTCGGCTCCAGTGGCTCGGGGGCGGGCGGCCGACCCCGGGCCGGTGCAGGGCGGTCAGGACTGTGACGGTGCCTTGTCGCGAAGGCCCCTATCGGGACACACCCCACCGGTCCGGTGTCGTGAGTGCGCCGTCCCGAGCGGCGGCCGACAGATCGGCGCTCAGGACACCACGGTCAGTCGCAGCACGGGTCAGGCCGCGGCCCGGGACGGCGCCTGATCATCCTCACAGTCGCAGCAGGCGATCAGGATGTCGCGTAGCCCGCGATTGCGTAGCTGTGTGAGGACCGAGTGCCAGAACTTCGCGCCCTCGGTCTCGGCGATCCAGCAGCCCAGCGCGTGCTTGCGGCCGTCGACGTCGACGCCGATGACCAGGTGCGCGCTCTTGATCGTGACCGCGCCCTTGTCCCGGACCTTGATCCGGATC
>DATAOD010000262.1:0-14067 GCA_036265975.1 Candidatus Limnocylindria bacterium
ATCCCGATCGTGTACTGCCCGGAGCACGGCGCGCAGCCGCTGCCGGAGGACCAGCTGCCGGTGCTGCTGCCGGACGACGTCGGCTTCGCGCCGACCGGCGTCTCGCCGCTGCAATCGCACGAGGCGTTCCTGAAGGCGAGCTGCCCGGTGTGTGGCGCGGATGCCCGCCGCGAGACCGACACGATGGACACGTTCGTCGACTCGTCGTGGTATTTCCTGCGCTACTGCTCGCCGCACGACGACCAGCGCGCCTGGGATCCGGAGGCGGTCGCGCGCTGGCTGCCGGTGGACGTCTACACCGGTGGCGCCGAGCACGCGGTGCTGCACCTGCTGTACTCCCGCTTCTTCGTCAAGGCGCTCCGCGACATGGGCAGGCTGTCCTTCGACGAGCCGTGGATCGTCCTGCGCAACCAGGGGCAGGTGCTGGGGGCCGACCACCAGCGCATGAGCAAGTCACGCGGCAACGTCGCCAACCCGGACGAGCTCATCGGCCGCTACGGGTCCGACACGGTGCGGCTGTTCCTGATGTTCATCGGCCCGTGGGACCAGGGCGGGCCCTGGAACCCGACCGGCATCGAGGGCGTGCACCGCTTCCTTGGCCGCGTCTGGCACCTGGCCCAGCCCGCGGCCCGGGAAGCGCCGGCGGTGCTGGGCGCCGCCGAGGAGATGGAGCGGGCCCTGCGGCACGCGACCCATACGACCATCGCCGGGGTCACCGATGACATCGCCGCGTTCCGCTTCAACACGGCCGTGGCGAAGCTTATGGAGCTGTCGAACGCCATCGGGCACGCGCGGGAGAGCGGGCTGGACGGCTCGGCGGCCTACGCCGAGGCGGTCGACACGATGCTGCTGCTGCTGGCACCCGCCGCGCCGCACATCGCGGAGGAGCTGTGGGAGCGGCGCGGCCACGACTACAGCATCCACACCCAGGCCTGGCCGGTGGCCGACGCGGCGCTGTCCACCACCGACACGATCGAGCTGCCGGTGCAGGTCAACGGCAAGCTGCGCGATCGGCTGGTCGTGACCCGCGACACGCCGGCGGAGGAGATCGAGCGGCTGGCGCTGGCCTCGGAGCACGTGCGACGCTACCTCGGCGACAGCCCGCCGCGCCGCGTCATCCAGGTGCCCAGCAAGCTGGTGAACATCGTCACGGGCGACCAATAGCGTTCGCTCGCTTTCGCCGATGAGCCGGCGGTAAGCCGCGCGTAAGGCCCCGGGCGCTAGTCTGCGCACCCTGTTTCCGGGACCCGGCGTCGAGTGCCCGGGCGCCGGGTTCCCGGACAGGAAATATTCCGCCGCTCGCCTCCCGAGCAGGAGGCAGCGCACATGAAGCTTGCCCGCCGGGACATGGTTGCCATCGGCCTGGGAGCCGGCGGCGTTGCCTGCCTGGTCCCCGCCAGCTGGCTGCTGGTCGCTTCGCTGCTCGGTGCTCCCACTTCATCGAGGCCGCCCGCAGCCGCGGCGACCACGTCACCGCCGGCGGTGGCTTCCGGCGGCGCCTCGCTGCCCGAATCCGGCGAGGTGCTGGTGGACGTGCAGGGCGCTGTCCGCCGTCCGGGCGTAGTACGGCTCGCGCCAGGCGGCCGCGTGGCCGACGCGCTCAAGGCGGCCGGTGGCTACTCGCGCCAGGCGGACCTGAACGCGGCAGCTGGATCCCTGAACCTGGCGGCCGTCCTGGCCGATGGCGCCCAGGTCTTCGTGCCGATGATCGGAGCCGCGGCTCCGCCGGCGCAGGCCCCCGGGACCGGCGGCGCAACCGGACTCGTCAACCTCAACACCGCATCGCCGGAAGAGCTGGAGGCGCTGCCTGGCATCGGTCCCGTGACGGTCCAGAAGATCGTCGCCGCTCGCGCCGAACGGCCGTTCGCGACGCTGGACGAGATGGTGGAACGCGAGGTCATCGATCGCGGACAGCTCGAGGACATCCGCGACCTCGTGACGCTGTAGGCCGCGGCGATGCCGGCTGTGCTGCCGGCGCTGCTGGTCGGCACCGTGCTCGGAGTCCTCGGCCGCGACGCGGGATTGTGGCCCGTCAGCTCACCATGGCTGCTGATCGCAGGTGGGCTGGGCAGCTGCGTTGGCCTGCTGCTTCGATCGCGGCGCCTGCTCATCGGTGGCATCTTCCTGGCAGCCGTCTGCCTGGGTGGCTGGCGCGGTGCCGGGGTTGCCCTGCCCTCGGGGCCCGGCAGCGTGCAGGCGCTGATCGGCGACGACGAACGATCCATCATCGGGACCGTCGTCGACGATCCGCGGCCCCGCGGGGAGCGGCAGCAGGTCGTGCTGGACGACATCTTTGTTGCGACGCCTGAGTCCCCTGTTGCCCCCGGGTCGGCAGGCCGCGTCCTGCTCTGGCTGCCGCGCGGGCTGAGCGTGGTCGCCGGTGATCGCCTGCAGGTGGAGGCGGCACTCGAGGCACCGCGCGACTTCGATGGATTCGCGTACCGCGCGTACCTGGCGCGGCAGGGAATCGCCGCCACCGCGTCGGCTCGCGCAGCCACGCTGGTCGATCACAAGCTGCCACCCATCGCCGAGGCGATGCGCGCAAGCCGCGACTGGCTGCTGCGAGGGCTCAATCGGCTCGTCCCGGAACCGGAGGCGGCACTGGCGGCCGGCATCGTGCTCGGCGTGCGGTCGGGCATCGATCCCGCCATCAGCGCCGATTTCTCGAGCGCCGGCCTGACACATGTGGTGGCGATCTCCGGCTGGAACATCGCCATCGTGGCTGCCCTGGCCGCAGCAGCGGCGAGCCCGCTGCGCCGGCTGCGCGGCGGTCGCTGGCTGGCAGTGGCCGCATCGGCCTGCACTGTCGGCGGCTACGTCCTGCTGACCGGCGCATCACCCTCCGTGGTGCGGGCGGCGTTGATGGCCGGCGGGCTGGTGCTGGCACGGCTGGGAGGATCTCGCTCCCACGCCCTGTCGGCGCTGGCGCTGGCCGCGCTGCTCATGATCCTGGTGGCGCCGGCCGTGGTCTGGGACGTCGGGTTCCAGCTGTCTGCGCTCGCGACCGCGGGCCTGGTGTGGTTCGGCGCGGCGTTCGAGCGGCGCCTCTCCCGGTGGCCTGGCCTGGTCCGCGAGCCGGTGGCCCTCACCCTGGCCGCCCAGCTGACCACGTTGCCCATCATCCTGCTGAACTTCGAGCGGCTTTCGCTGGTGGCGCCCGTCGCCAACGTGATCGTCGTGCCGCTGGTGCCGATCGTGATGCTGACCAGCGCACTGGCTGCCCTGGCCGGTGCAGTGCAGCTCCCCATTGCGGCGCTCGGGGACGTGGTGGCCTGGCTGACCGGTGGCTCGGCCTGGCTGTACCTGCGCGTCATGATCGTGGCCGGCCACCTGGCAGCGGCGGTGCCGATGGCATCCGTCCCGCTCTCCGCTCCGCCCTGGCTGGCCGGCGCCTGGTATCCGATCGTGCTCGTGGTGGCCCGGCGGAGCGCCCGGGACGACGTGACCGGCGACCTGGACGAATCGGGGCCGCAGGCGCCGTCCGGCAGAGGTGGTCTGCTGCGGCCGCGAATCCTCGCCGCCCTCACGGTCGTCGTGCTGGCCGCACTTACCATCGCCACGCAGCCCGACGGTCGATTGCACGTCCTGGCGCTCGATATCGGGCAGGGCGACTCGATACTGGTGGTGGCGCCGGACGGCAGCACGCTGCTGGTCGATGGCGGCCCGGACCCGGACCTCGTCCTGCGCCGCCTCGGCGAGAAGCTGCCGTTCTGGCAGCGGAGCATCACGGCCATGGTGCTGACGCACCCACACGAGGACCACGTGGCGGGCCTGGTCCCCGTGCTGGAGCGCTTCCGGGTGGGGAGTGCGCTCGATCCGGCGCGCGCCTATGACAACCCAAGCTATGCGCGATTCCTGGCCCTGGCGGCTACTGAAGCGCCTGGCGTCTACCGGCTGGCCAGGGCAGGCGAGCACGTTTCCCTGGGCCCGGCTGTCGACGTTGAGGTGCTGTACCCCACGGACGAGGATGCCGCCGCGCCCCTGCCCGAAGGCGACGTCAACAACGCCTCGGTGGTCCTGCTGCTGCGCAGCGGCACATTCAGCGCACTATTGACCGGCGACGCGGAGGCTCCGGTGGAGGCGAAGCTGTTGGATCGGGGCGAAGTTCCCGACGTGGACCTCCTGAAGGTGGGACACCACGGCTCCGACTCGAGCAGCACGCCGGAGTTTCTGGCGGCCGCCCGGCCGGAGGTTGCGCTCATCTCGTGCGGCGTCGGCAACGACTATGGCCATCCCCACGCCATCACGCTCGAGCACCTGGCAGCGATTCCCGGTCTCGTCACGCATCGGACTGACCTGGAAGGGACGGTCGAGGTGGTGGTGGAGGCCGATGGCTCTGCGCGAACCCGCAGCGCGACGGTCAATCCGGGTAGCATCGGCCCATGGTGGTTCCCGGTCGCGACCAGGCGATGGCGCTGCTCGACTCGCTGGGGCTGCCGGAGGGGATCGTCACGCATTCGAAGGGCGTCGCCCGCGTGGCGGCCGAAGCCGCGCGCATCATCAGCGCGGCCGGCGTGCCGATCGACGTGCGGCTGGTCGAGGCCGCGGCCCTGCTGCATGACATCGACAAACTCGAGACGCGCAATGGCGGCGGGCAGCACGGCCAGGTGGCGGCCGATCGCCTGATCGAGATGGGCCACGCCGAACTCGCCGCACCCGTGGCATCCCATCCGGTGACCTGCCTGCTGGACGACCGATGCTTCCCACGTGGCTGGCCCTCCGTCATCCTCTCGATCGCCGACCGGCATGTGGCGCAGGCCTTCCTGACGATCGACGAGCGCATCCACGACATGCAGCAACGGCACCCGGAGTACGTCGACAGCCTGGAAGCGGCGCGGCGCCCCGCCGCCCTGCTGGAGGCAGAGCTGTGCGAGGCGGCCGGCATGGAGGCCGATGCGCTGGTGCAGCGGCTCCGCAGCGCCTGGGACGCCGGCGCATGACGGCTCCGCTGCTGCTGGCGCACGGCGACGACGGCTATCAGCTCGACCAGCTGCTCCGCGGCTTCGCCGCGCGCATCGGGGCCGATGACCGGGTGGAGATCGTGCCCGAGCGCAGTCCCGACGAGGCAGCGCTGGACGCTGCACGGATCGAGGCGGCCAGCGTGGGCATGTTCGGGGTGCGCCTGGCGATCCTGCGCCAGCCACTGCGCGCCGCGGGCCGGTCAGGGGCCGCCGGCGATAAGCTGATCGCCCTGGCCGGCGAGCTGCCGGAGGGCGCCGCGCTGGCACTGGTGGACCTGCGCTCCACGCGCGACGCGGGCAAGCCACCCGCCCTGCTGGCCAGGCTGGCCAGCGCCGTGGTCACGCGAGGCGGCATCGTCGAGGAACGGCTGGCGCCAAAACGGGGTGAGCTGCAGGCGTGGATCCGCGGCCGCGCCCGAGACCAGGGCCTCGAGATGGAGCCGCGGGCCGCCGCCATCCTGGCCGAGCGCATCGGCGGCATGGTGGCCGAGACCGACGTGGAACGTGGAGAGCAGACCCGCATCGCCGCAGGCGAGCTGGACAAGCTCGCGACCTATGCGTTCGGCCGGCAGGTCACCGCCGATGACGTGGAGATGCTGGTCGCAGACACGCGGCCGGCCAGCCTCTTCGCCATCACGAACGCAGTCGACCGTCGTGACGCGGCCGCGGCGGCCAACGCGCTGCGCCGGGCGCTCGCCGAGGAGCAGCCGCCCTTGCGAATCCTGGGAGCGCTGCAGGGAAGGGTCAGCGACCTGATCGTTGCACGTGACCTCGCGGCATCCGGCCTTCCTCCGGCGGAGCTCACCAGGCGCGTGGGGCGCGGCAACGCCCGGATGGCGGAAAGGATTGCGGAGGCCTCTCGCCGCTACTCCGGCGCGGAGCTCGAGCGCATGCTGATCGGGCTGTTCGACGCCGACCTGGCGATCAAGACGAACGTGATGGAGCCGGAGCCGGCGCTGGTGGCGTGGCTGGGCGAGTTCCTGGTCGGGATGCCGCGCGCGGCGAAGGGGCCGTAGCCGCCGGACTAGGCAGCGCCGGCGCGGAGCACGCGGTCGGATTCGATCGCGAACGTGCAGCGTGCGTCGGTCAGTCCCAGGATGCCGATCAGCTGCTGGTCGACGTAGAGCTGCCGGCAGGGCACGCACAGGGCGCCGGGGATCGCGAAGAAGAGACGCTCGTCCGCCACCGCGTCCTTGAAGGCGGTGTCGAACACGCTGCTCAGCAGCTGGCCGCTGCAGAACCGGCAGGTCTCGATCGGCTTCACGATGGAGCTGTAGTCGCTCATGCGCCGCAGCATGGGATTGGCCGATGCCTGCCTCAATAGGAGGAGCGGCCCAGACCGACTAGTACCTCTGCAGTACCTGCGTCAGACCCGGTCAGACCTCGCGAAGCACCTCGGTGGCGCCGCTCCACAGCCGCTCCAGGCCGTAGTACTCGCGCTCCTCGGGGGCAAAGAGGTGGACGATTACGCTGCCATAGTCGAGGAGGACCCATCGGGCCGTGCGCATGCCCTCGACGCCCAGCGGACGGATGCCCTCGTCACGCAGCTCGTCGACGATGGCCTGGCCGAGGACCTGGACCTGGCGGTCGCTGCGGCCGGAGGCGATCACGAAGTAGTCGGCCATCGTGGTCACTTCGGCCGTCCGGAGCAGGACGATGTCCGATGCCTTCTTGTCGGACGCGACGTCCACGATGCGGTGGGCCAGCTCGCCCGGATCCCGCTCGACGACCTGCTGCTTCGCTTCGACCAGCGCGTCTACTCCATCTTCCGGTGGCAACTGCGATGCCTCATCCGCCGGCAAGCCGCCGGTAGAGGCCGCGCTCGAGGATCAGCTCCTCGACCGCCTGCGGCACAAGGTAGCGGATGGTCCGACCCGCCGCCACCCTCCTGCGGACCTCGGTCGCGCTCACGTCCAGCGATGGGCCCTCGAGCAGGTGGATCCGGCGGGCCGCGGCACCAAAGCGCGTCTGCAACGCGCTCGCCGACGGCAGGTCGCTGCCGGGCCTGGGCCCGACCGCCCATTCGATGAGCGACAGCAGCCGATCCGGCTCCCGCCAGCTGTCGATGTGAGACAGCGAGTCCGCCGCCATCACCAGGTACAGCTGTGCGTCGCCGTGGGCCTTTCGCAGCTCATCGACGCTGTCGACGGTGAAGGAAGGCCCCGGTCGTCCGACCTCGAGCGTCGAAAGCTCGAAATCCGCATTGGCGGCGATGGCGAGTCGCGTCATGAGCAGGCGCAACGTGATGGAGCTCATGCCGCGGCGCCGCTTGTGTGGCGGCTGCGCTGCCGGCATGAACACGACGCGGTCCAGCGCCAGGCTGTCGGCGGCCAGCGCGGCCAGCCACAGGTGGCCGACATGCGGCGGGTCGAAGGTGCCGCCCAGGATGCCGATGCGTTCCGGCGCCCCATCCCGTCGGCGACCCTGCGCCATCGGCGACGGCCGCCGTTCGGCGGCCCGACGCGTGCGGGGAGCGGTCGCCCGTTCGGGCGTGGCAAGCGACGGGACGCCGCTCACTCGTCGTCGTCCCATTCCAGCTCCACCGCGCCGATGCGCACCGGCGTCCCTGCCCTGGCTCCCCTACGGCGCAGCTCGGCATCGATCCCGGAGCGCTCGAGGAGGCGCTGGAAGCGATCGCGCGACTCCTCGTTCTCGAAGTCGGTGCGTGCAGCCGCAGTTTCGATGCGCCGGCCGAGGACCCGCAGGGCTGCGTCCTCGCCGACCACTTGCCAGCCCTCGTCCAGCGGGTCGAAGCGATGCACCCGGACAGGAGGCTCGCTCGCGGTCGCCTTGTCGGGAGGCACCGCTGCCAGCGCGCGGCGCAGCACGTCGCGCAGCGCCTCGAGGCCGCCGCCGTCATGCGCCGAGACGTCCAGGGGCTGATGGCCCGCGGCGACGAGCGCCTTGCGCAGCGCCGGCCAGCGATCCCGAACCGCGGGCAGATCCATCTTGGTGACGACCATCGGCATCGGCCGCTGCAGGATGGCCGGATCTCGAAGCCGAAGCTCCTCCTCGACGGCCTGCCACTCCGCTGCCGGGTCCGCGGCTGCGCCATCCACCACCGCCACCAGCACCCGCGTGCGCTCGACGTGTCGCAGGAACGCGTGGCCGAGGCCGCGTCCGGCGTGCGCCCCCTCGATCAGGCCGGGCAGGTCGGCGATCACCGCCGTCACCTCGCCGTCCTCGTCGAGCTGCAGCACGCCAAGGTTCGGACTGGTGGTGGTGAAGGCGAACGCGCCGACCTCCGGACGCGCGGCGGTGAGCGCCGCGAGCAGCGTGGACTTGCCGGCGTTCGGCGCCCCGACCAGGCCGATATCCGCGATCAGCTTCAGCTCGAGCTCGATCCAGCGCTCCTGGCCCAGCTGTCCCTTCTCGTAATGGGTGGGGGCCCGATGGGTCGGCGAGGCGAAATGCACGTTGCCGCGACCGCCCTTGCCGCCCCGGGCGACCACCAGCCGCTCGCCCGGTGCCATCAGCTCGCCCAGATCCCTTGCCGTCGGCGCGCCAGCCGCCGTTTCCTCCGAGAGGCGAACGACCGTCCCCGGTGGCACGTGCACGACCACGTCCGCGCCGTTGCGACCATGGGAGCGACGGCGCCCACCGCGGCCGCCCGGCTGGGCACGCAGGTGCCGCCGGCGGCGCAGCTCGCCAAGGGTCGTCATGCCGGCCTCCGCCTCCAGCACGACGTCGCCTCCCTTGCCGCCGTCCCCGCCGTCGGGGCCGCCACGAGGGACGTGCGCCTCGCGGCGGAAGGAGGCCGAGCCATCTCCGCCAGCGCCAGCGGCCACCAGGATCCGCGCTTGGTCAGCGAACATGGGCGCCGATCATAGCCGCTGCCTTGCTGGTCTCCCTCCATCGGACAGGTCGGGGGCCGAGGTGGCCGATCTGGCCGATGCCGTGCGGACCTACAGGTAGCGCAGCGGGTTGACCACGACCCCGCCGACGATGACCTCGAAGTGGACGTGCGGGCCGGTGCACATGCCGGTGCAGCCGACCGCGGCGATCCCCTCGCCACGGGCCACGCCCTGGCCGACACTGACGTAGATCTGGCTGAGGTGGTTGTAGACCGTGTGCATGCCGTTGCCGTGGTCGATCTCCACCACCAGGCCGCCACCGTTATTGCGCCAGCCGGCGGAGACGACCGTGCCAGCGTCGGCAGCGGCCACGGTGGTGCCGTACGGCACAGCGATGTCGATCGCCAGGTGCGCGGCGCTGTAGTACGTGGTGATCACCCCGTGCACCGGCCACAGCAGGACGCCGGTGCCACGCACGATGACGGGTGGCGGAGCGACCGCCACGGCGGGCTGCTCGGTGGCCGGCGGCGGTGGCGGGACGGGAGTGGGCAGTGGAGTTGCCTCTGGGCTGGGAGGCAGGTGCACGGCGCGCGACTGCAGCCGCGGATCCACGCGGCCGCCCTCCAGGTCGAAGACGGTGCTGCGCGCGACGGGAGCCACGTCGGCCGCACCGCGAACCCGGGCCACGAGGTCGAAGGGAAGGAGCCTGTTCGCTGATCCGCTGGAGGTTGCCGGCGCCTGCCCGCGGACGGCGGCGATACCGAACGCGGACGCGAAGGCCACCAGGCCGATGACGGCGACGTGCGTGACCACCCGTGACAGTGGGCGGCGACGAGTCAGGCCACGCAGCGGCCGCTGCGGATCAGGCAATCGATACGCTCCCCAGCGGATTCGTGTGATGCGATGCCGGACCCGCTCTCCCCGTGGTCGGCGTTGGCAGCTCGCCGGGCCGGAATCTGGCGGAACGATGGTAGCAAGCCCATTCAAAGGGGGTCAAGGCGCAGTGCGACCGGTGCCCACCTGCAGGGGCGGCGAGCCCAGATCGGTGAGCGGTCCCTCCGGCCGCGCCAGCGTCAGCCATGCGACGCCGGGCCCTCCGCCCTCGCGGTCGGGCAGCGGGACGCGGACATCCACCGATTCGCCGGGAGCCAGCGCCGGGATCGGATCGGTCAGGAGCGGGGGCATTTCGCGCGGCGCACTGCGCAGGTACGGCTGATCCGTCGCCTGCCAGCCGCCGACCAGCGAGAGGTTGCCCGGCCACGTCTGCGCGCCCGTGTTCGTCAGCCGCACCAGCAGGCTGTCGCCGTCGGCCCGCGGCGGCCAGTACGGCGGCCCGTCGCCGCCAATGACAGCCGGCACGCTGCCGGGCGATGATTCCAGCTCGGGCAGCAGGTAGGAGGCGGCCAGCGGCCGGTCGCCAAAGTGCTGTGCCAGGGCGGCGAAGATCCCCTCCGCCGCGGCTCGCTGCCCCTTCGGCGAGGCGAGCAGGTTCTGCTCGGGCCGATACGTGATCGACCCCACCTCGGTGAGGATCGAGGGCATCAGCGCGCCGCGGGTCGGCTGCTTGCGCGGATCCGGCCGCTGTGGCGTCGTCTTGAGCAGTGGCGGCGCCACGATGTACAGGTTCTGCGCGTCGATGCCGCGATCCTGCCGGTGGTACGCGGCCACGCCGTCCATCGCCCGCACCACGCCATCCTGGATCGCCTGTGCCAGCGGAGCGGTCACGTCCGCGCCCCAAGCCGTCTCATCGGTATAGAAGGTCTGGGTGGCGGCGATCTGGAAGACCACGCCGTTCTGGGTCAGCGAGTTGATGTGGATGCTGACCAGGACGTCGGCGCGCGCGACGTTCGCCTTGTCCAGGCGCGCCTGCAGCTCGTCACGGGTGCGGACCGAGCCCTGCGGATCGAAGCCGGATTCGCCGTCCCCGTTCACATCGCGCCAATCGGCGCCGTGGCAGCCCAGCGGCGGGTAGTTGTCGCCGGCCAGGGCCTGATCCGCATCGCGCGTCATGACCACGCTGATGCCCTGCGCGGTCAGCAGGTCGCGCAGCTGGAGCCCGATGGCCAGTGTCATCGCCTTCTCAGAGAAGCCCACGCCCCGCTCGCGCGGATCGGGCACGCCCCAGTCCAGGCAGCCGCCATGGCCGGGGTCGATGGCCACCACGATGGCCGCCGGGTTCGGCTCATAGACCGTGCTGTCCGAGCCGGGCGCGGGCCTGACCGGACCGATGGGCCCGGCCGCCGGGCTGGCCGATGCGGGCGGCGGGCTGCCGCTGATCGGCCCGCTGGCCAGCGCCGAGGGCGAGGGTTGCGTGCCGCACGCCGCCAGCAGGACGACGCTCAGGGTCGCCCAAACGGCGCGGCGCAGGTGCGGGGATCGACGCGTCACGCGGGAGACGAAGATCAGCTGCGCTCGGAGGCTTCCACGCTCTTGCTCAGCGAGACGAGGAACTCGGCGTTGTCCTTCGTCTTGCCGAGGCGCTGCATCAGCAGCTCGATGCCCTCGTTCGGCCCGACCGCCGACAGCATGCGACGCATGGTCCACACCATCCGCAGGGTGTTCTCGTCGAGCAGCAGCTCCTCGCGGCGGGTACCGGAGCGCAGGACGTCCATGGCCGGGAAGATGCGCTTCTCCGAGAGCTTGCGGTCGAGCGCGATCTCCATATTGCCGGTGCCCTTGAACTCTTCGTAGATCACGTCGTCCATGCGGCTGCCGGTGTCGACCAGGCAGGTGGCGATGATGGTCAGGCTGCCGCCGCCCTCGATGTTGCGCGCGGCGCCGAAGAAGCGCTTTGGCGGGTAGAGGGCCACGGGATCGACGCCACCGGACAGCGTCTTGCCGCTGGCCGGCAGCGCCAGGTTGTAGGCACGTGCCAGGCGCGTGATGGAGTCGAGCAGGATCACCACGTCGCGGCCGGTCTCCACCTGCCGCTTGGCGATCTCCAGCGCCATCTCCGCCACGCGGGTGTGGTTCTCGGTCGGCTCGTCGAAGGTGGAGGCGTAGATCTCGCCCTTCACCGAGCGCTGCATGTCGGTGACTTCCTCCGGCCGCTCCCCGATGAGGGCGACCATCAGCAGCACGTCCGGATAGCGATCGGTGATGCCGGCCGCGATCTGCTTGAGGACCGTCGTCTTGCCGGCCTTGGCCGGCGACAGGATCAGCCCGCGCTGCCCCTTGCCGATGGGGCTGATCAGGTTGATCAGGCGCTGGGTCAGGTTCTTCTGGTCGGTCTCGATGTCGAACATCTCGTCGGGGAACACCGGCACCAGCGTGTCGAAGTAGGGACGGCGCTTGGCCGTCTCCGGATCCACGCCGTTCACGGTGTCGACCCGCAGCAGGCCCCAGTACTTCTCCTGATCCTTGGGCGGGCGCGTCTGGCCCTCGACCTTGTCACCGGTGCGCAGGCCGAAGCGGCGTACCTGGGAGGAGCTGACGTAGATGTCGTCGTTCGACGGCATAACGCCGTGGCGTCGCAGGAAGCCGAAGCCCTCGTCGACGATCTCCAGGACACCCGTCGCGACGCCTGGCTGGCCGTTCTGCTCGCGGCGCGGCTGGCTGGGCGTCAGCGGAACGACGTCCAGCAGCTTCAGCACCAGGTCCGAGTGCTCGAGCTCCTCGTAGCCCTCGATCGCATGCTCGGCGGCGAGCTCGCGCAGCTCCTCGACGTCCTTGGCCTGCAGATCGGCCAGGTTCATGCCGCCTTCATCGGCGTCAGTGGGGAAGGGCCCTGAGTAGATGGATGAGTACTGGCCAGAGGCGTATGGGTTGCGCCGCTGGAACGGCTGGCGCGGCTGCTGGCGGCGAGATCCGCCGTCCTGTCGCCGTCGTGGCCGTCCGCGTCGCTGCGCGCGAGTCTCTTCGCTCATTGCTGCCTCGGCTGGCGGAATTGCATGTAGGGGGTGACCTTTCGAAACGTGGTGGCTGTGGGTGGCGGTCTGCGCCGCCTCCTCCCTCTGCGAAGGGAGGCGCATCGAGTCCGGCAGGGAATTACGAGATTGCCGGTCTCGTCCGTGGGAATGACTGGTGGTACCGAATCAGACCTTGCGGGTCCCTGCGCGAGTCGTGATGTTGGGTCCGCCGTATCCGCTCATCTCGCCGATGAGACGTGTCCTGATCTGACGCAGGACTGGCCGCCAGTCCAGGTGATCATACCCGAGATGCGCAACCACGCGCTCGGCATCCCACTCCTGGCCCCGTGACCAGCTGCGTCGCAGCGTCTCGCCGGCAGCCGCCGAGCGCCACCACGCCTCGCCGTGGCCCGCGCGCATGGACGCCTCCAGGCTGCCCTCCAGCAGAAACCCGCGCAGCACGACCGCCGCGTCGAAGTGATCGCCCACATCGGCCAGGAAGAGCTCCTCCGGCGTCCGCACGCCAAGGGTGCCGCCCAGCAGGCCGGCGTAGTAGGCACGCGCCTCGTCGATGGCGGTGCCATCGACGAGACGGATCTGGTAGAGCAGCCGCGCCACGTCGCGGCGCATGGCCGTCAGCTTGGAGAAGGCGAAGAAGTCGGCCCACGCCACGCTGTCGGCGTCGCTCATGCGCAGCTGCTCCGCGACCCAGGTCGGCTCCAGCGGCAGATACTCCAGCAGCATGGCGAACGCCTCGCTGACGGATCTGTCGCCAAGGTAGCGCCACGCCACCGGGAGGGCTGGATCAGCATGGGCAAAGTGCTCGGCGTGCCCCAGCACGTGCAGCGTGGCCGCGTAGTCGTGGAATCCGCCGCGTGGCAGCATGCCCAGCCGAATGTCGCCCGGAACCCGCACGGGAATGCAGAAGGCGCGCGGCGACTTGCCCGGGCGGGTGTCGAGATCAAGGGTGAGGTCGTTCTGCCGGCCGATGTCCACGCCCAGGCCGGATAGCGTGGCGGATACCACGTCCATCATGCGGCGACGGTCGAACCAGGCGTCCCAGGCGCTGCCGCGCAGGATGTAGGCGAGGTCAGCGGTCGAGCCGTCGCCCTGCTCGATGTCAATCTCCGCCATGTTGCGGCGCAGCGCGGCGTAGTAGACCGTCTCGGACTCGCTGAGGAACTGGCGCAGGTCCTGCGCCAGGGCCACCACATCGATGCCCATCAGGTCCGACGCGTACCGCAGCTCTCCCTCATGCCCCAGGTCGCGCAGGGCGTCGCGCATCATCAGCAGGCGCTCGACGCGCAGCGGATTGATGGCCTCCACCGCCTCCAGGTAGCTTGCCATCAGGCCGTTGCGCTCGCCGCGGTTGCTGAGCTGGGCGGCGCGAATGGCGGCAGCGCGATACGGAATTCGCTCTCCGCGCCAGATGATCGATGCCTGCGCCTCGGCTGCCGCGATCTC
>DATAOD010000263.1:0-2419 GCA_036265975.1 Candidatus Limnocylindria bacterium
CGCCTCGCTCGGCCCGACGATGGACACCAGTGTTCCTCCGGCTCGAATCAGGCCTGCGGACCGCTTCCCGATGTCGCCGCCGATGACATCGAGCACCAGATCGACTCCGCCGACGTCTTCGAGGACGTCGTTGTCGAGGTCGACGAACTCCTGCGCGCCGAAGTCGAGCGCCTTCTGACGGTCGGCGGCGCGTCCGGTGCCGATGACGTAGGCGCCGGCCTCGCGCGCGAGTTGCGTCACCATCGACCCGACTGCGCCGGCCGCGCCGTGCGCGAGGACGTTCTGCCCCGCCTGAAGGCGGCCGTGCTGGAACAGTCCCTGCCACGCGGTCAGGCCAGAGATCGGCAGGCTCGCGCCCACCGTGAAGTCGACGTCGCCCGGCAACGGCGCGAGGTTGCGTGCCTCGATGGCTAGCCCATCTTATTCACCGTCTGTGCAGGCGTAACGACTGCTGAGCGCTGGGCGCAGTGATCCAAGGCGCCTCTTTCATCGCGAAACGAGAACAGACGGGACAGGCGCTGGCGGTTGTCGGGCGGTGGCGAGGTCGGGGCCCAAACCCCGTCGGTCAGGGTCCCGCCGGCAGACAGCCCCGCCCCAGAGCGGCGAACAGAGCACCCTCCGGGCAGGCGGCGGTGAAGGCGATGCGGACCCGTGTGGCGGTCTCGGTGATGCACGCGCCGATCTTGACCAAGTGCAGCCGCAGGGTGGTGAACTCAGCTGTGGCGAGAGGCTGCGGCCTGGGGATGGCGTTGCGGAGGATCAACAGCAGCCAGTAGGCGGCCGTATGCAGGATCAGGCGCACCTGGTTGGCGCGTGGCTCGCGGCAACTGGTGCGGTCGGAGGCAAGCTGGGCCTTGTGCAACTTAATCAGATTTTCCGCCGCGCCGCGTCCACAGTACATGGTCGCATAGAGCCATTCCGCCGAACCGCGGCGCAGGCTGGTGACCACGTAACGGATGTCCAGGCCTTGGGGCGTGGCTGCGATGCGCGCGGCGACACGGCGTTCGCCGTGCCAGGATTGCGCGCCGTAGCGGACCTCGGTGTAGTAACGCACAGCCGGGGCCTGGGTGAGGGCACGCCGCACCCGCACCGCATCGGCGATCGGTTCGACCAGCCGGTCAAGCACGGCGTTGCCCGCGAGGCCGAAGATGTAGTCCAACCCGTTGGCCTCGCACCACGTCATTACCTCCGGGCGGCCGTCATGGCTGTCGCCGCGCATGGTCAGGCGCGTATCGGGCCAGTGTAGGCGAAGACGGCGGACCAGGCGGCGCAGGTGGCCACGGATCTCCGCCCCGGACGGCGTCTTGCCTGGCCGCAGCAGCACCACCACTGGCCGCCCCGTCGCCGTGTCGTAGACATGGATCGGCAGAAAGCAGCGCTCGCCGTAGTGGCTGTTGAACAGGGAAAGTTGCTGATGCCCATGTACGATGTCGGGCGTGTCATCGATGTCAAGGATGACGGCGGCAGGGGGCCGAGCGTAGCTGGCGCAATAGAGGTCGATCATGGCGTAGGTCATGCGCACCACCTCGCGCCAGGTTGGCGCGTTCTCCCAGCGTGATACCGTCGGCTGCGAGCACAGATCGCCGCCGCTGTCGGGCAGGCGGTGGCAGGCCAGCTTGAAGGCGGGATCGGTGCGCAAGTGGTCGAGGTCGTCGGCGTCTTCATAGCCGCAGGCGATGGCCAGGATGCGCGCGCGCAGGATGTCATCGACGCTGTGGGTGATGAAGGCGCGGTTGCGCGGGTCCGCAATCAGTTCGGCCAGTTTCACCGCAATTCCCAACTGCCGCTCCACCATGCCGAGCAGCAGGACACCGCCATCGGTGGTGATGCGCCCGCCATCGAAGGCGGCAACCAGCTTCTTGCGACCAACGGCTGGAAAACCAAACGGCAGGATCGTATCGTTGGACATGGCGGGTGTGGCTCGATGCGTTGGCGTGGACAGGATGGCTTCGACACCCAATCCTTGAACGCATTCAGCATCGTACGCCATACCCGTCAGCCAATCCCCCGACACGCTGTGAATAAGATGGGTTAAGTCTAATACGGAAATCAGCATCTCGAAAGAGGTCTGCTTCCCACCCACTCCCGCCTTTCGGCAACCGTCGGGGAGTGTCCGCTTCGGAGGTGATGGCCAAAGCGGCTGGATGACGAGAATGGGCGCAGAACGGACTTTGGGGCAGCCCCCCTCATGCCCGGTTTGCACCCGAGCCGTTCCTTGGACGGGGCCATTGGTGCCAGACGTTTGGGCCGCGGCACGATAGTCGTCCGGCAGCGGCGGATTGTGCCGGCCGGCGTTGAGATTGACCCACCGGTCAGCCCGCTCCTTATGCCAGTACCAGAATGGCATCAGTGTCTTTTGTTTGTATAAACAAAGACGTGGATGGCCGAGACACGCCCGACCATGACACAGGATCAACGG
>DATAOD010000264.1:0-2871 GCA_036265975.1 Candidatus Limnocylindria bacterium
GCCGAGACCGAGAAATACGCGCACGTGACCTACTTCTTCAACGGCGGCGTGGAGGCGCAGCTGCCCGGCGAGGATCGCGTGCTGGTGCCGTCACGCCGGGACGTGGCCACCTACGACCAGGCACCGCAGATGAGCGCGCCGCAGATCACCGACCAGCTGCTGGCCGGCATCGGCTCAGGCGACTACGACTTCATCATCGTGAACTTCGCGAATCCGGATATGGTTGGCCACACCGGAGTGTGGGATGCCGCGGTGAAGGCGCTGCAGTTCCTGGACGGGTGCCTGACGCGCGCCAGCGACGCAGTCCTGACAGCGGGTGGCGCGCTGGTCATCACCGCGGACCACGGCAACGTGGAGCAGATGCGCGACGAGCACGGCGAGCCGCAGACCAAGCACACGACCTCGCCGGTGCCGCTGGTGCTGGTGGGGGAGCGCTTCCGCGGCGCCCATCTCCGCGACGGAATCCTGGCCGACGTGGCGCCCACGCTCTGTCAGCTCATGGGCCTCGAGCCACCGCCGTCCATGACCGGCCGATCGCTGCTCGATGCCTGAACTGCTAGACTGCGCCGGCTCATGACTCCCCTGACAGTCGCCCAGATGATCCTGGCTGCCGCGCTCATCGCAGCGATCCTGCTGCAGCAACGCGGCACCGGTCTTGGTGGCGCGTTCGGCGGCGAGGTGACTGCCTACCGCAGCCGGCGTGGCATCGAGCGGACGCTGTTCCGCCTGACGATCGTGCTGGCAGTCCTCTTCGTCCTGTTCAGCCTGCTGAGCCTGCTGCCCGCCTCCGCCTAGAACGCTCGCGCGGGCCTACTGGGTCGTGCGCCGGTTGTAGAGCCACAGCCCCAGCGGGAACGCGACCACCAGCAAGCCCACCGACCACAGCACCGCAGGAATTTCCGCGTTGTAGTTGTGCGTGCCCAGCACCAGGTCGCGGACCGCGTTGACCACGACCGTGAACGGTTGGTTATCGGCGAAAGGTCGCAGCCAGCTGGGCAGGGACTGGGTCGGCACGAATGCGCTGCTGACGAAGGTCAGTGGGAACACGATGGTGAACACGACGCCCTGCAGCGCTTCCGGCGTGCGCATGGCGGCACCCGCAGCCACGCCGATCCATGAGATCGCGAAGCCGAACAGCAGGATGATGCCGATGGCCCCCGCGCTGCCGCTCAGGCCACCGGCAGGCCGGAAGCCGATGATCATGCCCATGATCCACATGATCGCGACAGCCAGCGCGGCACGAAGCAGGTCGGTCAGGGTGCGGCCGGCCAAGACGGATGACTGCGCCATGGGCAGCGATCGGAATCGATCGATCACGCCCCGCTGCAGGTCGTTGGCGAGCAGGACGCCCGTGTAGACGCCGGCGAAGGTGACGGTCTGCACGAAGATGCCGGCCATCAGGAAGTTCGTGTAGGACGCATTCGCGCCTCCCTGGCCGCCCACGCTGATCGCCCCGCCGAAGACCACGCTGAACAGCAGCACGAACATGATCGGGCTGATCGTCACGTCCAACAGAAGCTCCGGCGTGCGGCGGATGTGGATCAGGTTGCGCCGCATCATCTCCAGGCTGTCACCGACCCAGCCCGCGAATCCGGTCACGCCTCCACCTCCGGCTTCTCCTCGGCGACATGGCCGGTCAGGGTCAGGAACACCTCGTCCAGGGTCGGCCTTCTGAAGCCGATGTCGTCCACGTGCACCCCGGCCGCATCCAGCTCGCGGATCGCCTTCGTCAAGACGCCGTCATGCGACCCGACGGAGACGCTGACGCGCCGATCCTGCTCCTGGACGTGCGCAGGGCCTTCGCCCATGGCCTCCAGCACGCGATTTGCCGCGTTCAGCTGTGCCGCATCTGACACGATCACTTCCAGGCGCTCGCCGCCTACCTGCCGCTTCAACTCATCGGCGGTGCCTCGGGCGATCGCCCTGCCGTGGTCGATCACGACGATGTCATCCGCCAGCCGATCGGCCTCCTCCAGGTACTGCGTCGTCATGAGGACCGTGGTTCCACCGCGGGCCAATCCGGCGATCAGGTCCCACATCTCCAGCCGGCCCTTCGGGTCCAGGCCAGTGGTGGGCTCGTCCAGGAAGACGACGGGCGGCTGCGGGATGAGGGCAGCGCCCAGGTCCAGGCGCCGTCGCATGCCGCCGGAGTAGGTCTTCACCGACCGATCGGCGGCATCGTTCAGCTCGAAGCGCTCGAGCAGATCGTCGGCGCGCTGCCGGACGACCTTGAAGTCGATGTCGTACAGGCGCCCGACCATGTGCAGGTTCTCGCGCCCGGTGAGCACCTCGTCCAGCGCCGCGTACTGGCCCGCCACGCCGAACTGCCGCCGCGCCTGTGCCGGGTGCTTCAGCACGTCAATCCCGGCCACCGTCGCGCGGCCGCTGTCCGGGTGGGTGAGCGTGGTCAGGATCCGCACGGCTGTGGTCTTCCCGGCCCCGTTCGGGCCCAGCACGCCCAGGATGGTGCCTTCCTTGGCATCCAGGTCAAGACCGCGCAGTGCCTGGGTCTTGCCGAAGGATTTGTGGAGGTCGGCAGCCTCGATCATGACTCGGGACATGGGTCGGACAGCCTACCGGATTCATCCGTCGATGGTTGGCGGCTTCATCGGCCATGCTAGAATCGCCCGACCTCATCGGACGTTCCCGTTCGGTGACGCGTGCCGAGGTGGCGGAATAGGCAGACGCGCTAGGTTCAGGACCTAGTGACCATTACGGTCGTGTGGGTTCAAGTCCCTCCCTCGGTACCACTACCCTCATGGAGCTCGACCGCAGCACGACGCCTGCCCAGGTGGCGGAATTGGTATACGCGTACGTTTGAGGGGCGTATGAGGAAACTCATCCGGGTTCAAGTCCCGGCCTGGGCACCAC
>DATAOD010000265.1:0-2850 GCA_036265975.1 Candidatus Limnocylindria bacterium
GGGGTGCGTGCGCACCACCGGGTGCTCGGCGTCGGGGAACTGCGCCTTCAGCGCCAGCCGCCGCTCGATCGGCATGGCGGCGCCGAAGCTGGCCTCGATGCTGTGCCGTGCGCGCAGCGGCGCGATCTTCGCCTTCACGTCCTCGGGCAGGGCGTCGTAGGCGGCCACCATGTTGGCCCATAGCGTGTCGCCGCCCACCGGCGGGCACTCCACGCAGCGCAGCACGCAGCCGAAGGGCGGCTGTTCACGCCAGGTCGCGTCCGCATGCCAAGCGTTCTCATGGCGGTCGTTGGGCTTGTCGGGCGTCTTATAGACCCGGATTTCCCGTATGGCCGGCATTGTGCTGGCGCGAATCAGCAAGATTTGCTCTGATTTCCAGCAGCTTGCGGCATCGTCGGTGGCGGCTCCATGGAACACCCAGCGGGTGAATCGGATGACGGGCCTCTGCGGGTCGATTTCGACCGCCGCCTGAGGCTGGAGTTCCACGGCAGCCGCATCACCTCTGATGCTGGGCTGCTGGCCTACCGCGACCTCGACGACGCGCTGGGGCTGACCGATCTGGCCGGTGACGTGCTGTCGGAATGCCGCCGCGGCACGAACACCCGCCACCGGCTGACCGAGCTGCTGCGCCAGTCCGTGTTCGGCCGCCTCGCCGGCTACGAGGACGTCAACGACGCCGAGCGCCTGGCCCACGACCCTGCGATGCGCGCCGTGGTCGATCGCGGCGGGCTGGATCGGCAAGCGGCCTCCACCAGCCAGATGGGACGTTTCGAGACGGAGTGGTTGGCCAGCGAGGCCAACCTCGCCGCCTTGGCCGATCTGTCCGGCGCCTGGATCGATCGCGTGCATGCGCGCCGGCCACAGACGACGATCGTGCTCGACATGGATAGCAGCGTCAGCGAGACCCATGGCACGCAGGAGGGCAGCGCCTACAACGGCCATTTCGGCTGCACCTGCTACCACCCGCTGTTCGTGTTCAACCAGTTCGGCGACCTGGAGCGGTGCGCGCTGCGCCCCGGCAATGTGCATTCCGCCGGCGGGTGGCGGGATCTCCTGGAGCCGGTGGTGGCGCGCTACCGCGGCGGGCTGAAGCGGCGCTACTTCCGGGGCGATGCCGCCTTCGCCAACCCGGGTCTCTACGAGTTCCTGGAGACCGAGGGCTACAAGTACGCGATCCGGCTGCCGGCCAACGCGGTGCTGCAGGCGAGCATCGGCTGGCTGCTGAAGCGTCCGGTAGGCCGGCCGCCACACGAGGTGCGGCGCTATTACGCCAGCTTCCGCTACCGGGCCGGATCATGGACCAAGCCGCGCCGTGTTGTGGCCAAGGTCGAGTGGCATCCGGGCGAGCTGTATCCGCGGGTCGGGCTTGATCCGCTTCGCGGCTCAAGCGTGACCAACATGACCCGCCCAGCCGAGCGGGTGGTGGCATTCTACAACCAGCGTGGCACCGCCGAGCAGTGGATCAGGGAGGGCAAGGGCGCCGTGACCTGGACGCGGCTGTCGTGCCGCCGCTTCGCGGCCAACGCGGTACGGCTGCAGCTGCACGCGCTCGCCTACAACCTTGGCAACTTTATGCGCACCCTGGCACTGCCGGACGAGGTCAAGCAGTGGTCGCTGACTACGCTGCGCGAGAGGTTGGTGAAGATCGGCGCCAGGATCGTCCGGCACGGCCGCTCGGTGGTCTTCCAGATGGCCGAGGTCATGGTGCCTCGGGGCCTGTTCCGCGAGATCCTGGCTGCCATCGCGGCGCTGCGCCCACCGCCGCCCGCCCGATGCTGAGCGTCAGCGCCGCAGCCGGTCTGCCTGGAGGTCAGCGGGGGACGTGTGTCCGAATGACGGGCTACGGATGAGAAGACACACCATATTGGCCATCACCGCTCCGCTGCACAGGTGTTTGCGGCGCTCGGATCGACAAGATCGTCGGCAAGGCACTCGGGCGATCGCCTCCATCCGCTCTGAGCCGGCAAAACCGTCGGCTATCTGGGGAATGTCGGCTCATAGACGGTGCCGATGCGGACCAGGTGATCGAGCCGGCGCTCGACCTCCTCGAAGCGATAGGCGTCCGGCAGGTCGCCGCGGCCGTTGCTGCGGCTCATGGCGTCGCCTCCGCGTCATACCACAGCTCGAAGCCCTCAGTGCCGGGCGGCCGCGGCGTGCCCTCGGGATGCAGCCGCAAATACGCCTTGTGCAGCGGCGTGCAGGCGTCCGGCTCCGCCTCGTAGTTGACGTAGTATTGCATCTCAAACTCGAACTGGTGCCACATCCGGGCGCGGTTCATCTGGAGATGCCGGCCGCCGATGTAGCGGCAGCCGTCATAGTGCGGCGCCGTCAGCCAGTCCCGGTCAGCCTCGTCGGCATAGATACTGCGCCGGGGCATGAGGGCGTTCAGCAGCTCCTGCCGCGCCGCCCGCAGCCCATCGGCGGCGATCAGGCCGAGCCCGTCCGCCCGCCCTGCCCCGTTGCTCAGGCAGATGATCACCCCGAACCGCTCAGCGACCCGCTGCGGCTCGCCCATGGCCGAGGGCGGCTCGGCCTGCTCGGACAGCGGCACCACCCATGCCTGCGGCACCGGGATGTCGCCGCCCTCCAGCGCGGTGTCGGACGCCTGCTGGAAGGCGGCCGTGCCGCCGACCCGGCGCGCGAACATCGGCGCCTTCTCCCGCAGGCGCTTGATGATCTCGGCATAGAGCGGGGCGCGGCTCATGCGCCACCTGCCGCGGCATGCCGCTGTGCCAGGATGTCGGCAAAGGCGTCGACCAGGCCCTGGAGGTACTCCGTATTGCGCCCGCCGAGCTGGACGTCAGCCAGGAGGGCCGTCCCAGCCCCGAGCGCAGCCTGGATGCGGTCCTC
>DATAOD010000266.1:0-3069 GCA_036265975.1 Candidatus Limnocylindria bacterium
TCCCCAGCAGCCGCAAACTTCTCGCCCAAACGGGCCACCGTGGCCCGATGTCCTAGGACAGCCTGACGTTGATCTTCCTGGCTCTGCAGCTCGATGAGCGCCTGAGCGATCTGCTGCTCTGAGCGCTCCAGCTCGGCCAAGAATGCGGCAAAGTGGAGCGTCTCCATCTTGAGTGCGAGTCGCTGTTCATAGAGCGCACGGTGAGCCCTGAGCCAAATTGCCGCTAACCTGCCCGAGTGAAAGGGTAGGGCCAGGATCAGCCACAAGGCGCTGAAAAGCAGCGTGCTGCGTTCAAGTGCTGTAAGGGCCGAAGTAAAAGTAGGCCAGGGGCCGGGATAAAAGTGGGCCACCGAGCGCAGCGCCGTGGTCATGGTAGCGGGGGCTCGCCCGTGGGGGTCTTGTCCTTCAGCCGATAGGACGGTCCCTTCAAATAGAACACCTCCCCGTGATGCAACAGGCGATCGACGATGGCCGCCGCCAGACTGGCATCCTGGACGATCGCGGCCCACTCCGTCAGGCTCTTGTTCGAGGTGATGATGATCGGGCGGCGCTCATACCGCCCGGCCACCAATTCATAGAGGGCGGGGCCGAAGGCCGGCACGGTTGGCAGGTAGCCGAGCTCGTCAAGGACCAGGATGTCGCAGGCCAGCCATGGCCGCAACACCCGGTGACGCCCCGCCAGCGTGGTCGCCCGGCCGAGCTGGTTGGCCAGCGCCTGAGCGGTGGTGAAGCGGGCCGAGTAGCCGAGCTGGACCAGCTTGGTGGCGCTGCAGACCGCCAGCATGGTCTTGCCCAGGCCAGGCGGGCCGATCAGGGCTAAGGAACGCGCCTGTTCCACGGCGGTCTGGTCGAGGTAGCGCAAGATCACCTGGCGCTTGAGCTCCGGGCGGAAGCGGAAGTCGAACTGCTCAATGCTGGCTCCGAACGGCAAGCCAGCCTGGCGCAGCCGCCGCTGGGTCGCCACGGTGGCACGGGCGGCCGCCTCTTCCTCGAGCAAGCCAGCGAGGAAGTCGGCGTAGCTGAGCTCCTGGTCCGCGGCACGGTCCAGCCAGGCGGGCAGGATCGCCGCAGCGTGGGTCAGTCCAACCCGCTCGAGCAACGGGCCGAGCGGCGCGACCGCTGAGGATTGGGATGCTGGTGCACCGGTGGCTGGCGGCAAGGCGGTCATGAGGCTGCGCTCGTGGGGGCGCTCGGCACGGCACCCTGGACGTAGGCTTCGTAGTCACCGAGCGCTCGATCAACCTGCTGCTGGTCGGGCACGTCCGGCAGCACCAGCCTGGGTGGACTCGCCGGGACCGTCAGCGGGCTTTCGCCGGAACCCACGGGCAGCAAGGCGCGCAGGTACTCAACGCCGTAGAGGCCCTGCCGGGCCGCCTGGTCCATCGCGGCCAGCAGCGTTGGGGCGCCGTGCTGGTGCTAGGCGGCGTAGACGCCGAGGATCTCCACACCGAGTCGGGCCCGCTGACGGTGCGAGAGCTCGGCGATGTAGTTCGCCACGCTCGGCCCCAGCTCCAGCAGTGCCGCGCGGTACAACATCACCTGGGCCCGCGGCTTGCGGCCGAACAGCGCGGTGAAGTGGGCCGGGTCGACCACCCGCTGGTGGGTGCCGTCCGCAGCCCGGGCATGCTCGGCTACCCAGGTCGCATCCCGCCAGAGCACCACCCGCTCGCGATGCACCCGTGCGCTGACCGGGGCGCCGAGGTGCTCGATCGGGACCGAGTACTGATTGCCCAGCACCGCCACCAAGGCCTCGGCCCCAACGCGCGCTGGGTGCAGGAACCCATAATCAGCCGCGGTCGCCGGCAGCGGTCCCCCGGCGGCTGCCTCCTCAACTAAGCGTGCCAGCGGTGGCGTATCAGTGGCCTGCGATGGCCGGGTGTTCGCAGAGGCCAGCCAGTCGGCGCCCTGCTGAGCCAGATCGGCATCGTTGGCAAACTCACGCCCGGCCAGGAAGTTGCCCTTGACCCATTTGACCAGCGCCTCGACGCTGCCCTGCTGGTTCCCCGCGCCAGGCGTGCAGGCCTCCGGGTGAAACCCAAACTCCCGCGCCAGCTGCCGCAGGGCCGGCGTCCAGATCGGTTGGTGCTGCTGGTCGCGGCCGGAGGTAACGGTCTTCATGTTGTCGAAGACCAGCACCCCGTGGGTCTCCTCGAGACCCACGCCCAGCCCAACTCCGCGCAGCAGTCGACCAGCCCGCGCAGGAGCGTCTCCTGGCGCATCTCGCTGGTGAACCGCACCCAGGTCCAGCGGCTGTACTTCAGCCGACAGGCCAGGAAGTAACGGGTGCCGGACGCCTGCTGGGTGAAGGGGAAGCGCCGCACCTCGCCCCAATCGACCTGGAGGTACTCCCCGGGCAGCCCTTCGAACCGCACCGGCACATCGGCGATCGCGCGGGCCTGGGCTTGCGCCAGCCGTTCGTGGCGCACCACCGCCCGGAACACCGAGCGCCCGCCCGGGTACGGCGGCGCACTCGTCGTGCGGGCCAGCTCCAACATGCGGACGCCACTGAGCCCGGCCCGCACCCACTGGCGGATCTGGTCCCGATAGGGATCGACCTTTGAGCGCCGCGGCCGCCGAGCGGGTTGCCGATCAACCGGGTCGGCCAGGACTCGCCCGACGGTGGTCCGACTGTGGCCGAGCTCCTCGGCGATCTGGCGTTGGCTCCTGCCGCGTTTGTGCAGAAGCTGGATCAGACTCCGTTCCATCTGCCGTAACATCCTTCCCGCCTCAGCCGTTGCTGAGGCACGCTAGGGGTTACGGCGCCGGCCCGGTGGCCTACTTTTATCCCGGCCGCCGGCCTACTTTCTCATCGGCACTTACACTTGGAAGGAGCAGTCCCTGTGTTGGGTCGTATGGCACGTCAACGACCCATTGTTTCAGATCGCGATCCCAAAGTGCATGGGGTCCTAGACGACGACGCTGCTTGACCGAGAGTGGTACAAGCAGCCCGTGCGCCTCTAACGGCGCCGATTCGCGTTGTTCGCGATACTGTTCGACGAAGCAGGAGGGTAGGACCTCGGTTCCATCAAACAGCTCATCAAACTTCTCAGCCAAATACTCATCGCTCGC
>DATAOD010000267.1:0-11887 GCA_036265975.1 Candidatus Limnocylindria bacterium
ATCGTGGCCGGCTACCCGCTGTGGCGCGACTATCCGGAGCTGGCCGACACGCTGCTGCTGGCCACAACCGAGCTGACCACCGATGACCACGTCGCCGCACTGGTCCGCGCCCTGGAGGAGACCCGATGAGCGTGGCCGAGAGCCCGCCGCGCGACACGTCCGGCCGCGGCAGCGCCTTCAGCTCCCCGGAGCCGGGGCAGGAGCTCAGCGTGGTGGAGCCGCTCATCTTCGACGCGTCGGCGCCGGGACGAAGGGGCGTGCGGTTCCCGAAGGCCAGCGAGGCCGCCCGAAAGGCCGCCGGGTCCCAGCCACCGCTGCCCGACGCACAGCTGCGGCCTCAGGCTCCGCGCCTGCCGGAGGTCAGCGAGCTGGACCTGCTGCGCCACTTCAACAAGCTGTCGCGGCTCAACCACGCCATCGATCTGGGCTTCTACCCGCTCGGCTCGTGCACCATGAAGTACAACCCCAAGGTCAACGAGTGGGCGGCTCGGCTGCCGGGCCTTGCCGAGTCGCATCCGCTGGACCCCGATGCGCTCGCGCAGGGCAGCCTGGAGCTCGAGTGGCTGCTCGCGGAGCTGCTGAAGGAGATCTCGGGCTTCCCACAGGTCAGCCTGCAGCCCGCCGCCGGGGCCCAGGGCGAGCTGACGGGCATGCTGATGACGCGTGCCTATCATCGGTCGCGCGGGGAGGGCGAGCAGCGCACCAAGGTGCTGGTGCCGGACAGCGCGCACGGCACCAACCCCGCCACCGCCACCATGGTCGGCTATCAGACGGTGACCATCCCCTCCAACGACCACGGAGGCATCGATCTGGAGTCACTGCGTGCGGCCCTCGGCGACGACACCGCCGCGCTGATGATCACCAACCCATCGACGCTCGGCATCTTCGAGGAGCAGATCGCACAGGTCATCGCTTCGGTGCGGGACGCCGGTGCCATCGCCTACATGGACGGGGCGAACCTGAACGCGATCCTTGGGCGCTTCCGCCCCGGTGAGGCCGGCTTCGACGTCATGCATTTCAACCTGCACAAGACGTTCTCCACGCCCCACGGTGGGGGAGGGCCCGGCGCCGGCCCGGTGGGCGTCAGCGATCGCCTGGCGGCATACCTGCCAGGCCCGTTGCCGCTCCTCGCGGACGGCGAACCGACCGAGGTCCTGCGCAACGCCCGCCACGGTCGCTCCACGCCAGGCGCGCGCTTCGCGCTCGAGGAGCCGGGCGCCCGGCCGGAGAGCATCGGGCGGGTGCGGACCTTCACCGGCAACTTCGGGATGTTCGTCCGCGCCTATACCTATATACGCAGCAACGGGGATGCCGGCCTGAGGGCGGTGAGCGATGACGCCGTGATGGCCGCCAATTACATCCGCGTACGGTTGGCCGATGCCTACGACGTACCCTTCGACCGTATCTGCAAGCATGAGGTCGTCCTGAGCGGGCGACGGCAGAAGCGGGAGCACGGGGTGACCACGTTGGACATCGCCAAGGCGATCCTCGACCACGGCATCCATCCGCCCACGATCTACTTCCCGCTCATCGTCGAGGAAGCGCTGATGATCGAGCCCACGGAGACGGAGTCGATCGAGACCCTTGACCGGTTCATCGACGTGATGCACGACATCGCGCAGCGCGCCTCCTCAGACCCCGAATCGCTGAAGCGCGCGCCGCTCACCACGCCGGTCGGCCGGCTGGACGAGGCAAGTGCCGCCCGACGGCCCGATCTGCGGCATGCGATCGGCGGTGCCGCTTGACGAACGCAGTGATAATCTCCTAGCCATGGTCGCCATTCAGCAGGATGCCGCCGGCTTCACCGGCCAAACGCAGGCACTCACCAGCGGCCGAAGCCTTCGCCAGATCGTCTGGTCTCGCCTTCGCCGCGACAAGGTGGCGATGGCCTGCATGGTCGTCCTCGTCCTGTTCTACGCCACGGCCATCTTCGGCCCGTTCGTCCTCGGCGCCTTCGACATCAATCCCTACAAGTTCGACCCGGCGGCAATCAGCGATTTCGGCGGCAAGCCGGCGCTGGATTGGGGCGGCATCTCCGCACAGCATTGGCTGGGCGTCGAGTGGGGGACCGGTCGAGACATCTTCGCCCAGCTGGTATACGGACTTCGGATCTCCTTGATCATCGCCACCAGCGCGACGCTGCTGACGACTGCCATCGGCACCGTCATCGGCATCGTCGCCGGGTACAGCGGCGGCTGGACCGACACCATCATCGGCCGCTTCATGGACCTCGTCCTGGCCTTCCCGTTCCTGCTCATCATCTTGGCGCTCTCCGGAGTGCTGACCCAGCGCCTGACAGCCCTGGGCGTGCCGGAGGGAAACCCATCACGGATCACCTACCTGATCCTGGTGCTGAGCGTCTTCGGCTGGCCATACCTCGCCCGCATCGTGCGCGGCCAGGTGATCAGCCTCCGCGAGCGCGAGTTCGTCGAGTCCGCCATCGCCATGGGCGCGAGCAAGCGCCGCATCCTGTTCAGCGAGATCCTGCCAAACCTGTGGGCCCCGATCCTCGTCTACGCCACCCTGACGCTGCCGGCATACATCGGCCTGGAGGCGGCGTTGTCCTTCCTGGGCGTCGGTGTCATTCCACCTGAGACCACCTTCGGCGCCATGCTCGCCAACTCGGTGAGCTACATGAACGTCGTACCCACCTACCTGTTCATCCCGGGAACAGTCCTCATCGTGCTCGTGGTCTCGTTCAACCTTGTGGGCGATGCGCTCCGGGACGCGCTCGACCCGAAGTCGATTCACTGAGTAGACGAGGCGTCTACCGGCGGGGTGGAGGCCGCCGTCGCTCCCTGGGTCAGCCAGCCTGCACGCGTAACTCGATGTGTATGATCTGGCATCACTTCTTGCGCCGGGCGGCCGTGCCCGGGCCACACTCGTTGGAGGAAGGAACATGGTGAGATCCAGTCCAGGCTTGCTCCGAGCCTTGACGGCCGGCGTTGCTGCCGCGCTCGTCCTGGCCGCATGCGGCACGAATACCACGAGCTCCGGTCCGTCCGGTGGCAGCGGTGGGACAACCGGCCAGGGGCAGCCAGGCGGTACGATCTTTATCCTCAGCCAGGCAGAGCAGTGGGACCAGGTCGACCCGCAGCGGGCATATACCGGCGAGGACCTTGCATTCTTTGGTGCCACGATCTATCGATCGCTGGTCGCCTACAAGTATTCCGCTGACCCGGTCGAGGGCACGTCCCTCGTTCCAGACCTGGCAACTGACCTTGGGACGCACAACGATGACGCGACCCAATGGTCGTTCACGCTGCGTGATGGCGCCACCTTCCAGGATGGCTCGCCGGTCACCTGCGAGGACGTGAAGTACGGCACCAGCCGCACCTTCGCGACCGACGTCATCAACCAGGGGCCGACCTACCAGATCGCGTACCTGGACATCCCGACCGACAAGGATGGCAGCTCGGCGTACAAGGGCCCGTACAAGAAGACGGGTCAGGACCTGTACGACAAGGCCGTCACCTGCGACGGGAACACGATCACCTTCAACCTCAACAAGCCCGTCCCGGACTTCAACTACACCACCACGCTCGGCTTCAGCCCTGTCCCGAAGGATGCGGACACCGGCGAGACCTACGGTGACAACCCGGTCTCCTCTGGCCCGTACCAGATCGACAGCTATGAGACCGGCAACGGCGGCAAGATGATCCTGGTTCGGAACCCGAACTGGAACAAGGACAGCGATACGTATCGCAAGGCCTATCCGGATCGTTGGGAAGTGGACTTCGGCATCGACCCGAAGGTCATGGACCAGCGCCTGATGCAGAGCACCGGTGACGATGCGACTGCGATCCAGTACGGCAACGTCCAGCCGGAGAACCTGGCCACCATCTTCACCGACCCGAAGACCACGGCTCCGCAGTTCGCGGGCCGCGCGACCAGCGACTACGATCCGTACTCGCTGTACCTGTGGGTGAACGTCCAGAAGGTCCCGAACGTCAAGATCCGCCAGGCCATGGCCGTGGCCCTTGACCGCCAGGCCCTCCGGCTCAATGCCGGTGGTGCGTTCGCCGGTGATCTCGCCGATGGCGTGATCAAGCCGAACATCGGTCAGGACTACGCCCCCACGGGCATGTGGACCGACATGTTCGGGCAGGCGGTTCCGGACAACGGCGATCCTGAGCTGGCGAAGAAGCTGATTCAGGATTCGGGGGAGGCTGCGCCAACGGTGCAGTACGACTACCCGCAGACCCCGACCAACGACAAGAGCGCTGCGATTGTCAAGGATTCGCTCGAGAAGGCGGGCTTCACCGTGAAGCCGAACCCGATTGAGCCGGGCGTCTACTACAGCGTCGTGTTCGATCCGAAGAAGGCTGGTGAGTTCGGCTCCGGTGGTTGGGGCGCTGACTGGCCGAATGCTTCGACCGTCATCCCGCCGCTCTTCACGCAGAAGGGTGGATGGGACCTGTCGGAGGTCGACGATCCTGACTTCAATGCGCAGGTGGAAGACGCTCAGACCGAGCTCGACCGCGCAGCGCAGGCGAAGAAGTGGCAGGACCTCAACAAGCTCGCCATGCAGAACGTCTACGTCATCCCGACTCGGTTCGGGCTGACCCAGACCATCGCAGGCGACAAGGTCCAGCCGACGTACCAGTGGCCGGCCTACGGCTCGTGGCCGTACGCGGAGATGTACGTCACGCAGTAGCCACGAAGTGACTCGTTTCGGGGGAGCGGCCAGCCCGCTCCCCCGGAACATCCTCAGCACGACCAACAGAAGACGCAGTCAGGAGGACGGGCAGCGTGGTTGCATACTTGATTCGCCGAGTGCTCGGCATGATCTTGCTGCTGTTCCTCCTCAGCCTCACCGTCTTCTTCCTGTTCAACATGCTGCCGGGCGATCCTGCCCGGCTCACCTGCGGAAAGGCCTGCTCCCCGCAGATCATCGAGGCCAACCGGCACCGGCTGGGCCTGGATGAGCCGCCGCTGACGCAGTACACCAAGTTCATCACCGGCATCTTTGCCGGCCGAACCTTCTCCCCTGATTCTCCCCAGCCGATCGAGTGCCCGGCGCCGTGCCTCGGCTACTCGTTCCTCCGTCGCGAGACGGTCGGCTCACTGATCGCGCGCAGCGCACCGGTGACGTTCTGGCTTGCCGTCGGGGCGTTCCTGCTGTGGTTGCTGATGGGTATCAGCCTGGGCATATATGCCGCGCTCCATCGCGGGCGCTGGCAGGACCGGCTGGTCATGGGGGTGTCCCTGGTGGGGTACTCCTTACCCTCGTTCTTCTTCGGCCTCGTCCTCATCTTCTTCGTGATCATCAAGATGGGCTGGCTGCCATTCCCGGATTACGTCTCGCCGTTCGAGAACCCGGTGCAGTTCTTCCAGACCATGATCCTGCCGTGGATCGTGCTGGCAATCCTGTATGCCGCGTTCTACATGCGCCTCACGCGCAACCAGGTGCTCGAGGTGTTGAACGACGACTACGTGCGCACTGCTCGATCGAAGGGACTGCCTGAGCGGGTGGTGGTGGTCAAGCACGCCCTCCGCGCCGGGCTGACGCCTATCGTCACCAGCGCTGGCCTCGATCTGGCTGGCCTGCTGGGCGGCGCCATCATCTCGGAGAACATCTTCAGCCTGCCGGGCCTCGGCTCACTGGCGGTGACCTCCGTGATCAATGCCGACCTGCCGGTGATCACCGGCCTCACCCTTCTCACCGCGGGGTTGATCATCTTCATGAACCTGATCGTGGACCTGCTCTACGCGGTGATCGATCCCCGCGTTCGCGTCGCATGATCCCCGCCACCGCGACCCAGGAGAGGCCGTTCCTCACAGTGAACGACCTCTCCGTTGCGTTTCCGACCGAAGACGGCCTGGTCCGCGCGGTCGACGGCGTGTCATTCACCCTGGAAAAGGGGAAGACCCTCGCAGTGGTGGGCGAGTCCGGCTCAGGCAAGAGCGTCACCGCCCAGGCGGTGATGGGGCTCATCAACCGCAAGGCGGCGCACATCGGCGGCGAGATCTGGCTCGACGGCCAGGACCTGCTGGCCATGACGCCGGCGGAGGTCCAGGATCTGCGCGGCAACGAGCTGGCCATGATCTTTCAGGACCCGATGTCCAGCCTGCACCCGTTCTATCGCATCGGCGACCAGATCATCGAGGCGATCCGGGTGCACCGCAAGATCTCGAAGGCGGCAGCCCGCCAGGAGACGCTCGACATGCTGCGGCACGTGGGCATCCCGGCGGTGGAGCGACGCATCGACGCCTATCCGCACCAGCTCTCCGGCGGCATGCGCCAGCGCGTGATGATCGCCATGGCGCTGATCAACTCGCCGCAGCTGCTGATCGCCGACGAGCCGACCACCGCCCTTGACGTGACGGTGCAGGCCCAGATCTTGGAGCTCATCCAGCGCCTGCAGGGTGAGTTCGGGACCACGGTCATCCTCATCACCCATGACCTGGGCATCGTGGCCGATGTCGCCGATGATGTGGCCGTGATGTATGGCGGCCGCATCGTCGAGAAGGCATCCACCGGCATCCTCTACGACCAGCCGGAGATGCCGTACACGCTGGGCCTGCTGTCCTCGATCCCGCGCATGGACCGGGCGCTGACGGATCGGCTGGACCCCATCAAGGGCAACCCGCCGTCGCCAATCAACCTGCCCAAGGGCTGCGTCTTCCAGCCGCGCTGCAAGTACTGGGAGATGGTGCCCAACGGAGAATGCAAGACGGTCAGGCCTGAGCTCCTGCCATCGGGTCCCGACCACCTGGTGCGCTGCCTGCTACCGACCGAGACGCGCCATCAGATCGCGAGGGATGTGATGCAGAACCTGAGTGGAGCCGTGAAGTGACCGTTGCCGCCGATGCCATTCCGGCAGATGCGATCGCCCCAGACGCCAAGCAGGTCCTGGACGTCACCAACCTGCACACGTACTTTCCGGTCAAGTCGCGCGGGCTGATCTCGCGGACCATCGGCCAGGTCAAGGCTGTCGACGGCGTCGATATCAGCCTGAAGTCGGGCGAAACACTGGGCCTGGTGGGGGAGTCAGGCTCGGGCAAGACGACCGCGGCCCGCTCCATCCTCATGCTCATCCGTCCGACCGACGGCAAGATCGTGATCGACGGGCAGGACGTGACGCACCTCTCGACCAGCCAGCTGGTGCCAGTGCGCCGCAAGGCGCAGATGATCTTCCAGGATCCATACAACGCGCTCAACCCACGTCACACCGTCGGCGGCATCATCAGCGCGCCCTTCAAGGTGCAGAAGGTAGCGCCGCCCGGAGGCGTGAAGAACGCAGTGCTGGAGCTGATGGAGCGGGTGGGCCTCAACCCGGAGCACTACAACCGCTACCCGAACGAGTTCTCCGGCGGCCAGCGGCAGCGTATCGGGATCGCACGCGCCATCGCGCTGCGGCCCAAGCTCGTCGTCTGCGACGAGCCGGTGTCGGCGCTGGACGTGTCGATCCAGGCGCAGATCATCAACCTGCTGAAGGACCTGCAAAAGGAATTCGGCATCGCCTACCTGTTCGTGGCGCACGACCTGTCAGTCGTACGTCAGATCTCGCATCGCGTATCGGTGATGTACCTGGGCCAGATCATGGAGACGGCCCCGGCGAGCGCGATCTACTCCACCCCATTGCATCCCTACACGCACTCCCTGCTGTCCGCGGTGCCGATTCCTGACCCAAAGCAGCAGAAGGGGCGCACCCGGATCGTGCTACAGGGCGACCTGCCCAGCCCCATCGACCCGCCGTCGGGCTGCGTGTTCCGGACTCGATGCTTCCAGGCACAGGAGCGCTGCGCGATCGAGGTGCCGCCGCTGGTCGAACTGGCGCCAGGCCACAAGGTGGCCTGCCACTTCCCGATCGCGGCGGCCGACCTGCCCAAGAAGATCGAGGTGGAGGAGGCCGGCAGCGGTCACGGCGAGGACGCAGAGAACGCCGTGGCTGTCATTACTCCATCCGAGGGAATGCAGTCGGAGCCGCCCCGCGCCTGACCCCCGGCGCGGTAGCCTTGCCGCGTGGAATACCGGATCGCGCTGGCCCAGCTCGCTCCGCGCCTGGGCGACGTCTCGGCGAACCTGCAGATTGCCGCGGAGTGGCTGCGTCGCTCGGCCGCGGACGGGGCGCAGCTGACCGTCTTCCCGGAGTTGGCGCTCACCGGCTACCTGCTGTCGGACCTGGTCCCGGAGGTCGCCCTGCGCGCCGACGACCCGCGGATGGCCGCGCTGAGCCGCGAGGCGTCCGGGATGCTGGTGGCCATCGGCTTCGTGGAGGAGACGAGTGAGCATCGATTTGCCAACAGCGCCGCGCTGCTGCGTGACGGCGAGCTGGTCGGGCTGCACCGGAAGGTCTATCTCCCCACCTACGGGCTGTTCGACGAGGGCAGATTCACCCGCCCGGGCGACCGGATCCGGACGCATGACAGCGGGGATGCGCTTGGGCGCATCGGCCTTTCGGTCTGCGAGGACTTCTGGCACCCCAGCCTGCCGATGCTGCAGGCGCAGGACGGCGCGTCGCTGCTGGTCAACATCGCGGCGGGTCCGGCGCGTGCGCCGGGCTCCGCGGCAGGGACCCGGGCGATCGGCGGCTGGCAGCGCATGCAGGACACCTACGCGCTGCTGGGCACGGTGGGAATCGCCTTCTGCAACCGGGTCGGCAACGAGGAGGGCCTGACCTTCTGGGGCGGCTCTCGGCTCCTGGCGGCGGACGGCTCCGTGGTTGCGGAGGCGCCGCTGTACGAGGAAGCGCTGGTGACCGGCAGCCTGGAGACCGACGACCTGCGGATGCAGCGCTATGGCCTGCCGCTGCTCGCGGACGAACGGCTGGAGCTGGTCCGTCGCGAGCTGGAGCGCATCATCGCCGAGCGTGCCGATCTGCCGGCTAATGCTGAGGCAACCTCGTGACCGCCGAGGAGGCGGCGCCGCTCCCGGACATCGACGCCGAGGTGGCGGTCCAGGTGATCGCGGGCTTCATCCGCTCGCAGCTGGCGCAGTCGGGCTTCAGCCGGCTGGTGGTCGGGCTGTCGGGTGGCGTGGATTCCGCCACTACCGCGTTCCTGGCCTCGCGCGCGGTCGAGCCGGGCAACCTGCTTGCGCTGCGCATGCCCTACCGCACCTCGTCAGCCGACTCGGAGGCCGATGCGCAGCTGGTGGTTGACGCGCTGGGCTGCCAGACGGAGCGGATCGACATCACCCCCATGGCGGACCCGATGCTGGCGCAGATCAGCGGCCCGGATGCGGAGGCCCGGGTCCGTCGCGGCAACGTCATGGCTCGCCTGCGGATGATCGTGCTCTACGACCGTTCCGCCGCGTTCGACGCGCTGGTCATTGGCACCAGCAACAAGACGGAGGCGCTGCTGGGCTACGGCACCCTGTACGGCGACATGGCGGCCGCGCTCCAGCCCATCGGCGACCTCTACAAGTCGCAGCTGCGCGCGGTGGCCGGCTGCCTCGGCGTACCCGAGCCCATCCTGGACAAGCCGCCATCCGCCGACCTGTGGCCGGGGCAGACCGACGAGGACGAGCTGGGCGCCCCCTACCAGGACCTGGACCGCGTCCTGTACGCACTGGTCGACCGGCGCTGGTCGCAGGACCGATGCGTCCGTGCCGGCATGGATGCGCGCCTCGTGAAACGCGTTGCGTCGACCGTGGCGCGCACGGAGTACAAGCGGCAGCTCCCGCCGGTGGCGAAGGTCTCCCTCCGCACGCCGGGGATCGATCACCTCTATCCGCGCCGCCGTCCCGGCTCGCGGCGGTCCTGAGGCTTGCCTGACCCCGTAGCTCACGGCCGCTTCCCGCGCGGGCGGCTGCTGGTGGTCGGGACGCCGATCGGCAACCTGGGCGACCTGTCGCCGCGTGGCGCCGAGGCGCTGCGTGGTGCCGACCTGATCGTTGCCGAGGACACGCGCCTCGCGGCACGCCTCCTGGCCCACCTGGACGCCCGACGCCCAACGCTGTCCTTCAACGAGCACAACGCCACTGGGCGCCTGCCTGAGCTGCTGTCCCGGCTGGCGGCTGGCGAGACACTGGCGCTGACCACCGACGCGGGTATGCCCGGCGTGTCGGACCCTGGCGCCCTGCTGGTCGCTGCGGCACGGACGTCCGGCGCGTCCGTCGAGGTCGTCCCGGGCCCCAGCGCCGTCACCGCGGCCGTGGCGTTAGCCGGCGTCGAAAGCGGCGGCTTCCTGTTTGGTGGCTTCCTGCCGGCACGTCCGGCGGCGACGCGTCAGACGCGCCTCCAGGAGCTGGTCAACGCGAGCGGGGGACTTGGGCTGCCGCTGGTCCTGTTCGAGGCTCCGCACCGCGTCGTCGACCTCCTGCGGCGCATCGAGGCCGCCGCGCCCGAAGCGCAGGTCGCGGCGTCGCGCGAGATCACCAAGCGCCACGAGGAGACCCTCGTTGGGACCGCCGCGGAGCTTGGCGCGCAGCTCACTGAGCTCCGCGGTGAGTTCACGCTGGTCCTCTCCGGCCTCCGGGCACCTTCGGGCCACGGAGCCGATGTGGGCAGCCTGCTCTCCGTCGCGCGGCGGCTCGGGCTGTCGGATCGCGATGCGGTCGAGATTCTCCGGGCCGCCGGTGTGCCACGTCGCGATGCCTATCGGATGGTGCAGGTACGCCAATAGAGCCCGCGCCGATAAGCCGCGAATGATCGGCCGATAAGCGCCGGTAGCTAGGGTCCAGATTACTCGGCAGCCGTCTCGCCCGGCCGCGCCGACGTGGCCCAAGTGCTGGGCGGGAGGTTCAACGGATGAACAAGGTGATGCTGGTCGGACGGCTGACGAGGGACCCGGAGCTGCGCTCGCTTCCCTCGGGGAAGCACGTCGCGAACTTCGTGATCGCCACCAACGAGTTCCGCGGCGGTGGTGCCGGGGAGCGGACCGAGTACCACAACTTGGTCGCGTGGGAGCGGCTAGCGGAGGTCTGCGGCCAGTTCCTGTCGAAGGGGCAGCTGATCGACATCGAGGGACGGCTGCAGACGCGCCAGTGGGATGACGATGCCGGCGTTCGACATTGGAAAACCGAGGTCGTCGTCAACCAGCTGGAGATGCTCTCCGGGCGCGGCAAGAAGGAATACGCCAAGGAGGCGCAAACCATCGCCGAGGCAGGCCCGGACGGCCACCCGGCCGAGCCGGCTGCCAACGGCGCGGGCGACGTGCCTGAGGAGGCGCTCGTCGCGCTGTAGAGTGACGTGAAGCGAGGGGCCATGCCGGTCCCTCGCTCGTCCGGCGGCAGGCGCGCTCGCGACCCACCGCAGAGATCGCCGAGGCGCATGCGCTGGATCAGCTGCCGTCGAGCAGGTCGAGGACAGGACCCATCGCGGACAGGGCCTCCAGCTTCGGGGGCCAGACGATGAGCTCGAGATTGGTGAAGCCCGCGTCAGCGAAAGTGCTTGAACTGTAGCCCGGAGCTCGTTTGTATACTGGCCGCCCTGATCAGTAGGGCCGCGCCTGGGCCGCGCCTGCGCGCCAGTCCGCGTGGCCCGTCGAGGAGCTACGCATGGGCGACGAGTACCCCTACAACGGGCGGCTCAGCCGCTGGGAAGAGATCGCCCAGGGGCTGGCCATCGTGGCCGTCGAGGCGCTGGAAGACCCGTTCGAGTTCCAGGCGGGCCAGTACGCCACGCTCGGCCTGATGGGTGGCGAGGGCAAGCTCATCCAGCGGCCCATGTCCATCAGCTCGTCGCCCGATGACAGGAGCGAGTACGAGTTCTTCATCCGCCTGGTGCAGGGCGGCGCCTTCACGCCGCTGCTCTGGGAGCGCAAGCTCGGCGATCCGATCAACATCAAGGGCGCCAAAGGCAAGTTCCTGCTGCAGGACGACGGCAAGACCTGCTTTTTCGTCGCCAGTGGCACCGGCCTGGCACCCTTCATGAGCATGCTCGACACCATGCAGCTGCGGAACCAGCCACGCGACGTGGTGCTGCTGCATGGCGTGAGC
>DATAOD010000268.1:0-2639 GCA_036265975.1 Candidatus Limnocylindria bacterium
GAGGAGCTCGGACATGATCTCGCGCAGGGCGTTGGTGCGGTCATCCGTGCGCAGCAGGGCCACCTGCGCCAGCGTGTCGCGCAGCACGCGGGCGGCGACCGGATGCCGCTCGGCGTGGTACGTGTCGAGGAGGCTCTCCGGCGCTGTGCCCTTGACGACCTGTCCCAGCTTCCAGCCCAGGTTCACCGCGTCCTGGACGCCGATGTTGAGCCCCTGTCCACCGACCGGGTAATGCACGTGCGCCGCGTCGCCCGCCAGCAGCACGCGCCCGCTGCGGTAGGTGGCAGCCTGGCGAGCCATGTCGGTGAATCGGGAGATCGAGCCGGGAGTGTGCGCTCCGAAATCGGTCCCGTACACCGCGGTCAGCGCCTCCTGCAGCTCCTCCAGGGTGGGCTCGTCCGCCCGGCCGGGCTGGCGCTCTGTCAGCATCACGCCGACGCCGTTTCCGTCCTCCAGCTTGCGCAGGGCATGGTGGCCGATGGCATCCCTCCGCAGGCCCGATTCGGGCTCCTGGGCCATCTGCACCTCCGCGATCAGGTTGCTGATGGACGGATCCCACCCGGCGAATTCGATGCCGGCGGCCTTTCGCACCACGCTGCGTCCGCCGTCGCAGCCGACCAGGTATTGCGCCCGGAGTGTCGTGCCGTCGGACAGCTCGACGCTGACGCCCTCGTCGTCCTGGGTGAACGCGGTCACCTCGCGCTCGCGGTGGATCGGCACGGCCAGCTCGCCGACCCAATCGGCAAGAATCCGCTCGATGTGGTTCTGCGTAAGCCCGAGCCCGTAGTTGTGCCGAGTGGGGAAGTCGCTGATGTCCAGGCGAATCCAGGCGAACCCGGCGACCTGGGCGACCTGTCCCTGCGACAGGAACCGATCGGCGATGCCGCGCTGGTCGAGGACCTCGATCGTGCGCGCGTGCAGTCCACCGGCCCGCGTGCCCACGATGTCCTGGCTCGCGCGTCGCTCGACGATCCCCACGTCAATGCCTGCCAGCGCCAGCTCGCCGGCCAGCATCAGGCCGGTCGGACCGCCACCCGCGATCAGCACGGCATGCTCGGTCATCTGGGGATCGTAGCCCGTAGGTGGCGACAGGCCGGCGTGGCCATGGGTACCGAGCGCACCGCTCGGCGGGCCGGACTCGGCCGATGCGGTCGTCTGGCCGTCACCCGGCCACGTACGCGGCGAGGTGCTCCCCGGTGAGGGTGCTGCGGGCAGCCACCAGGTCGGCGGGCAGGCCCTCGAACACGATCCGGCCGCCATCGTGGCCGGCTCCCGGTCCCAGGTCGATGATCCAGTCGGCGTGTGCCATCACGGCCAGGTGGTGCTCGATCACGATCACCGACTTGCCGGAGTCGACCAGTCGGTCGAGCAGCTCGAGCAGCTGCTGAACATCGGCCAGGTGCAGGCCGGAGGTCGGCTCGTCGAGCACGTAGATGCCGCCGTCGGTGGCCATCTGGATTGCCAGCTTCAGGCGCTGCCGCTCGCCGCCGGAGAGCGTGGTCAGAGGCTGGCCCAGGCGGAGGTAGCCGAGGCCGACATCGGCCATGCGCGACAGCATCGTGCGCGCGGCGGGCGTCTTGGCCTCTCCATCGGCGAAGAAGTCCAGCGCCTCGCTGACAGACATGGCCAGCACCTCGCTGATGTCGCGTCCTGCGAGCTTGTAGTCCAGCACGCTGGCCTGGTAGCGCTTGCCGCCGCATGCCTCGCAGACCGTGGCCACCGTTTCCATGATCCCCAGGTCGGTGTAGATCATGCCGTTGCCGTTGCAGACCGGGCAGGCACCCTCCGAGTTCGCGCTGAACAGCGCCGGCTTGACGCCGTTTGCCTTGGCGAAGGCGCTGCGGATCGGGTCCAACAGTCCGGTGTAGGTCGCCGGATTGCTGCGGCGCGACCCCCGGATCGGCGCCTGGTCGATGGACACGACCCCCGCATCGCGCGGCATCGAGCGGTGGATGAGCGAGCTCTTGCCGGACCCGGCCACGCCGGTGACCACGCACAGCACGCCCAGCGGCACATCTACGTTGACGTTCTGCAGGTTGTGCTGCGTGGCGTTGCGGATCTCGACCACGCCGTTCGCAGCGCGCGGAGCGGCCTTCAGCTCCGCTCGATACCCCAGGTGACGGCCGGTGAGCGTGTCACTCGCGCGCAGCGCCTCGACGGTGCCCTCGAAGCACACCGTGCCGCCGTCGCTGCCGGCACCCGGCCCCAGGTCCACCACGTGATCGGCAATGGCGATCACATCGGGCTTGTGCTCCACCACCAGGACCGTGTTGCCCTTGTCGCGGAGCTGCAGCAGGAGCAGATTCATGCGCTGGATGTCGTGCGGGTGCAGCCCCACCGTCGGCTCGTCGAAGACATAGGTCACGTCGGTCAGCGCCGAGCCCAGGTGGCGAATCATCTTCGTGCGCTGCGCCTCGCCTCCCGACAGCGTGCCGGCCGCCCGGTCGAGCGAGAGGTAGCCCAGGCCGATGTCGTCGAACGACTCCAGCGTCTGGCGCAGCGTGGCCAGCAACGGGGCCACCGACGGCTCCTGCAGGGAGCCGACCCACTGCGCCAGGTCGCTGATCTGCATGGCGCAGGCATCGGCGATGTTGATGCCGCCGATGCGGGAGGAGCGTGCTCCCTCGTTGAGGCGGGTG
>DATAOD010000269.1:0-6478 GCA_036265975.1 Candidatus Limnocylindria bacterium
ATCGCCCGATCCAGAGCCCTCGCCTGATCCCACTCCGGATCCGGAGCCTGGCGGGCCAGTGCCGGCCGGAGACCCGCCCATGAGCGCTCCCGGCATGGAAGGCCCGCCGATGCGCATGCCGCGCGACAACCCGGACGTCGAGACAGAGATCTAGGCGCTTTGAGCTACGTCAAGGATCCGCGCGTCGACGAGTACATCGAACGCGCTGCCTGGTGGCTGGCGCAAAGCTGAACGTTGGGGGCGCTGAGTAGAACACACAGTTCTGAGGATGACCTGCCATGGCCGATTCCGGTCAGCAATAGAACTCCAGGTGCTGAAATCAGCTGACATCCCGTAAAAGCCGTCATTCTGAGAACTCACAGTTCTAGCCCGAGCCGCGTAACGGACGGTGACGCTACGCTCCCCGCGTGAGGCTGGTCGTCACTGACTTCCTGACCGTCGACGGCGTGATCGAGGGGCCCGGCTTCGACGAGCACCGCGATGGGCGCAATGCCTGGGCCCTTCGCCTCCAGGACGAGGAGGCCGAGGAATGGAACCAGCAGCAGGCCTTCACCGCCGAGGCCCTGCTCATGGGCCGGGTCACGTACCAGGTCTGGGCCGCCTTGTGGCCGACCGCCGGCGATGACGCCTTCAGCCGACGCATGAACTCCATCCAGAAGTACGTCGTGTCAAGGACGCTGGACCGCGCCGACTGGAGCAATACCACCATCCTGAACGGGGATGCGGTGACGGCGGTAGAGGAGCTCAAGGCGAAGCCGGGCGGCGAGCTGCTCCTGTATGGCAGCGCCGACCTCGTCACGGAGCTGATGGCCCATCGGCTGGTCGACGAGTATCGGCTGTCGATCTATCCGGTGGTGCTGGGCAGTGGCAAGCACCTGTTCCGCGATCGGATCGACCTCCACTACCTGCGGCTGGTCAATACCCGCATCTTCCCCACCGGCATCGTGCTGCTGACCTACCAGCCGGAGACGAAGGAGCCCACCAGCCGCTACGTCGAGGACTTCGCCTGGACCGACGAGCAGACGCGCTCCCTGCAGGCCGCGCAGAACGTGGACCGAGTGCTGGCCACGGTCCTGTTCACCGACATCGTGGACTCCACCGGACGCGCGGCCTCCCTTGGCGATCGGGCGTGGCGCCAGCTTTTGGACCGGCACGACCAGGTGGCGCGGACGGAGGTAGACCGATGGCATGGCCGCTTCATCAAGAACACCGGCGACGGCGTCCTGGCGACGTTCGACGCGCCGACGCGCGCGCTGCGCTGCGCTTTCGCGCTGCGTGACGCACTGGCCCATGAGGGGCTGGAGATCCGCGCCGCCATCCACACCGGCGAGGTCGAGATGCGCGAGGGTGACGTGGGCGGCATCGCGGTCCACATCGCCTCCCGGGCGCTTGGCGAAGCCGATGACCGCCAGATCGTGGTCACTCGCACGGTCCGCGATCTGGCCACCGGGACCGACCTGCGCTTCCAGCACCTCTCGACCGTCAGCCTGCGCGGCGTCCCGGGCACCTGGGAGCTGTACGAGGTTGGGCTTTCCTAGGTCGTGGCCTCGGTGCGCCGCGTGCGAGCGTGGGCAATCCCGTAGTCCCACACGTCGATCTCCGGCGGCTCGATCCCCTGCTGGGTGAGCACCGTGCAGATCTGGCTGCGGTGGTCGGTACCGTGGTGCAGCGCCTGGGCCAGCCGGATGCCGAGCGTCGCGTGGCTCTCCGATCCATCGGGCCGATGGCGGACCAGCCAGGTGTCCCCATCCAGGTCCCTGCTGAGGAGCTGCGTCCACTCCCGCTCATGCTGCTCCATCTCGCGCTGCAGGTCGGACAGCTCCGCCGAATCCTCATCGATCACGTCGTGGCCGCCCGCGGTGACGCGCAAGTACGAGCAGTCGGCGCCGACAAGATGCCGCAGCGTCTCCAGGATCGAACCATAGACGCCTGGCACGCCGACCCGCAGCTGGTGCTCTTCCAGGCCTGCGCAGGTGTCCATCAGCTGAAGGGTGGCCCAGGTGTGGTGCCCGAAGGCATCGGTCAGCAATGCTTCGCTCATCTCCAGATTATCGGCCACTGGCACATCCAAGCCGAATGCTTATCATTTTCCGATCTCGGGGGACTGCCCCCTCCGCGCGGCATCGCCGATGCATGTGCGCAAGTCGCGGATTCGCCCGCCACTGAATGGAGGAGTTGGCCACATGGTTTCACGCGGATCGTTACCACGATCATTCGCCGTTCTCGCCAGCATTGCCGTGCTGGCGCTGGCCGTCGCCCCGGCCCTGGCCGAGGATGAAGGCGAAATCAACCGTCCTGTCGAATACGTCTCCCACAATGGGATGGACCTGCCCCTGACCGGCGCCACCTGGGCGGCAGGTCCGGCGCTCAAGAACGGAGATTCCATCTGCACCGCTGAGGCCGGCTCCACGCCTGACGTGAACCTCAGCTGCGAAGGCACGGGACCGCACAACGAAACGACCATCGCGGTCAATCCGGCGAATACCGAGAACATGATCGCCGGCACCAATGACTACCAGATCAGCATCAACCCCGGTGGCCATGTCGCGGCGACCACCCTGTCGCGCGCGACCGTCACCTTCGATGGCGGTCAGACGTGGACCGTCTACCCGATCCGCGTCAACAGCTCGTACGCCTCGACCGGCGACCCGTCGGTCGCGTTCGACGCCTCCGGGAATGCGTACTACGCCACGCTGGGCTTCCGCTTCGCCGGCGCCTTCAACGGCGTGAACCCGGACGTCGTCGTCGCCAGCTCGCACGACGGTGGCATCCACTGGACCTCCCAGACCATCGCGCATGGCAGTGGGTCCTTCACCTCAGTCGGCGACCTCCTGGACAAGGAGTACGTCACGGCCTGGGGCGACGGCAACGCGCTCGTGACCTTCGGCGACTTCCGCCTGGGCCACAAGGGCGCCACGCTCAGCGGATCGGTCTACGCATCGGTCACCCATGACGCCGGCGCCACGTGGTCGACGCCGGTTGTGATCTCCGGCGACGAGCTGTTTGCCTTCGTATCGATGCCGGTCGCCACGGCCGACGGTCGCGTGTTCGCCGCCTGGGAAAACTTCACGCACTTCGACACTGGTCGGGACGACTACGAAGTTGTCGAGCTCGACCCCGCCACCGGCCAGCGCATAGCCGGCCCGTTCACAGTCGCCGAGCTGATCGACGGCTACACGGACTACCCGATCGCCGAAGGCCGCCAGACGTACCAGGACTCCATGTTCCGCTCATGGTCCGCTGGCAACATCACGGCCGATCCGACCGACGGCGACCACCTGGCGGTCATCTGGTCCGACATGCGCAACAGCCAGCTGCCCGCGCCTGAGGATCCGTACGAGGCGGTCACGAACTCGGATGTCGTGGTCAGCCAGTCGTTCGACGGTGGGCGGACCTGGTCGGCTGAGCCGGTGGCGCTGACGATCCCAAGGGACCAGTTCCAGCCGTGGGGCGCCTATGACACGTCAGGCATCCTGCGCATCGGCTACTTCGACCGGTCCTACGACGGGGACAACCATCTGTATGGGTACACCCTGGCCACGGAGACATCCGCCGGCTCCCTGGACTTCAGCACGGAGCAGCTGTCCACTGCGCTGTCCGATCCGACCAAGAACAATGAGTGGTTCGCGGCCACGGAGGAGGATGACTTCCCCCGCGCGACCACGTTCCTGGGCGACTACTCCAACATCGCGGCCAATCCGGACGGTGGCGTGGTCGCCGTGTGGACTGACCTGCGCAACGACGTGACGTTCGCAGGCACGACGGGCCACGACCAGGACATGTACTTCCGCGCGGCGCCCTGAACGGCCGCTGCCAGACAGTGAGCTGAGATTGGGCCCCGGCGCGATGCCGGGGCCCAACTCGTTTCACGCCTCCGCCGCAACCTCGTACAGCTGCCACTCCCCGGGGACGCCGCGCAGCTCGTGCTGTCCGGCATCGTGCAGCGCCACCGCGCCGTCCAGCGCCTGCGCCATGTCCCCCGAGATGAGGACCTGGTCCTCGCTGGCCAGTCCCATGACGCGGGCCGCGGCGTGGACTGCCAGCCCCGACGCCTGCTCGCCACGCACCTCCACCTCGCCGCAATGCAGCCCCGTGCGGACGCGAAGTCCCAGGGCCTTGACCGCGTCGCGCATGGCCACCGCGCAGCGCACGCCATCCAGGGGCCGATCGAAGACGGCGAAGAATGCGTCGCCGGCGGTGTTCACCTCGCGGCCCCGGTACCGGGACAACAGGCGCCGGACGCTGGATCGGTATTGGAACAGCACGTCGCGCCAGCGCTCGTCGCCCAGGTCCACGATGGCCTGGGTGGACTCCACGATGTCGGTGAACAGCAGCGTCAGCCTGCTGCGCGCCGGGAGCAGGCGGTCCACCACGGGTCGCGCCGCGCGGCGCATCGGGCCAAATGCCAGGCCGGCCGCCACCCCCAGGCCAGCCGCCACCAGGTCGGAGCCGTGGTGCAGCGCGGACTCAGCCAGACGCTGGCCGAGCACGTTGGCGACGAAGAAGGCCGCGGCCAGGACGACGGTCACCGCGCCATACAGCGCGGTCCGATTGAGCAGCAGGTCCAGGTCGTACAGCCGGTAGCGCAGGATGGCCACGCCGAAGGACCCTGGCAGCGCTATGCCGAAGCCGATGACGGTCACCCCGGCGGCCAGCACGTCCGAGGTCGATTCGTCGTGGATGAACAGGATGGTCAAGAGCGTGGTGAGCAGGTTGGCCAGAATCGCAAACGCGGCGGCGTACGCCACCCATCGCAGCTGGAGCCGCTCCTCGCCTCGGGATCGGATCATGCGAATGACGATGGACGAGCCGGCGACGAGGAGCAGCAGCAGCCCCAGCAGGAAGGCCAGGATGCCCGCCAGCTGATTGCTCAGGCTGCTGATCCACGGGACGCTGGTGGGGTTGGGAATGGAGGAATCCCCGACCACGGGGGCGGATAGGGTCATGGTGACCAGGACGGCTGTCGTCACCACCCCGGCCCACGCCACCCAGCGCCAGCGGGGTGACAGCAGGCGCCCGTTCGGGATGAGCAGCATGGCCACCAGCGCCAGGCCGGCCGGATAGACCAGGCTGTCGCTGAGGTTGCCGACCCATGCGATCCACGGCGTGAACGGAGCGCCCGGCGCGGTCACGAGCGCGTAGCGCGCGTACTGCTCGGTGAGCCCCGGCAGCCCATTCGCAAAGGAGATGGCCAGGAACAGCCAGCCGAGCAGGTTCCGCGGCTGCTGGCTCGCTACCAGGGCACCGAGCACCGCGAAGCTGATGGGCAGCACGATCTCGATGACATTCGCCTGGTCGGCGTTGTGGATCGAATTGCGGTTGATGACGACCAAGACGATCGCCCCCGCCACGACGGCGAGCGTCAGCAGGCAGATGCCCCAGGCCAGCCGCGCCACGTTGCGCGCCCTCACGCGCGCTCGGTCGCCCCGGAATCTGCGCAGCCGGTCATGGTCCCGAGCATACCGCTGATGTTGACCGGAAATTGACTGGTCGCCTGCCGCCGAGGCGCTACCGTACGCGGGCACCTGGACCACGGTGCAACTGCTGACGGAGGCTTGGGATGGAACTGCTGGGCTCGATCTTCCTGTTTCTGCACATCGGCGGGGCCATTGCGGCCTTCGGCCCCACCATCGCCTTCGCGCTCATCGGTCCAATGGCAGGCAAGGAGCCGATGCACGGCAACTTTGCGTTGCGCGTCATCACCCACATCACCGAGCGGGCGGTCGAGCCTGGAGCAGTCTTCGTCTTCTTGATGGGCATCGGGCTGATCTGGTCCAGGGGATGGAACCCGTTCACCACGTTCTGGCTGGCGTTGGCCATCATCCTGTTCCTCATCACGCTCGGTGTGTCGGTATTCGTCCAGCTACCGACCGTGAAGAAGATGATCGCCATGACCTCCGCTCCCCCACCCCCGCCCACGGAGGGTCAGGGACCGCCGGGACCGCCACCGGGCTTCATGGAGCTGCAGCGCAGGTCGGCAATGGGCGGCCAGTTCATGACGTTGATGCTCTTCACGATCCTCTTCCTGATGGTGTTCAAGCCGACCCTCTGACTCATCCAGTCCGCTTCGAATTGGGCCCCTTAAGGGCACTTGACGGCCGATCCGGCGCTTGCTAAATTCCGCGCCGAAATTCGCTCGTGCGTTGAGCGAGCTCTTTCGTTGGCCCGTTTCCCATGGGAAAAGGAAGGGCGGTCGATGTCAGAGAGTGAGGGTCGTGGGCTGAGGGACGATCCGAGCGCCAGCCGCATTCTTGCGCTGCACGCCGAGCACCGCGACGGCCGTCACGCCGTACCGGTCCGCGATTGCATCCAGTGCACGTTCGACGGGCTCGCGCGCCCCGAGATGAACGGCGGTGACGGTGAGCTTCCGCCGGAATCCATGGTCGATCCACTCGCCTACTGATCGGGCAGTCAGAAAGCCGGGGGGTCCACGACCTCCGCGTCGGACGCGCCTTCGAAAACGATCACGAAGCGGCAC
>DATAOD010000270.1:0-16217 GCA_036265975.1 Candidatus Limnocylindria bacterium
CGCTCGCCTTCCATCCACGGGCACAGCGGCCTGGTCTGCGCGCACTGCGGATTCGAGGCCGGCGTCGCCGGCGCCTTCTACTGCCCGAAGTGCGGCATGCGCATGAGCCGCGGCTGACCGGTACCTTCGGCGGGCCGTACTAGGCCCTAGTCCCATTGTCGTGCGGGTGGGTGCGCCCAATAGTGGTGCGGTCCGCAACGCTCTTTCACACCGAAGGATTCAGATGGAACGTCCCACCGTTCTGCTCGCGATGGCCGATCGGGCCGATGCCATGGCCGCTGATCTCGTGCGTGCCGGGTTCGAGCCCCTCATCAACGTCGATGACGCGCTTGCCAAGCTATCCGCCGGCGAGCGAGTCGACCTGGCCGTGCTGGACTGCGACCTGCCGGCGGAGACCGCCACCAAGCTGTACCAAGCCCTGCACGGCGAGCGCGCGATTCCGACGCTGCTCCTCCTTGGCGAGGACATCCCGGAATTCGCATCGGGCAGCAGCGCCGCGACCGATGAATATGCGATCAAGCCGATCTCCGGCGAGGCGCTAGTCTATCGGCTGCAGGCGCTGCTCATTCGAGGGGGCGTGGCCCTGCCGTCCGATGAGGGCCAGTGGCTGGCGGTCACCAGCGACGAGGGCTCGGTCATCGGCGAGGGCCATGTGGTCAGCGTCTTCGCGCCCAAGGGAGGCGTCGGCAAGACCACCGTCTCCGTCAACCTGGCCGTCGCGCTGCACGAGCAGACGCGCTCCCGCGTGCTGCTCTTCGACGCCGACGTCGGCGTGGGGAACGTCACCAGCGTGCTGGCCGTGCCGTATCGCATGGGCCTCGCCGACCTGGCCGACTCAGCGCCCGAGGAATGGACCGATGCCGCCTTCGAGCAGTGCGTCGCCGTTCACGCCGCGTCCGGCGTGCGGGTCCTGACCTGGGGCAGCGATCCGGCGGAGTCCGAACGGATCAGCGTCGATCTCCTGCTGGCCGCCCTGCGCTGGGCGAAGGCCCATCATTCCTACGTTGTCGTCGACACGCACCCCGGCTACGACGACCGGACCATGGCCATGCTCACGCTGGCCACCGAGATCCTGCTGGTCGTCACGCCGGAAGTCGGAGCCATTCGCAACAGCTCGCAGTTCCTGGGTCTGGCCCGCGAGGTCGGCCTCGGCGACATGATCAAGGTCGTAGTGAACCGCGCCAACCACGGCGTGCGGCTGCCGGACATCGAGCAGGCACTGGCCCTGCCGGTGAGCGCCACCGTGGTCTCGAACGGACCGAAGGCCGTCATCGCCTCCAACGAGGGACTGCCGGTCATCACCAAGTTCCCGCGCGAGAAGATCTCCACCGACCTGCACAACGTCGCGCGGGTAGTCGCCAACGGCACGGCCGTCCAGGCACCCGAGCAGGTCCGCCGCTCGTGGTGGTCCACGCTGGTCTCCCGCACCTCGAACGCCTGAGCCGATCCTGACCCGCAGATCGCCGGCTTGCGCTGTGCGATCATGCGCCGGCCGTGCCGACCTACGACTACCAGTGCCGCAGCTGCGGCCATACCGTCGAGGTGATCCACTCCATGACGGAGGAGGGTCCTACGACGTGTGAGCGCTGCGGGGGATCGCTGCGCCGGGTGCTCTATCCCACCGGGATCATCTTCAAGGGCAGCGGCTTCTACAAGACCGACTCGCGCGCATCGGGCTCAGGCTCCACCAATCAGAAGCCTGCTTCCACGTCGGAACCCGGAAAGAAGTCGGACTCACCCGACTCGGGCAGCGCCAAACCGGACGTCAGTTCGCCGTCCTCGACGACGACCTCCGCCAAGGCAAAGGACGGGACGCCCTAGGCGGATTGCGCCTGGCGGGTGCCACAGCGGCGGCAGAACCGCGCGGAAGCTGACAGCGACAGTCCGCATTCACCGCAGGACTGGACGCCCACGTGGCTCATGGCGCCAGCCACCTCCTTGGCCGATGCCTCCCAGAAGGCACCAGGCGCCGGCAACCCGGCTGCGGCCCGCGCGGCGGTCTCGACCGGATGCACCGATGCGCCAGTCGACCGATATGGAAGGACCTTGCGCTCCGCGGCGAGCGGACCCTGGCCCGGATCGCCGAGCCCCAGCATGTCGAGCTGCGCGCGACGTGCGGCGAGGAGCGGATCATCCGCCTGCGCCGCGATTCGCTCATCGTCGACTGGCGCCGGCGGCAGCACCGGCTGAGTCGGGATCTGCAGGATCGTCTCGCTGATTGGTCGGATCGGCTCGGCCTTCCGCGGCGCGACGGGCTCGGGCTCCGGCCCGACCTCGGCCACGACGGGCTCCGGCTCGGGTTCCGCCTCGACCTCAGCCACGACGGGCTCCGCCTCGGGCTCCGGCTCGACTTCGGCAAGGATCGGCTCCGGCTCCGGCTCGACTTCGGCAAGGATCGGCTCCGGCTCCGGCTCGACTTCGGCAAGGATCGGCTCCGGCTCCGGCTCCGGCTCGAGCTCGAACTGTGTGTCGTTCTCCCAGTGGAGCACCTGGAGTGGCGGGTATTCGCGGGCGACCTCCGCCACCATCGGCTCCGGCTCGGGCTCGACCTCCGCTGCCATCGGCTCCGGCTCGGGCTCGACCTCAGCCTCCATCGGCTCCGCCCCAGGCTCCGGCTCGGCAATGGGTGCGTCAGGCCTGAGGTCAGCTGCGGTGGGCAGCGACTCAGCCTCCGGCCATCCGACCTCGGGCGCGTGGCCGTTGCCGTTGGTGGCGCCTACCCCGACGTCCTCGGTTGGCCACGCCTCCAGGCCCAGGCGTCGGTTGAGGTCTGCCTGTGCCAGGTCCGCCTCCGCGGCGGCCGCGGCCAGCTCCGGATGCTGGGCGTGGAACGTCGCCTCGAAGCGCTCCAGGAGATCGTCCGTCCCGGCGATGGGGGCGCAGGTGCGGCAGCGCCCGGCGCCATCGTTCCAGCAGTTGACGCAGGTGTACTGGCGGCAGTTGATGCAGAAATTGAACGACTCGTGGAAGGCGTCCAGCTGCTGGGACGCAAGCGACTCCTCCTCGGAGCGAATGGCATCCCCGACGGCGTCGCTCAGCGCGTCCTGGCTCATGATGTAATTCTTGAGACCCGAGATGACTCCCCGGGTCTTGCGCATCGTGCTCAGCTGCGTCGGCGCGGAGAACTCGTAACGAGTTCCGCAGCGTTCGCAGAAGGATTCGGTCAGCGCTTCGGGCATGTCGAGATTCCGGTATCCACCTCGGGTCCCTGATCGGGAGCCGAAAGTATACCGATGGTCACCAATGGGACCCTATGGGCGGATCGGTACGGTCCTTCACGGCGTTCGTACCGCCTTGCGCAGGGCTTCCGCCCGCCCGCCGGATGTCCGATCGGCATTCGGCGGGCTGATGCTGGTGCCTGCTAGCATCGGCCGGGATGGGCCTTCTGTCGCGCCTCGAGGCGTTCTTCGAGCGGCTGTTCGAGGCGCCGGCAGGGCGGCTGGGAGCGACGCTGCAGCCGGTCTCGCTGGAAAAGCGCATCGAGCGCGCCATGGATACCAGCAAGTCGTTTCGTGACGACGGTGTCATCGTTCCGAACCAATACGACGTCCACCTGAACCCCACCGACTTCGCCGAGTTCGAGTCCTATCGCGGCTCGCTGGAGGACGATCTGGCCCATCGCGTGCTGAGCCGGGCCAGGCATGAGCGCTACTCGCTGGTCGCCCGTCCACGCGTCCAGCTCATCTCCGATCCGGCGGTTCCGCGGCGAGACGTCCGCGTGGCTGCCAACGTGGTCGACGAGGAGGGGCGTCGCTCGCAGGAGGGCGACGAGCTGCCGGCCTCATCCGACACCATCGTCTTCGCGCGGCCGGGTCACGAGGTCGCTCCGCCCGATTCGGCGCAGCGCGCCTACCTGCTGGTCATGAGCGAGGGGCAGCCGCCGGTGCAGTTTGACCTGGGCGGCGCGCTGATCAGCATCGGCCGCGCCAGCGACAACGACGTCATCGTGGACGACGCCCAGGTCAGCCGTCACCACTGCCAGCTCAAGCTGCAGCACGGGGCGTACGGCCTGGCCGATCTGGGCAGCCGCAACGGGTCGTGGGTGAACGGCAATCGCGTCAGCGAGGTGGCGCTGGGTCCCGGCGACCGCATCCGCATCGGGTCCACGGAGATCGAGTTCCAGGTGCGGGGATGACCGGCGAGGTCCTCCGCCTCTTGCTGCTCGCACTGCAGCTCGCCTTCCTGGGAATCCTCTACCTGATGCTGCTGGGGTTCGCGCGCTCCCTGATGCGCGACCTGCGCACCGCCGAGGCGGCGCAGCAGCAGTCGCAGTCGGGGATCGGCAGGCTCACCGTGCTCGAGTCGCCGGAGGATGAGCCTCCGGTGGGCAGGCCGATCGCGCTGGGGCCCATCAACTCCATCGGCCGCAACGTCAACAACGCCATCTTCGTCGAGGACGACTTCGTCAGCGCCAGCCACGCGATGCTCACCTTCCGCGGGCGCAGCTGGTTCATCGAGGACCAGGGCAGCACCAACGGGACGTACGTCAACGGGCATCGCATCGACCGGCCGGTGGCGCTGTCCTACGGCGACGAGTTGACGATCGGCCGGGTGCGGATGCGCCTTGAGCGCTGAGGCTGCGGCTCCGCGGCGGGCGGGCAGGGTTTCGTGGCGGTGGCTGGAGCTGCGTTTGCTCCTGCCACTGGCCCTGCTCGTCCCCCTCGGTTTCGCGGTCACCCACATCGCGGTCAGCCAGAAGCCCGATATCGGGCCGATGCTGATCGCGGTCGCCTACGTCGTGTTGATGCTGGCCGCGCACTTCGTGCTGGTCGCCAGTGGCCACCGTGGCGACACCCTGCTGCTGCCGCTGGTGGCGACCATCGGCGGCGTGGGCATGATCATGCTCAACCGATTGGCGCCAGTCGTCGGCAAGACGGCGGCCTTCGGCCTGGACCTGGACATCGCCACCACCCAGATCCTGTGGTTCGGGGTGGGTGTCATCGCCATGCTGGCCGTGGCCATCGGCCTGCGCGATGACCGCATCCTGCGGCACTACAAGTACACCTGGGCGCTGGCCGGCATCGCCGGCCTTGTATTCACCTTCCTGTTCGGGACCGAGGTGAATGGCGCGCGGCTGTGGATCTACCTGGGACCCATCGGCTTCCAGCCAAGCGAGTTCATCAAGCTGGTGCTGGTGGTGTTCATCGCCGGCTATCTCGCCGAGCACCGGACCCTGCTGCGCGACGCCGTGGTGCGCATCGGCCCCATCAAGGTCCCGCCGCTGCCCTACCTGCTGCCCATGCTCGCGATCTTCGTGATCGTCATGCTGGTCGTGGTCTTCGGGAAGGACCTTGGCACGGCGCTGCTGTTCTTCGGCATCTTCCTGACCATGCTGTTCGTGGCCACCGGGCGGCGCAGCTACGTGCTGGTCGGCCTGCTTCTGTTCCTGGCCGGATCCTTCGTCGCCTCGCAGCTGTTCGAGCACGTGGCGCGTCGCATCGACGCATGGATCGACCCCTTCGCCGATGCCTCCGGGTCCGGCTATCAGGCGGTTCAGTCGCTATACGCGTTCGCCCGCGGCGGACTCTTCGGTGAGGGCCTGGGGCAGTCGCTGCTTCCCACCGCCGGCGGGCATTTCCCGGCGGTCGAGACCGACTTCATCTTCGCCGTGGTGGGGGAGGAGCTGGGCGCCATCGGCGCGTTCGCGCTGCTGGCACTGGCAATGACGCTGGTGTTCCGCGGCATGCGCATCGCGATCCTGGCGCGCGACGACTTCAGCGGCCTGCTGGCCGTGGGGCTCACCGTCAGCCTGGGCCTCCAGACGCTGATCATCGCGGCGGGAGTCCTGAAGCTGATCCCGCTCACCGGAATCACCTTCCCGTTCGTCAGCTATGGAGGCTCCAGCCTCCTGGCCAGCTTCCTGATCATTGGGCTGCTGCTGTCCATCAGCCATCGCTCGGCCGAGGCAGCCGATGCGGAGGCGCCGCTCGCGGCGGGTGACCCCGCCGTGGGGGAGGCTGGCGCGTGATCGCCACCAACGTCCGACGGCTGGCGCTCTACCTGGTGCTGTCCTTTGCCGTCGTCTCGGCCGGGCTGTCGTGGTGGCAGGTGATCGACGCCTCCGCGCTCGAGGCGCGTCCGGACAACCCGGAGACCATCGTGGCGCGCCGCACCCAGCCGCGAGGCAACATCTACGACGCACGCGGAAGGCTGCTGGCCTCCACCCGCCTGGTCGATGGGCTCAGCCGCCGCAGCTACACCGACACAGCCTTCACCCATGTCCTGGGCTACGCCAGCCTGCGCTTCGGCACCACCGGCCTCGAGCGGGCATGGGACGACGTGCTCAGCGGCCGGACAGATCCGAATCCGCTCAATGACATCGTCAACGACATCCTGGCGCGCCCGCCATCGCCGGACGACCTGACCCTCACCATCGACAAGCGGCTGCAGGACTTCGCCGCCGCGCAGCTGGGCGGCGACGCGGGCGCCGTGGTCGCCATCGATCCGGCTACCGGCGCCATCCTGGCAATGACCTCGACGCCGTCCTACGACGCCACGCCCATCTCGGGCGACCCCGACGCGGCGGCGGCCGCCAAGGAGGAGATCGAGGCGCAGCCGGATAACCCGCTGGTCGATCGCAGCCGGCAGGGCCACTACACGCCGGGATCGATCATGAAGGTGCTCACGTCCTCCGCCGCACTCGACAGCGGCGCCATCACCACGCACACGACGTTCCCCGACCAGCCGCGCCAGGAAACCGAGGGCTTCGTGGTGGATGGCTTCCGGGTCCGAGAGCACGACCTCAGCCCGGTGCAGCCGGCGCTCTGGCCGCTGTCAGAGGCGCTGCAGGTCTCCAGCAACATCTTCTTCGCCCATGTGGGGCTGGAGGTCGGCGCCGATACCTACCTCGACTACGCGCGGCGCTTCGGCTTCTGCGCGCCCCTCCAGATCGGCGAGGGATCGCGCGCGCTGGCCGTGTCAGCCTCCTATGTCAGCGCCCCGAAGAAGGGCGACTGTGCGCCGTTCTCCGACCGAGCGGAGCTTGCCCAGGCGGCCTTCGGCCAGGCGCGCGTGGCGGTCACGCCCGTGCAGATGGCCCTGCTGGCGGCGACGGTGGCGAACGACGGGGTCATGCCCACGCCCTACGTCGTGCGGGACGTGCGCACGCATGCCAGCCGACCCGCGGCCGGCCCGACGGAGAAGATCCTCGAGACGCTCACCGCGCCGGGCGGCACACGGGTCATCAGCTCGCAGACGGCCAGCGAGGTGCGCCGTGCGATGGTCGACGCGGTGGAGGGACAGCTCGGCCGCCTTTACGCCGGTGCGGGCGACGTGGCGAACTACGGCATCAGCGGCGTGTCGACCGCCGGCAAGACCGGCACCGCCGAGCTGGGGCCGAACACGCCACCGCACTCGTGGTTCATCGGCTTCGTGCCGGCGGAAGGCTCGGCCACGCCGGCGATCGCCGTGGCGGTCATCGTGGAGAGCGGCGGATCGGGGTCCGGCCGGGCCGCGCCGATCGGTGGCGCGGTCATGGCCAAGTGGCTGTCCCTGCGCGGGGATTGACCCAAACCGGGCTGAATCCGATCCGTAACGGCGTGGGGTATTGTGATTGGGAGGGAACCAAGACCCGACCGAGTCCGTCCACACCGCACAAGGGAACTATGAGTCCATGGTGAAGAACGTCCAGGAGCCGGCTGAGCGCGTCGTCGCCAACGTCGAGCGCGTCATCATCGGCAAGCATTCGGAGGTCCGCATGGCGCTGGTTGCGCTGCTGTGCGAGGGCCACATCCTGATCGAGGACGTGCCGGGCGTCGGGAAGACGATGCTGGCCAAGGCGGTGTCGCGAAGCATCGGCTGCAGCTTCCGGCGCATCCAGTTCACCCCGGACCTGCTGCCGTCGGACGTCACCGGCCTGTCGATCTTCAACCAGAAGACCCAGGAGTTCGAGTTCCGCCCGGGCCCGATCATGGCCCAGGTGGTCCTGGCTGATGAGATCAATCGGGCCACCCCCAAGACGCAGTCGGCGCTGCTGGAATGCATGGAGGAGCGCCAGGCCACGATCGATGGGGTGACCTATCCCATGCCGTCGCCGTTCCTCGTCATCGCCACCCAGAACCCGATCGAATACGAGGGCACCTTCGCGCTGCCCGAGGCGCAGCTCGATCGGTTCATGCTCCGCCTGCGGATGGGCTATCCCAAGGCGATGGAGGAGATCGTCATCCTCGACGAGCAGAAGCGTCTGCACCCGATCGACGATCTGCGCCAGGTCCTGGACCTGGAGGAGCTGCGCCAGATGCAGGCCGCCATCAAGGAGATCTACGTCGACCAGACCGTGGCCGACTACATCGTCCGGCTGGTGACCGCGACCCGCGAGCACCCGGACGTGTACCTGGGCGCCTCGCCGCGCGGCTCCATCAACCTGTACCGATCGAGCCAGGCGCTGGCCGCGCTGGAGGGCCGCGACTACGTGATCCCGGATGACGTGAAGGCGCTGGGCGTGGCGGTGCTGGCGCACCGGCTCATCGTCAAGAGCCAGGCCTCGCTGCGGGAGATCGATCCCGACGCCATCGTGCGCGAGATCCTGACCCAGATCCCGGTCACGCAGGCCTCCACCGCGCCCGCCGGCTCCGCCTGATCGCCGTGGGCAGCCTGGGGCGCCAGCTGCGCTTCGTCTTCCTCGGCACGGTCCTGGTCGTCGCCGCCTTCAGCACGGGGATCAACTTCCTCTTCTTCCTGGTCTACCTGCTTGGCGGCCTGCTGATCGCGTCCTGGTTCTACGCGCGCCGTGGCTTGAACGGCCTGCGTGCCGGTTACCAGGTCGCCAACCCGCGAGCCCAGGTGGGCGACACGCTGCGCGCCACCTATCGGATCGACAACACCGGGTCGTTCGGCAAGCCGTGGGTCGAGCTGTGGAACGATTCGACCCTGCCCACGCCGCTTCCCGGACGCGCGATCGGCGTGCAGGGTGGATCCAGCCGCCAATGGCAGGCCAAAGTGCCGCTGCAGCGCCGCGGGTCGTATCGGCTGGGCGCACTGCGCGTGCGCACCGGTGATCCATTCGGCCTCTTCAGCAGCGAGATGATCGTGGGACAGCCGACGTGGGTGGTTGTCTTCCCCCGGGTCCATGCCTTGCCGCATTGGCGCCTGCCTCCCTCCCCCGTGGATGGAACCGCGCCGTCGCGCCGCCGCTTCGAGGCGGCCAGCCCCCTGGTCAGCAGCATCCGACCGTACGTCCACGGTGACGCGATCAACCGCATCCATTGGCTGACCAGCGTGCGGCACAACGAGCTGCACGTGAAGGAGTTCGACGTCGAGCAGACCGCCGACCTGTGGCTGCTGCTGGACCTCGACCGCGCCGCGCATGCTGGCGTCGGCGATGGCGCGTCGGTGGAGACCGCGGTCAGCGCCGCGGCGTCGATCGCGGTGCAGACGCTGATCGAGAACCGGGCGGTGGGCATCACGGTCTCTTCGCGACGGCAGCACGTGCTGACCCCGGATCGCGGGACGCGGGTTGAGCAGAAGGTCCTGCACCTGCTCGCCAACGTCCAGGCCGATGGCAACCGGCCGCTGGCCGAGGTCATGGTCGCGATGCTGCCCCAGCTGCGGCGCGGTATGACCCTCTGCATCATCACCGGCTCCACTGACCGCGAGTGGGTGCGCGCGCTGGCTTCGCTGCGGCGGCGGGGAGTGGGCACCGTCGTCGTGCTGCTCGACCGCGAGAGCTTCGCCGCCCGGCACGATGACGAGGCTGCGGTGGAGCTGGGTGCGGTGCGCCACGCCCTGGCCGAGTACGACATCGACTATCACCTGGTCCGCGCCGGCGACAGCCTGCCGGAGGCGCTCGGGGGCAAGGGGGCGGGACGTCGCGCGACGCCGCCCAAGATCCTGAGCCAGGAGGAGCTCCGTGCCTGACTGGACGCGGCGCTACCTGCACCCGCGCGAGGGCTGGCTTTCCGCTCTGCTGTTGCTGGCCATGGCGCTAGCCGTCGTGTGGTCGGTGCAGAGCGCCGGCTGGCTGCGGCAGACCGAGTTCATGACGCCCATCGCCTTCTACGCCATCCTGGCGGGCGTCCTGCTGGGCATCTCCAGCCTGAGCGTGGTCGCGGTGCTGCCCATCAGCGCCACGCTCGGCTCACTAGTGGTGCTGTGGGTCGTCGGCGGCGAGTACTTCCCGCGGCTCGCGGCCGGCGCCCAGATGGTGGCGCTGCGCAATGACGCGACAGACTGGATCCGGATCCTGGTGGCGCAGGGCTACGCGCCGCAGCTGTCGCCGTACGCGATCGGCATTGGCCTGGTGCTGTGGCTGACCGGCTTCATGGCGGCGTACGCGCTGTACCGGCACCATCGGGTCCTGGATGCAATCCTGCTGCTGGGTGCCGCGCTGATCGCGAACTTGTCGGCCTCGCTCGCCAACCTGCTGGGCTACATGGTGCTGTTCATGGTCAGCGCCCTGCTCCTCTGGCTGCGGGCTGCACTGCACGGCCGCAAGGAGGCGTGGCAGCGTCGCCGGGTCAACGAAAATGAGGAGGTGCCCGGCGCCATGTGGCGCAGCGGCATCGTCTTCATCGTTGGCAGCGTGGTCATGGCCTGGGTGCTCACCAGCGTGGCCGTGGCTGCGCCGTTGACCGCGGTGTGGAACAACCTGGACACGGTGTGGGACGGCGTGCGCGGACCGCTGGACGCGGTGTTCGGCGGCCTGAACTCCGGCGAGTCGCGCTTCACCGGCACGAATTTCGGCCCTGATTTCCGCATCTCCGGCAACTGGTCCTCGAGCGACGAGGCCGTGCTCTCCGTGGCGGCCGATCGTGCCGTCTACCTGCGCGCGGCGACGTACGACATCTACACCGGACACGGCTGGGCGCAGAGCCCGGGTCGCGAGCGGGACGTGGGGGCGGAGCAATTCCTGTTCGCCAAGGGCTCGCCAGAGGCGCCGACGCTGGACGCCTTCGACGTCCGCACCATCGAGATTGCCATCGAACAGCCAAGCTCCAGGACCCTGTACACGGCGGGATACCCGATCAAGGCATTCCTGCCCGTGAAGATGGTGGATATCGGCGACACCCAGTTCCTGGGCGCGATGAAGGCCACGACGTCCATCCCGCAGGGCAGCAGCTACTCGCTGACCGTGGCGCTCAGCCGCGCGACCGTGGCCCAGCTGGAGAACGCCGGCACCGACTACCCCAGTTCGGTCACGCAGCTCTACCTGGGCACAAACGGCCTCACCGATCGGACACGGCAGCTGGCGCAGGCCGTCACTCGTGGTGACGAGAACCCCTACGACCAGGCGATCCACCTCACCAAGTTCCTGCAGGGCAAGGATTTCGCCTACCGCACCACCGCGCCGATCTCATCCGATCCCAGCCGCGACGCGGTGGACTTCTTCCTGTTCGACCCGCAGAACGGGAGGGTCGGCTTCTGCGAGCACTACGCCACGGCCATGGTGGAGCTGGCGCGCTCGCTGGGGATTCCGGCGCGCATGGCGGTGGGCTTCGCTCCCGGCCAACGGATCCAGGGCCAGCCCGGCGCGAACAGCAACAGCACCATCTGGCAGGTGCGCCTGCGGAACGCGCATGCCTGGGCCGAGCTCTACTTCCCCGGCTACGGCTGGCAGATCTTCGAGGCCACCAAGACAATTGACCCGGTCATCCGGCTGCCGGGCGCTGTGCCGCAGGGCTCCAATGGCGGACCGGGCGGGGCCGATTCCACGCCTCCACCGTTTGACTTCGAGCGCGGCGGCGGTCCGGTAGCGGCCTTCGAGTCCGCCGAGCCGATCCCCGGTGGCTTCCGTCCCGGCGAGCAGGCTCCGGACCAGTCGCAGGGGTCCAGCGTCACCGGCGGCAATATCGTGGTGTTCCTGGGCCTGCTGCTTGCGCTGCTGGGCTACGGCCTGTGGCGCTGGCGCGGGAACCGCCGGCAGCTGCGCTTCCTGTCACCGGGTGACCGTCAGTGGCGGCGGCTGACGCTGGCCGCAGACCGCGCCGGCGTCGCCCAACGTCCGTCGGAGACGATCTACGAGTACGCCGGCTGGCTGGAGGATCAGCTGCCGGCGCGCAGGCCGGAGATCCGAACCATTGCCGAGGGCAAGGTCTGGCACAGCTACTCGGGCCGAGGCATCTCCGGTTCGGTGATCGCGCGCATGGAGGACGCCTGGAAGCGGCTGCAGCTGCCGCTGCTCTGGCTGGCCGTGCGGCGCAGGGTGCGCGCGATTGTCCCCAGCCGCTGAAGCTCCGCTGACGCAACGCTGAAGCCCGGCTAGAGAGCCGGCGGCGAGCCTTCCGCGCGCCGATCCTCGGCGGTCAGCTCCCCGGCGAGATGGGACGTTTCGTTCCACGCCTCTATCTGCCAGCCGCCAGCCGTGTGACGCAGCTCGCTCAGCGACGCGTTGTCGACCTGCAGCGCCCACGACTGCTCGTCCGGCAACCCGGCCAGCCGTCCGGCCAGGAGGCGAAGGATCCCGCCGTGGGATACGCAGCACAGGGTCTCAGCCAACGAGGGGTCCGCAGCGGCGAGCATCCTGCTGACGGCGTCCGCCGCGCGGTTGGCGGCGTCGGTCGCTGGCTCCGCTCCGGGCGGCTCATGCCAGCCGCCGGTCGCGGCCCAGGTCCGGTATCGCTCCGCATCGGCCTGCGCCAGCTCGCCGTGCGTGCGTCCTTCCCATTCGCCCTGGCCGATCTCCATCAGCCCTGGCTCGAGCTGCACCGCGATCAGGCGGCCGTCGGCGGCGAAGGCATCCGCGATGATCCTGGCCGTGGCTGTGGCCCGCTGCAAGGGTGAGCTGACGATGGACAGCGCCTCCGGCACCTCGCGCACCAGGCGGCCGGCCAGGGCCGCGGCCTCCTGCTCGCCCAGCGGGTCGAGCGGAGGATCCAGATGCCCTTGAAAGCGACCCTCGCGGTTCCAGGTGGTGACGCCATGCCGCACCAGCAGCAGGCGGCGGATCACCGTGTCGGAGCTGCCCGCGAGGCGTCGTAGGCGGACTGCACCGCGGCGCTGGCGGCGGCAACATCGGCTTGGAAGCCATGGTCGGCTAGGGTCTCGCCCATGACCCGCACCGCGTCGACCATCTCGTGGATCTCGACCATGCCCATGTGCCCGAAGCGCATGATCCGGCCGGCCCACTTGCCCTGCCCACCGGCAACCACCAGGCCGCGGCCGCGCATGTCGGCGTTGAACGGGCCCCATTCCAGGCCATCCGGCAGCCAGGCGGCAGTGACGGTCGCGGACCGATCCTCCGGCTTCGCCACCAGCCGCAGCCCCAGGCCCTCCAGCCCCGCCTGCGAGCCGGCGGCGATGGCCTCGTGCCGCGCCCAGGTGTGCTCGCGTCCTTCTTCCATGAGCCGATGGACCCCGACCCGCAACCCGTACAGCACCGCAACGGCGGGAGTCCACGGAGTCTGGCCCTTCTCCGCCCACTTGCGGGCCTCGGCGAAGCTCCAGTAGAAGCGCGGAAGCCGCGCGCTGGCCTCCGCCTCGCGCGCTCGAGAACCGATTGCCACGATAGCAATCCCCGGCGAGGCCATCCATGCCTTCTGGCTGGCGCTGACCACCAGGTCGACGCCCCAGGCGTCCATCTCGAAGGGCATGGCGCCCAGCCCGCTGATGCCATCCACGATGGTCAGCGGGTCGCCGGGCGCGGCGTGCACCGCGGACACCAGCTCGCGCAGTGGATTCGCGACGCCGGTGGAGGTCTCGTTGTGGGTCAGCAGCACGGCACGGTAGGGCTGCCCATCGGCCAGGCGGGCGGACAGCTCGGCAGGATCCGCGGCGCTGCCCCACTCGACCTCCAGGCGATCGACGGACGCGCCGAAGGTCTCGGCGATCTTCGCGAAGCGATCGCCGAATGCGCCGATGGTCACCGCCAGCACCCGGTCGCCCGGCGAGAGCGTGTTCACGATGGCCGCTTCCATGGCACCGGAGCCCGAACCGGTGAGCAGCAGGACCTCGCCACTGCTGCCGATCAGCGTGGCCAAGCCCTCGGCGATCTCCGCCTGCATGGCCGCGAACTCCGTCCCGCGATGGTCGATCATCGGGGCGGTCTGCGCCTCTCGCACGTCATCGGGGATCGGCGTCGGCCCGGGGATGCGCAGGTTCTGTTCCATGGCCGGCATCATAATCGGCCGATGGAGGGGCATTGATGCCGCGCAAGCAGCCGAACCTCACCGAGCCGCTGTTCGACGCCGGGACGGCCGCCGACGCGCCGCTGGCCGCTCGCATGCGGCCGCGCACGCTCGACGAGTTCGTCGGCCAGCGCACGCTGGTGGGCGAGGAGGGCGCGCTGACCAAGGTCGTGCGGCCGGGCTACCTGCCGTCCATGGTCCTGTGGGGACCGCCGGGCTCTGGCAAGACGACCCTGGCGCGTCTGCTCGCCGAGCGAAGCGAAGGCACCTGGCGCCAGCTTTCCGCAGTGACGAGCGGGGTCGCCGATGTCCGGGCGCTGGTCGCTGACGCCAGGGCGCTGCGCGAGCAGGGCGGACGGACCGTCGCCTTCATCGACGAGCTGCATCGGTTCAACAAGGCGCAGCAGGACGCGCTGCTGCCGCACGTCGAGGACGGGACGATCACGCTGATCGGCGCGACCACCGAGAACCCGTACTACGAGATCAACTCGCCACTCCTGTCGCGGCTGCGCGTCTACCGGCTCGAGCCGCTTTCCGAGGACGAGCTGCGGGTCATCGTCGAGCGAGCCTTGGCCGAGCAGCGCGGCCTCAAGGGGCGCGTCAGCCTGTCGGACGAAGGCATGGCGTCGCTCCTCAACCTGTCGGGCGGGGATGCTCGACAGGCACTGAACATCATCGAGGCCGCGGCCGCGGTCGCGCCGGAAGGCGCCGTCATCGGCTCCGAAGAGGTGAGCGAGGCGGCCCAGCAGCGGCTGCTGGCCTACGACCGCGTGGGGGATCAGCATTACGAGGCGGCGTCGGCCTTCATCAAGTCCATGCGCGGCAACGACCCGGACGCGGCGCTGTACTGGTGCGCGTCGATGGTCGCGGCCGGCGAGGATCCGACGTTCATCGCGCGGCGGATCGTGATCGCGGCCTCCGAGGACGTGGGCAACGCCGATCCGCGGGCGCTGCAGGTCGCCGTGGCGGCGATGCAGGCGGTGGAGATGATCGGCCTGCCGGAGGCGCAGTACGCGCTGGCCCAGGCGGCGGCTTACGTGGCATCGGCTCCGAAGTCGAACCGGGTGGGCGGCGCCTACTTCGCCGCGCTGGCGGACGTCGAGGAGCAGGGCCGGCTGCCGGTGCCGCTCCACCTGCGCCCGTCCTCGCATCGGCGTTTGGCGCGCGAGCACGGCTACGGCAAGGGCTACCTGTACCCGCACGACTTCGCCGATGCCGATGTCGACCAGCAATACCTGCCCGACGCCCTGGCCGGCAAGGTCTATTACGAGCCCTCGGACCAGGGCCTTGAGCAGCAGATCGGGGATCGGCTCGAGCGACTTCGTCGAGCCCGACGCGAAAAGAAGGGTTGACTCCGCGGGTACAATGCCGGCAGGTTATATAACCTGGAGGTAATTCATAATTTCTCCCGATACGTTGAGTGCGACCTTTGGAGCCCTGGCCGATCCCACGCGTCGCGCCATCCTGGCTCGCCTCGCGGCGGGGGAGGCATCGGTCAAGGACCTGTCCGCCCCATTCAACATGACGCAGCCCGCTGTGTCGAAGCACCTGCGCGTGCTGGAACGCGCAGGGCTGGTCGAGCGCGGGCAGCAGGCACAGTGGCGGCCGCGGCGGCTCCAGGCGGGCCCGCTGAAGGAGGTTGCCGAGTGGGTCGGGCAGTATCGGCCGCATTGGGACCAGAGCTTTGAACGGCTGGACGCCTATCTCCGGGACGAGAAGCAGCGCCAGCCTCCGCGCCGGGCAACGAAAGGACGCACGTGAACGCCACCCCGACCCGCATCGACCGCGGCAGCACGGACACCACCGCCATCTACTCCATTGACGGCGACCTCTACTACGAGCGCACCTTCGCGGCCTCCCCGGAGCGCCTGTGGCAGGCGTTCACCGATCCAACCCAGGTTCCGATGTGGTGGGGTCCGCACAACACGACCACCGAGGTCGTCGAGATGGATGTCCGTCCCGGTGGAAAATGGCGGTATGTCAGCCACGCCCCGGATCGGGATGACGTCGAGTTCTACGGCGAGTACCTGGAGCTTGACCCACCGAAGAGACTGCGCTGGACGTTCATGTTCGACCTCCAGGACGTCGGCCCGCAGGGTGGGCCAGAGACGATGCGCTTCGAGCCAGTCGAAGGCGGCACGAGGGTGACGTCCATCG
>DATAOD010000271.1:0-1630 GCA_036265975.1 Candidatus Limnocylindria bacterium
CAAATACGTCCCAAACCAGTCACGGAGTGCGTTGGCCTTGCCGAGGGAGCGCTGCGGCTGTAGCGGTCAACAGTTGTGAGACACCGCGTTGGATGTTCATGCTGCGGCTGGGAGCGGGACGAGCTGCGCCGCTCTGACGGCCGCCGGGGTCTGGTAGCCGTGGCGCTCAACGATCCAGGTCTGGTTGTAGCTGTCCTTGAAGGCGTGGAGGGCCAAGCGCAGCTCCTCGATGGTGGCGAAGCGCCGGACCCAGAGGAGGTTCTCTTTCAGGGTCCGGATGAAGCGCTCGACACAGCCGTTGCCCTCGGGCTCGCGCACGAAGGCTGGCGAGCTCGCGATGCCGAGGAAGACGAGCTCCGTCTGGTAGTCGTCGGCGACGAACTGGCTGCCGTGATCGTGGCGCAGCTTCAGGCCGGAAGCGATCCCCTCGGTGAACGCGCCGAAGCAGGCGCGCACGCCCTGTCGGAGCGGCTCGAGCGCCTCGAAGCGGGTCGCGCGGCGGGCGGCGTGGATGCCCAGGCATTCGGTCGAGGCGTGATCGACCGTGACGAAGATCGACGCCTGGCCTTCGCCGGTCAGGGTCGAGGTCAGGTCCGTGGCCCACATCTCGTCGACCCGCTCGGTGCGGATCGTGCCGTCGTGGGCCTTCGGGCCATGCGGTCGCCCGACCCGGCCCGGCGCCAGCAGGTCATGCGCCCGCATCAGCCGCAGGACGCGGCGCCTGGAGGTGCGGATGCCGGCGAAGCGCAGCCGTGCCCAGATTTTCCGGTAGCCCTCACCGTGGAACGGGCTGTCAGCAAGCAGCGCACGAATCGCTTCGACCAACGCCGCATCCGGCATCGGCCCGCGCGGCCCCGGTCGACGGCCGGTGCTGGCGACGTCGCCTCGACGATGACGATACAGCGTGGCCCGCGAGGTGGCCCACACCCAGGTCACCCGCTGCACGCCGTAGGTGCGGTTCGCGGAGGGCGAGACCTTTCGGCTCATCGCCTCGACCTCCACCGGGCCAAAGGGCGGCCGGCCTCCAGATGCTCGATCTTCACCTCGAGCAATTCGTTGGCCATGGTCAGATCGCCGACCTTGGCCTTGAGCCGGCCGATCTCGACGTCGCGACCGTCGGCGGGCCGGGTCTTGAGCGACGCCTCGCCGGCGGCCAGGAAGGCATCGCGCCAGGCGCTCAGCTCGGCCGCCGTGACCGCGAGCTCGCGCGACATCAGCTCCAGATCCTCCCCGCGCAGCAGCCGCAACACGGCGCTCTGCTTGCGCCTGGCCGACATCCGCCGGCGCCTGTCAAGCGCTGGCCCGTCTTCGCCAGCGTGTTGGGCGCGCTTCGCCGGGCCAGCGCCCCGTGCCGTCGTGTCCGTCATGCTTCACCTCCTTGCACTGCCCTCATCAAGCACAAGGCGGTGTCTCAGCTAACTGTAGACCGCAGGAACACTGCCATCCCTGCCATTCGTGCAGCGTTTCCCGGGATAGCTTCAAGCATCGGCGAGCGGGTAAGAGGTCAACCACCGCGACCGCCGGGGCGGGACCAGCGGCGGACGTGAGGACAGGTCGTAGCTACGTTTGGGGGGCGCGCCGCATCACGATGTTGGTACTCCCTTTCGGCTCGGAATCGGGATCGAAGACC
>DATAOD010000272.1:0-6283 GCA_036265975.1 Candidatus Limnocylindria bacterium
TCCGGGCAGGTCACCTACGCGTTACTCAGCCGTCCGCCACTAGGTTTCACAGAGCAAGCCCCATGAAACCCCGTTCGACTTGCATGTCTCACGCACCCCGCCAGCGTTTGTCCTGAGCCAGGATCAAACTCTCCGAACAAAAGAAAACAGCGGTCTTGCCCAAGGGCTCCACCACCGTTCAAGTTCAGACTTGGTCCCGCTGACTCGTGTGGGTTCCTGTCACTCTTCAGCTGTTAAGTCACTGTGCCGATCAAATCGGCTTCGTTCGATTCGAGGCCTCCAGATGAGAGATCTCGCGGTGACCACGCTGCGCTGCCCGACGGGCTGCCGTCCGTGCGTCACCGACCGGCGAAATCCGCCGGCGCGAACTCGGATCTTACGCGGGTCGGTGCCGAGCGTCAAGCCAGGCAGGGCGCCCTAGGGGAGCTCCACCTCGCGGCGTCCCTGGAGCGAGCGGATCAGGGTCACGTCATCGGCGTACTCGAGATCTCCGCCCACCGGCAGTCCCCGTGCGATGCGGCTCACCATCGGCACGTGCCGCGTGATGAGGTCGGCCAGGTACATGGCCGTGGCCTCTCCCTCCAGGTTCGGGTTGGTTGCCAGGATGACCTCCGACACGTCGCCGGCGGCCACCCGCTCCACCAGCTCGCGGGCCTTGATGCGCTCCGGGCCGATGCCGTCGATGGGGCTGATCGCCCCGTGCAGCACGTGATAGCGGCCACGGAACTCGCCGGTGCGCTCGATCGCCAGCACGTCCAGCGGCTCCTCGACCACGCAGATGCGGCTCGGGTCGCGACGGGGATCGGAGCAGATGGCGCAGGGATCGACGCCTACGTCAGTGATGTTGCAGCAGATGCTGCAGTAGGCGACCTGCTCCTTTACCGCGATGAGCGCCTCGGCCAGGCCGCGTGCCTCGTCCGCCGGCGCACGCAGGACGTGATACGCCAAGCGCTGGGCCGTCTTGCGGCCGACGCCCGGCAGGCGGCTCAGCTCGTCAATCAGCCGGGCGACCGGCGCGATCAGCCCGGCCACTGATCAGCGCAGGCCGGGGATCGAACCCAGACCCGGCATGCCCGGCAACCCCATGCCGCCGGCGACGCTGGCCATGCGTTCCCGCTCCAGCTCCTTGCTGCGGGCGATCGCGTCGTTGACTGCGGTCAGGATCAAGTCCTGCAACATCTCGACCTCTTCGGGATCGACTGCGCCCGGGTCGATCTCAATCGCTCTGATCTCCTGCGCGCCAGTGATCACCACGCGCACCGCTCCCCCGCCGGCGGTCGCCTCCAGGGTCTTCTCCCGCAGCTCTTCCTGCGCCTGCGCCATCTGCGCCTGCATCTGCTGCGCCATCTTTGCGATCTGGCCGATGTTCACGGCTGGCATCTCCAACTAGTCCGGTTTCAGCGTACTTCGGGCGCGTCGACCAGCTCTCCGCCGGTGATGCGCAGCACGCCCTCGAGCAGGGCCTGTCCGTCCGCATCGCCGGGGTCGGGGGCAACTGCCTGCTGGATGGTCAACGGCTCGAGCTCCACGTTGCTGGCGACGCAATCCACCGCCCAGCTGCCGCCGAGCACGGTGCCCAGCAGCTGCTCGATGGAGGCAGCCCGGGTGCGGGCCTTCTCGCGCATGAATCCGCGCTCCTCGGGGAAGGCGAGGGTCAGCCGCGCGCCATCAAGGGCGATGGGCCGGCATTCCCGCAGGAGAGGCTTGATGGCCGGCGAGGCGCGCTCCACGACATCGGCCCAGCGGGTGCGCACCCCGGAGACATCCCCGTCAGCCACCGGCTGCGCCGATTCCTCCGGCGTGGCCGCGAGGGGCACGGGCTTCGGCTCCGCCTTCCGCTCCGGCGCGGGCGCTGTCGGGGTTTTGGCCGGGGCGGGAGAAGGCGTGATGGGCACGGAGACCGAGGGAGCAGCCGGATGCACGGGCGGCCCTCCCGGGTCCACGGCCAGGAGCTCCATGGCCAGGCGCGAGCGGCCCTCGCGGGCTCCGGCGGCAGCTGCCTCCGCCAGCGTGCGCAGCACGACCGCCAGGCGACGCGCGGTGGGCGGATCGGCAGCCGAGGCGAGGAGGCGCTGCCGAGCCTCGACCTCGGCCTGGGCGGCGACCTGGGCCATGTCGCGGCCGCCATCGGCCAGCGCCTCGATGCGGTCCAGGGCCGCGGGCGTGTCGCTCGCAACGTACGCATCCAGCAGGGCGGCAATCGCGTCGTCATCGGCAAGGCCCACAGCCTCGCGAACCGCGGCGGCGGTGACGCGGTCGCCGGCGTAGGCGAGCACCTGGTCCAGCAGAGATTCGGCGTCGCGCATGCCGCCGTCCGCGAGGCGAGCGATCAGCGCCAGGGCTTCAGGCTCCGCTTCCGCGCCCTCGGCGCTGGTGATGCGCGTCAACTTGCCGACGATCGCATCGGCGGGAAGGCGTCGAAAGTCGAAGCGCTGGGTGCGGCTGATGATGGTGGCGGGCACCTTGTGGGTGTCGGTGGTGGCCAGGATGAAGACCACGTGGTCGGGCGGCTCCTCGACCATCTTGAGCAGCGCGTTGAAGGCGTGCGCGCTCAGCATGTGGACCTCATCGATGATGTAGACGCGGCGGCGCAGCTCCGCCGGAGACGTCAGCGCTCGCATGACGAGATCGCGGGCGTCCTCCACCAGGCCGTGGCTGGCGGCGTCGATCTCGATCACGTCCATGGCACGGCCATCCCGGATGGCGACGCACGCCGGGCAGGTGTCGCATGGCTCGCCGTCCTCGCCGCGGTCGGTGCAGTTGATTGCCTTGGCCAGGATCCGGGCAGTGGAGGTCTTGCCGGTGCCGCGCGGGCCCACGAACAGGTAGGCATGCGCGGTGCGATCTGCGGCAACCGCACGCTGCAGGGTGGCGACGATGGGGTCCTGGCCGATCAGCTCGCGGAAGCGCTGCGCGCGCCAACGGCGATACAGCGCGCGGTGCTGGTCGGTGCTCGGGCGGGAGGGATCGGAGAGCGCGGGTTCCGCAGGAGGTTCGGTGGGCAAGGGCGTCGACATGGTTCCAACTACCGTACACCGATCACGCCGCGGGGCGGCGCGGTGGATGTCGAATCGGCCGTGCACCCGGTGTCGAACGAAGGCTCCCGCACACGCGTGGATCGTCCGGCTCCAGCCAGGTCGCCCCACGGCACCCGAAGGCGGTCGCTTACCGCTGCTTCCTTCCGGACCTGACGGGGTTCACGGACCTTCGCTGCGTGGGACCCGACTCTCGACGTCGGACGATCACGTGGGAGGCGGAGGCACATCGGCCTCGACCGGGGATTCAGCTCCGCTGTAGCGGATTGCGGATACAGGGCACCGCTAGTTCCCCGCCTAGCACGACCGGCGGCCGATGGTAGCAGAGTGGCGGAGAGGGGGGGATTCGAACCCCCGACGGGTTGCCCCGAACCGCATTTCCAGTGCGGCGCCATAGGCCACTAGGCGACCTCTCCGCGGCGCGGCGACAGTGCTGGGTAGTGCTCAGAGGCGGTCCGGTGGGTGGCGGAGAGGGTGGGATTCGAACCCACGGTGCTCATCGCACACCGCTTTTCGAGAGCGGCACCTTAAACCACTCGGACACCTCTCCGCGGGCGAGTCTACCAGTCAGGCGCTGGCGGGTGCCCCCGAGGCCAGGCGGCGCGCCTCTGCCTCGCGCACGCCCGACACCACCGATAGCTGGTGCGGCAGCGACTTGTCACGCGCCAGCTGGATGACCGTGCCGGCGGCACCCTGATGGTCGTCCGGCATGGCGAACACCAGCGAGTGGACCCGCGCCTCGACCATCGCGCCGACGCACATGGCGCACGGCTCGTGGGTGGTGAAGATGGTCACCTCGGGCAGTCGTCGCGACTCCAGCTTGCGCGCCGCGGCCTGCAGTGTCAGCAGCACGGCGTGCGCCGTGGGATCGCGCTGGATCTGCATCCGATCATGGTCCCGCGCGATCATGGCATCATCGAGCACGGCGACTGCCCCGACGGGCACCTCTCCCTCTTCTCCACCCCGACGGGCCTCGGCGATTGCCTCGGCCATGAAGAGCTCGTAGTTCATCGGTCCTCGATGCTCGTCTGGAACGCGAACAGCGTCGCCGGAGTCTAGCAGAGGACCGGCACAGATCCTGCTCAGCGACGATTGCGAAAACAGACCCATCTGAACCGATGACGACGCCGCTTCCCAGCTCCCCCCGCCGCGACCGCCGCCGGCGCATTTCTGCGCCGCTTGCGATGCTCCTGCTGGCCGGCGTCTTCTCCATCTCGCTGCTCGCGCCGATGCCCAGCAGCCACAACGACGCGCGGGCGGCGGTGGTTGCCGCCGTCGGCCAGCGACTGCCCGGCTGGAACATCCGCACCCGCTCCTCGTGGGAGGGCGGATGGTCCGTGGTGGCGGCCTGCGGGCCGCAGCAGCTGGGCTTCCAGCTGGTTCCCGGCCACGGGCTGGCCCCCGGTGACGCGTGGCTCCACCCCGAGGACGAGTACGCGCGCGTCCGGCTGACGACGATCTCCGACGACTATCGCGCACTGGTCTGGTTCCGCGATCCGGTCCGTGTCCGCTCCCTGAGCTGCCGGCAGGAGCTGGCTCGCATCCGCGCCCTTCACGGGTCCGTCGACTGACCCCACGCCGGCACTGAGGGCTCTTGCCGTCGCTGGGTAGCATGACGGCGCGAGAGCATCGAGCGGAGGGTCCGGGGCATCGACCGACCACCAGGCTGGTCGCGACTCGATTGGATGGCGCTGCTGGCGGTCACCGCCGGGGCCGCGGCCGTGCGCCTGCCCGCGCTGGGCCGACCAGTCGGCTTCATCTTCGACGAGATCTTCTACGCGCGGAACGCCTGTCGCTACGTCATCGGCAGCGTCGAGTGCGGGATCGACGACCTGGCCAGCCGCGCGCACCCGCCGCTGGGCAACTGGCTCATCGGGGTGGGCATCAAGCTGTTCGGCTTCGACGAGTTCGGCTGGCGCATCATGGCGGCCGTCGTTGGCACGCTGTCGGTGGTCCTGCTGTTCCTGCTGGTCCGCCAGCTCCTGCGACGCGTCCGGCGGCCGCTGCAGACCATAGGCGCCTTCACGGCGAGCGCGCTCCTCGCAACGGATCTCCTGCACGTGGTCCAGTCGCGAATCGCCATGCTCGACGTGTTCGTGACGGCCTTTGTCATCGCGGCGGTTCTGTTCGCGGTGCTCGATCGCGACCGGCCAGAGCAGCGGGCATGGTCCCGGCGGCCAGCCGGCTGGCTGTCGGCGCTGGCGCTGCATCGGCCCTGGCGCCTGCTGGCCGGGGTGAGCCTGGGTGCAGCGGTGGCGGTGAAGTGGTCGGGCGCCTACGTGGCGCTGGCAGTCATCCCGCTGACCGTCGCCTGGGAGATCGCCCGCAGGCGTGCCGGCCAGGCTGACCAGCCGCGTCCTGGCTGGGGCCGCGCCACCTGGCTGGCGGTCCGCGAAGAAGGACCGCGAACCATGGTGCTGCTGGGCCTGGTGCCGCTGGCCGTCTACCTGGCCGCGTACATCGGGCGGATGCCCGGCGAGCTCATTGGCCTACCCTGGCAGGAGGGTACGGTGTGGCGCGGCATCTGGGATCACCAGCAGGCCATGCTCACCTTCCACACCACCCTGGCCGGCAACCACCCGTACGAGTCACCACCGTGGTCCTGGCTGCTGCTCAAGCGCCCCGTGGCGTACTTCTTCGACAACGCGGCCGGGTACCGGGAGATCCTGGCCATCGGCAGCCCGCTGGCCTGGGGGCTCGGCCTGGGGGCGCTGCTCGTCCTCGTGCTCCTCTGGGCCAGGGTCGGCTGGCGCGTCCGCGGGCCGGCTGCCACCGTCATCGTGGCCGCGCTGGCCACCTACCTGCCCTGGCTGGCGCTGCAGGGCAACCGCAGCCAGGTCTTCCTGTGGTACATCCTGCCGACCATCCCCTTCCTCTACGCCGCGGCGGGGGTGCTGGTGGCCTGGAGCTGGCGCTGGATCGCCGCTCGCCTGGTGGCCGGCGTGGCCGGGGTGGCGGTCATCGGCCTCTTCGCCTTCTTCCTGCCGATCCTGGTGGCCCTTCCGCTGGATGCCGACGGCTGGCGCGCCCGCATGTGGCTGACCGACTGCGCACGGCCCGATGCAGTGACGCTGCAGCTGCCGGACGACGAGATCAGCTCCGGCGCCCCGCCGTCGGGCTGGTGCTGGATCTGACCGATGCGCGGCCGATATCCTTCGCTGTTCGTGGACGCCGTGATACGCAGCCCGGCCGGCGACGTTTCCCTTTCGGGAGCGACCGCTGGTGGCCGCGAGCCGCATTCATGACCG
>DATAOD010000273.1:0-3133 GCA_036265975.1 Candidatus Limnocylindria bacterium
GTCCTCCAGCAGCCGCCGCCGCTCAGCCGCAGACAACAGCTCAAGCCGCCCAATCGCCACATCCGGCGCCGCTACCGCCCCCTCCAGAACACGAAGCAGACGATCCGCCAGCGCCTCGACGCTGGACCGATCGAACAGGTCCGGCCGATAGTCGAGCCGCAGCTCCAGCCGCTCGCCCGGTGCCACCATCAAGCTCAGAGGATAATGTGTCGCATCGTGCCCACTGGCGTGGCACAGCCGAACACCGCCGGCAGCCGCCGACAGGCTGCCACCCTCGACCGGATAGTTCTCAAACACCACCAAGGTGTCGAACAGCTCGCCTAATCCAACCAGCTGCTGGATCTCGGCAAGCCCGAGATGCTGGTGCGCCATCAAGCGCGACTGGCGATCCTGCACCTCTTTGAGAAGCTCAAGCAGCGGTTTCGTCGGCGCCAGCTTGATGCGCAGCGGCAACGTATTGATGAACAGCCCAACCATCGTCTCGATGCCGGCAATCTCCGATGGTCGGCCCGCCACCGTCACACCAAAGACCACGTCATCGCGCCCGGTCAGCCGCCCAAGCAAGATCGCCCACGCCGTTTGGAAGAACGTATTGAGCGTCAAACCCTGCCGGCGCGCTTGCTGCCGCAGCGCCGTGCTCAGCCGCTCGCTCAGCGCAACCGTGACCTTCTCAGGCGCCAGCGGTACGCGCGCCCGATCGGGCGGCGCCACACGCGTGCCCTCTTCCACCCCCGCCAAAGCCTCCCGCCAGGCCGACATCGCGCCGGCGCGATCCTGCGCCGCGATCCACGCCAGGTAATCGCGGTAGGGCGTCACCCGACCCAGCGCCCCACAATCCCCCTTGTGCGCGTAAAGCGTGAGCAGCTCACGCACCAGCACAGGCAGCGACCAGCCATCCATCAGCAGATGATGGTGCGTCAGCACCAGCCGATGCTGCTCGGCCGCAAGCCGGATCAGTGAACAGCGCAGCAGCGGCGCACAGCCAACATCGAAGCGCTCGGCGCGATCCTGCGCCAGCACACTCGCCAAGCGCTCCTCACGCCTCGCTTCATCCAACAATGAAAGATCAAGCCGCCGCCAGCGCGCCTCAACCCTCGGCACAATGACCTGAACCGGCCGACTAAGACCCTCATGCACAAACACAGCTCGCAGGCTCGCATGACGCGCGAGCAGCGCCGCAACCGCCGCTTCTAACGCTTCGCTATCGAGCCAGCCCTCAAGGCCCAGCTCCAGTTGCACCGTATAGACGTCCGCCGCCTGCGCATCATAAAGCGCATGGAACAAAAGCCCCTCCTGCAACGGCGACAGCGGCAGCACATCCTCAATCGCATACTGCCGCTCAAGCCGCTCAATCTCCCCCTGCGACAGCGACACCAGCGGCAGATCGCTCGGGCTGCGACCACCAGCTCCCGGTCGCTCCGCATGCCGCACAAGCGCCTCCAGCGCAGCAAACCAACCCTGCGCCAGATCGCGGACCTGCTGCTCCGTCACAAGCGCCGGCGCCCAGGACCAGTGCGCCACCAGCTGCGCTCCCTCCGCCTCATCAAGCGTCAGCGCATTGACCTCAATGGCGTGCGCCAGCGCCATGCCCGCATCGCCGCCCCCGCCAAGCCCCACCGCCTCGGGCGCACGAGCCCAGGCCCCCGCCGCAGCCGCCGCAAACCGCCCGAGATAGTTGAAGCCGATCTGCGGCGGCGCAAACCCGGCAAGCTGCGAGCCCGTCTGCGCGTTCAAATAGCGCAGCAATCCATAGCCAAGCCCGTTGTCGGGCACCGCACGCAGCTGCTCCTTGATCTCCTTCAGCGCGCGCCCAAGCGCGGCACCCCCGCCCAAAGCCTCTTCAATATCAATTGACCCCGCTTCCAGCCGCACCGGGAATAGACTCGTGAACCAACCCACCGTGCGCGAAAGCTCCACATCCGAAAACACCTCCTCGCGCCCGTGACCCTCAACATCGATCAAAACCGCATCGCTGCTCCCCCGATCACGTCGCCGACACCACTGCGCAATCGCCAATACAAGCGCGGTCAGCAACACATGGTTGATGCCGGCATGGAACCCCGCAGGCACTCGCCGCAGCACCCCCTCCGTCAGCCCAGCCGGAAGCGTCAGCGTCAGCCGCCCCGCCGTGCCCATCACGTCGCGAACCGCATCCAGCGAGCCGTCAAGGAGCAACAGCGACGGCTTGCTCAGCATCCCAGTCCAAAACGACAGCTCCTCAACGCAGCTCGCTGCCTGCGCTCGCGACCAAAGCCGTTGCGCCCACCGACGAAACGAGGTGCCCCGCGCCCCCAGCACCGGCTCATCCCCACGCGCAATCGCCCCCCACGCAGCCGCAAGCTCCGGCACCAGAATGCGCCACGACACTCCGTCCACACACAAATGATGAACCACCACAAGCAGACGCCCCGAATGCTGCGTACCAGCATCGAACCAAACCGCCTGCACCATCACCCCAGCCGCAGGCGAAAGTCGGCCCTCCGCCGCTTGCGCCTGTTCGAAAATGCACGCCTCACGCCCCGCCGCATCAAGACCACAAATGTCAATCCGCCGAATGCAGTCAGCCGCAACCACCGCTTCAGGCGGCGCCACCTCAAGCTTCCACTCCCCCTGCCCTCCAGCCGCATCCAGGCGCAAACGCAACGCATCGTGCTGATCAAGCACAGCCTGCAGCGCACAGATCAGATCATCCTCGCGCACAGCCGCAGGAACCTGCAGCAGCATCGCCTGGTTAAACCGATCGATCCGACCACCACGCGCCAGCAGCCAGCGCATGATCGGCGTCGCCACCACGCCCCCAATGGCGATGTCCGGCAATGGCGCCGCCGCCGCCTCGATCAGCGTGGCTGCGCCAGCCAGCCCCGCTACCGTCTGATGCTCAAACACCGCTCGCGGCGTAATCACCAGACCCGCTTTGCGGGCCCGGCTCACCAATTGGATCGAGACGATGCTGTCGCCCCCAAGCGCGAAGAAGTTGTCCTCAATCCCAACACCCGCGACCCCCAACACCTCCGCAAACAGCGAACACAGAACCTGCTCCTGCGGCGTGCGCGGCAATCGACCGCGCGCCCGATACGCCGGCGCAGGCAGCGCGCCGCGGTCCAACTTCCCGTTCGCCGTCAGCGGAAGACGA
>DATAOD010000274.1:0-4055 GCA_036265975.1 Candidatus Limnocylindria bacterium
GCTGGAGCTGCTGGGGCGCCGGTACCGTCACATGCAGCGAACCGTGGGGTTCGAGCGGCTGGAGGCCGCGGCGGCGGGGAACGCCACTGCCCAGCGCGACATGCTGCGGCTGGCGTGGCCGGAGGACAGCGCCTGGCAGACCGGCCTGCGGGAGCTGCTGAAGGCACCGCCCGCGAAGACCAAGGCGGACCTGGTGGCGGTGTTGGGCGGCCTGGAGCGCGACCTGTCGCGCTATGTCGACACCTCGCTGCCGGCGCTCGAGGCGGATGCTGCCGAGAAGCACGAGCTTGCAGGCGAGCTGGCGCCGCTGGACGTCATCAAGGCGGCCATCGACACGGCCTACACGCCGAGCGCCGATGTCCAGCGCGTCGCGCTGATCCCGTCGTTCGTGGTGCGGCCGATGGTGTACTACTTCGAGTTCACCGACCAGATGCTGTTCGTCTACCCCGTCAGCGATCGGCAGGCGGCAGCGCTGGGCATCGGGCCACCAGATCGGCTGGTCAGGCTGGCCTTCGCGCTGGGCGACCGGGGTCGGCTGCGCATCCTGGAGGTCCTCAAGGAGCGCGGAATGACGCTGAAGGAGATCGGCGAGGAGCTGGGCGTGCCGCGATCGACGCTGCGGCACCACATGAGCATCCTGCGCATTGCGGGCCTGGTGCGCCCGATGCAGACCGGCGCAGGCTTCAACGCCTATCAGCTGCGCGAAGAAGCCGCCACGGATCTGTCAGAGATGGTTGATAAGTTCCTGCGCGGCCCGTCGTAGGTCGCCGCCCCCAACCCCCTATGCGAAGAGGAAGAGCAGCCCCATCATGAGGAAGGGGAAGCAGGCAGCAACCACCAGCGCCTTTTCCAAGCGGGTGCTTTCGGTTGTTTCCATGCCGGGTTCCCATGCAATCCATGGGCCAAACAGCGATTTCGTGCTCAGGGCTGGTGCTGCTGCGCACCACATGCGCCATCTGGCCCGGAGCATGGGCTAGAGTCCGGCCAAGGTGCGCGCCTTCATCGGACTGGGTGGCAATCTCGGGGATCCCCGGCAGTCGTTCGTCAGCGCCGTGCGCGAGATGGAGGGGATCGGCCAGGTCATCCGCGTCTCTTCGCTGTACGAGACCGAGCCGCGCGACCTCCTGGATCAGCCGATCTTCACCAATGCGGCCCTGGAGCTCGTCACGGACCTGGAACCGGCCGACCTGCTCATCCAGCTGAAGCGGATGGAGGCCACCATGGGCCGCGAGCCATCCGCGCAGCGCTTCGGCCCGCGCATCGTGGACCTGGACATCCTGGCATTCGACGGCCACTGCGTGGCGGACATGGAGATCGACCTGATCGTGCCGCACCCGCGACTGCAGGAGCGGCGCTTCGTGCTGGAGCCGCTGGCGGAGCTGGACCCCGGCTTGCGCCCGTGGCGCAACTGCGCCGATCTGCGGACCGATGTGACCGTGGCGGACCTGCTGCCCAGCGTCGCGGACCAGGAGGTCATGCGTATCGGCGGCCCCGAATGGGCGGACCGCTAGGTCGTCAGGCGGTGGGCGGCTCGGAGCGGACCGGCAGGTTCTCGTAGCCCTTCCATCGGTAGACCAGCGTCGAGATCGTCCAGCTCACGACGAAGATGCCGATGATGGCGAAGCCGATGATCCCGAAGTCCAGGCCGGCCACCCAGTCCCAGATGCCGCCATGGAGCTTGAACCGATCGCCAATGATCGACAGCACCTCCACCCCGCCGATGGCGAAGGCGATCAGCACCGATACCAGCGTGATGTTCAGGTTGTAGTAGAGCTTCCGGATTGGCTTCACGTAGGCCCAGCCATACGCGCCAAGCATGAGGACCCCGTCCGTCGAGTCGACCAGCGACATGCCGGCCGCGAAGAGGGCGGGCAGCACCAGGATCATGGCGATGGGCACGCCGTTGGCGCCCGATGTCGCGGCAAGACCCAGCAGCGCGACCTCCGAGGCAGTGTCGAATCCCAGGCCGAACAGCACGCCCAGCGGGTACATGTGCCAGCTGCGGCGGACGAGCTGCAGCATCGGGCGCAGCAGGCGTGCGATCAGGCCGCGCTGGCTCAGGAACTCCTCGAGCGTCTCCTCCGAGTAGCTGCCCCCGCGCGACACGCGGCGGAACATCCGGTAGATGTCGAGCAGCACGATCAGGTTGATCACGCCGATGACCAGCAGGAAGACCGCTGACACGCTCGTGCCGATGAGCCCGCCGATCTCGCGGAAGGTGGGGATGTCGCTGACGAACGCCGCCGAGATGGCGATCACCACGGAGAGCAGCACCACGATGGTGGAGTGGCCCAGCGAGAAAAAGAGCCCCACCCCCACGGGCCGCTGCCCGTCCTGCATGAGCTTCCGCGTGGTGTTGTCGATGGCCGCGATGTGATCGGCGTCCACCGCGTGGCGCAGTCCGAACGTGTAGGCCAGGAATGCCGTCGGCAGCAGGATGGGGTACTGGATGGCGGCGATCAGCGCCAGGCCCCAGGCGGCGATGTTGAACGCGATCAGCACGCCGTACAGCCGGAAGATGCGGTTGCGCAGCGGGCTGGGCGTGGTGAGCATCTCGCGCAGGGCGGCGACCATGGGCTTCCTCGTGGTTCCGGGTGACGTTGATGCTAGATGCTGGAACCCGCAGTTGCAACAGGTTGCAGTACTGGGGTACGGCTGCCTGGCCGCAGCGCATCAACGCAAGGCGTCTAGCTGCGCGGGAGCGAGCTGAGGAAGGCCAGGCCGCGGTCCAGGGGACCCGACCGCGGCGCCTGTGGTGGCGGCTGGCGGACGACGCGAACCCATCCGTCGCGGTCGAGCACGTGCCAGGTCGTGTCGCCGCCGGCAGTCCGCTGGAAGCGGATGTCCAGGGTCGCCTTGCCGACCCGCAGCCCCCTCAGCCGCAGGTCGGGAAGCCACTCGGGAAGGTGCGGGTCGACGATCAGCAGGCCCATCGGCGCGAAGGCAACCATGCCCAGCAGCGCCTGGACCACCTGGACCACCGCGCTCGCCGACCAGCCCTGCGGCTCGCAGCTGTGCGGGTAGACGCCGGGATGCGGATGCAGCTCGTCGCGCTGCACGCCGCCTATCACCTCCGGTAGGCGGTGCTCGATGAACAGGTCGGTCGAGTCGAAGAAGCCGCGCGCCAGCCGATGCAGCTCACCCCAGCAGCCGTAGCGCGCGAAGCCGAAGCCGATGGTGGCCTGCTCCACCGGCCACACGCTACCGCGGTGGTAGCTGAACGGGTTGTACGCGGGGTGCTGCGCGGACAGCGTTCGGATGCCCCAGCCGCTGAACATGTCCGGCGCCATCTGCCGCGCCGCCACTTGACGGCCGCGGCGCGGCTGGACGATGCCGGAGGCCAGCAGGTGGCCATCGTTCGAGCCGATGGAGCGAATCTGCTCCTTATGGGGCCCAAGGCCGAAGGCATAGGCACCCAGGTCGGGCATCCAGAAGGCCTTGTTGAACCGATGCCGCAGCGCCCGCGCTTCCCCAAGCAGCTCCAGCGCGTAGCCCGCATCGCCGAGCATGGCGAAGGCGAGCGCCGCCTGCTGCAGGCCCGCGTACCAGTAGGCCTGCAGCTCGCTGCTGGCGATGGGGTTCGGCACGATGTCGCCGCGCTCGTCGACCACGGCATCGCCCGAATCCTTCCAGCCCTGGTTCTTCACGCCGCGTTCCGAGCGCGTGTCGTACTCCAGGAAGCCGTCGCCATCGGGGTCGCCGTAGGTGAAGCACCAGTCGACGGCTGCGCGGGCGGCCGGCAGCAGGTGGCGGGCGGTGGCCCGGTCATCGGCCCAGCACAGGTACTGGCCAAGCATGATCAGGAAGTCGGGCGGCGTCGCCCAGTCGCCGTAGTAGCGCAGGTGCGGATTCTCGCCCAGCAGCGAGAGGGGCCCGTTCCGCGCCTGGTGGATCATCTTGCCCGGCTCCTCGTCCAGCCAGTCGTCGATGCGTGTTCCCTGGCGGTTCGCGTTGGCGCGCAGCGCGTCGCGCATGAATACCGGTGTCGCCATGGCCGCCTGCCAGCCGATGGTCAGCGTGTCCCGTCCGAAGAACTGCAGGTAGAGGGGCAGCCC
>DATAOD010000275.1:0-4012 GCA_036265975.1 Candidatus Limnocylindria bacterium
AACAGGTTGCCGAGCCAGCCGCGGAGTTCCGGATGCTGCCAGATCGTCTGCTCCAGATCCATCTGGTAGTTCGCGGGCACGCGCCGGGCGACCACGCTGCGCGCGGCGCTGCTGACCTGCGCCCAGTTGTCCATGTCGTCCTGTTCGAAGACCCCGGTGGGACTGAAGCGGTACAGCGAGGCGTGGCGCATCGCCTGCTTGACGCTATCGGGCGCCGCCTTGTCCAGGATGACCCAGCTCCAGATCTCCATCTTCCCCGGACCGCGCGGCTGCCAGACGCGCATGGTCTGCGTGAGCCAGTGCAGCGACAGGTTGGGGAACACCGTGCCGGCGATCGGGCTCAAGATGTGGGTGCGCGGCGCGCCGAGGCGTCGTTCGATCGCCGCCGCGCGCTCCCTCAGGTATTGCTGCATCTCGGGAATAGTCTGGGCAAACCAGGGCCCCGAGTCCTCGTCCGGCTGGGTCCAGGCGGCGAGGACGTGGCCGTTGCCGGGGTGAATTTGCCAGCCCTTGCCGGCGCGCCGGACGTAGTCGCTGGTGGTGTCGACCCCGACCTGCCGGCCGGAGCTGTGCGTGTAGGCGATGTGGTAGGCGTCGCCGCCGAAGTTCTCCGCCGCGGTTTTCCAATTGGCCGCCACCGTCCAGCGATGCGGCCCGATCACCTCCGTGCCGTCTTCCCCTCGATCGAGCAGGGTGTCCAGGTACCAGGCCATGTCGCCGAGGTACTCGACCAGGGGCGGGGCCTCGGGGTCGAATGTGGCGAAGATCAGGCCCTTGTGGCTGTCCAACTGAGCCACGGGGACCAGTCCCCATTCCTCGGGATCGAGGCGGGCGTACTGCTGACGCATCGGGATGCCGGCCAGATTGCCGTCGTTGGCAAAGCTCCAGGCATGGTACGCGCAGGTGAACTGCCGGGCGTTCCCCCGGTCCAGGCGACACACGCGGTTGCCGCGGTGGCGGCAGAGGTTCAGGAACGCGCGCAGGCGGCCCGCGCCGTCGCGCACGAGCAGCACGGGCGTCTCGCCCATGTAGGTGGTGACGAAATCGTTGGGGTTTGGTAGCTCGGCTTCGTGGCCGAGATAGAGCCAGCAGCGCGCGAAGATACGCTCTTGCTCCAGGTCGTAGATCGTGGGGTCGGCAAACAGCCGCCGATCCAGTAGTCCGCGCTCCACGTCCACCAGCCGCGCGACCGGGGTGCTCTGCGCCGGGGTACCCATCGCCGGTCTCCCTAGCAGCCTGTCGGAGAGAATGATCGGCGACAACTGCTGCTGTCCGACAGCCTGCTTTGTTGACAGTCGGAGCAGCCAAGCGTGACTAGCAATCGAGGGCCGAATCCGTGCTAGCGGCGCTGTGCGGCGGGTGCTCGTCGGGATGGGGCCCGCAACGCGGCGTCGGCGGAGCGATTCGGCCTTGTCGGCGCCTGGTGAGTGCACTCCTACCGCGCTCCTACGCGTGATGGCAGGTCAGCCGATGCAGTCGCTTCAGATTGAATGCCAAGCACACCAGGCACCACTCGCCGGCGGCTGCTTGTTCGCCTCGCAGCGAGAACTGGCGGAAGCCGAGCACCTCCTTGATGATCCCGATGACGGGCTCGACGGTGTACTTGCGGGCCGCATAGATCGCTTTGCCGATCTCGGTCTTCAGCTGGTAGGCCATCCTCTCCTGTGGACGGGCATCCGCCGGCGGCGGGGCTGGCTGATCGGCAAACCGCTCTTGCCAACTCTGCTGGTGCGGCGCGCGGCCGGTGGCGATGTATGGCTCGATGCCCCGGCTCTGGAACAGCTCGATGTTCGGCGCGCTGAAGTACCCATTGTCCAGAGCGGCCGCCGCCGGTTTGCCCACCTCGGGCGGGATGGACTCCAGCGTGGGTTGCGCTTCCGCCTGATCGGTGGGATGGTTCGAGAGCGACTTCCCCACGATCAGGAAGCTGTCCTGATCGACCGCGACCTGGGCATTATAGTCCTGGTCAAAGCCCTGGTTGGTGCTGTTCTTCATGATGCGCGACTCCGGGTCGGTGAAGTTGTACTGGTCCTGGTCCCGGGGGCCCGGGATCGGCGGCTGGGGTGCTCGTCCCCGCGGCTTGCGACCGCTCTGGCTCGCCTTCGCCTCACGCTCCCGCACTCGCGCTTCGTAGGCCGCCTGTTCCTGCGCCTCGCGTTCTTTGGCCCGCGCCTCCAGCACCGCCTTGGCGGCGGCCAGCCGCGCCAGACGCTCTTCGCGCCGAGCGATTTCGTCGCTGATCACCAGCCCCTCGGGCAGGTCCTCCGCCTCGGCCCGCTCCGCCAGGGCGAACAACTCCTCGACCTCCGCCTGCACCTGCCGCTCGATCTCCAGCAGGCGCTGGTAACTCACGGCCTTGCTCTTCGAAGCATCGGCGTGGATCTTGGTCCCGTCCAGGCTGATCCGCCCCAGTTGCAGCACGCCGGCCAGCCGAGCCATCAGCAGGATCTGCACGAAGAGGCCTTTCAGCTCGCGCAGAAAGGTCTTGCGACAGGTGGCCAAGGTGTCGTGATCGGGATGGAGGTTCCCAGCAATGAAGCGGAAGGGCGCCGATTCGTACGTTCCCCGTTCGATCTTGCGGGAGCTGAACGTGCCGGTGGCATAGCCGTAGAACAGGAGTCCGAGCAGGATCTCGGGCGCGTAGGGCTCCCCGCCACGCGAGCCGTAGCGGGCATAGATGGCGGACAGATCGAGCTGGGCAACCGTGTCCACCACGAAGCGTGCCAGGTGGTCAGGCGGCAGAAGATCGCCCAGCCGCACCGTAACATCCAGGGTCGCTTGGTAGTCGACGGTCTTGAAGATTCTACTCATACCAGAAGTCTACGACTGCCCGATCGGACGAGACTCCTGTTCTCTCCGACAGGCTGCTAGGCGCCGAGCAGGCCGCCGAGCGCCTGCTCGCCAGCGAGCCGTTCGCCGCCGCCCGTACGGTGAAGATCAACCCCGACGCGCCCCAGCGCCCGCTTCGCTTTCGCGCCCTGCGCGCGGGAAAACGCGTGCTGGTGCCGACCCCCCGCCTGCGCGGCGGCTTCTTCCTCCTCGATCCCGCGGACATCGCGCCCGGTCACCACCTCGCCGCGGCCGGCATCAGCGGCTTCGCTCGCTTCGGCCGGGCACTACCGCTGGCGGAGGTGCCAGCCATCGACCTGATCGTGATGGGCGCCGTGGCCGTGTCTGGCGACGGCGCCCGCGTCGGCAAGGGAGAGGGCTATGCCGAGCTGGAATACGCGGTGCTGCGCGAGCTCGGCCGCCTGCGCCCGGACGTCGTGATCTGTACCACCGTGCACGACGTGCAGGTGGTGGACGAGATCCCCGTCGAGCCGTTCGACGTGTCCGTTGACCTGATCGCTACCCCCACCCGGCTGTTCGCGACCGCCACTCCTTATGCGCGCCCGCCCGGTGTGCTGTGGGAGTACCTGCCAGCGGAGCGGATCGCGGCCATGCCGCCGCTGGCGGAGCTGCGCGACGCCGCGCGGCCTGGGCACGCCGCGATTTAGTCGCTGGAGTGATCGCCCGGCAGGTATAAGTTCCAGGCAAGGCGGGATATGCCGCCCGCCGGAGCGGTGGATGATAGCGATCGTTCCCCGCGGGACCGCCGCCGGACCCGGCGGCACCGGGGAGGAGCCAGCAGTGCGATACGGGCAGGCTCGGCGGCCGCGGGTAGCATGCACCACGGTGCTGGTGGTTACGCTCCTGCTGGCTGCCTGCGGCGGCGGCAACAGCGCACCGTCGGGGCAAGCCGACCGCGCGCCTGGCAGCAGCACTCCCGCCGCGACCCGCACGCCGGAGCCGCGTGCCGTCGTCCTGGGCCTCGACGCGCCGCTATCCGGCCCCGACGCGACCGCGGGCGAAGCCATCCGGCGGGGCATGCAGTTCGCGATCGACGAGCTAAACGGGCAGGGCGGCATCAAGGGCCGCCTGCTGGAGCTCGCGGCGCGCGACGACGAGAGCAGCCCGGCGAAGGCCGCGGCGAACGCGCGCGAGCTGGTCCAGCGCGACGGGGCGGTCGCTG
>DATAOD010000276.1:0-2779 GCA_036265975.1 Candidatus Limnocylindria bacterium
ACCTCCGGCGGGAGGCCGATGTCTCCCACCTCCTCGAACACCTCCCGGGTCACGGTCAGGAGCCCCACCAGCGTGGAGCCGGCACGGCTGCCGAGCATGACCTGCAACGAGCGCTCCAGGGTGAAGACGTCCGAGTCGAAGCGCGGCGAGGTGGTCACCTCCGCCAGCAGGTCCTCCACGTTGTCCAGCGCTCCCGGCTCGTTCAGCGCGGTGGACAGGTTCAGGATCTCCTCGCGGAAGAGGAATCGCTCCTCGTGGTCGAGCATCGGCTCAGGCCCTCATCGGCTTCACGCGCTCATCGGCTACGGGTAGAGGCCGCGGAGCGTGGTGGCCTCGGCGACGCGCGCCACGGCGACCATGTAGGCGGCGGTGCGCATGTCGACCTCCTGCCGGTGGCTCATGGAGTGCACCGCCTCGAAGGCGCGATCCATGATCTCCTTGAGGCTCTCGTTGATGCGCTGCTCGGTCCAGAAGAACGACTGCATGTCCTGGACCCATTCGAAGTAGCTGACCGTGACGCCGCCGGCGTTGCACAGGATGTCCGGGATGAGGAACACGCCGCGGTCGAACAGGATCGCGTCCGCCTCCGGCGTGGTCGGCCCGTTGGCGGCCTCCGCCACGATCCTGGCCTTGATGCGGTCGGCGTTCTTGTCGGTGATCTGGTTCTCCAGCGCCGCCGGCACCAGGATGTCGCACTCGAGCTCCAGGAGCTCGGCGTTGGTGACCTCCTCCGTGCCAGGGAAGCCGACGACCGTGCCGTGCTCGCGCTTCCAGGCGCTGACCTTGGCGGGGTCGAGGCCCGATGGGTTGTGGATGCCGCCGGTCGAGTCGCTGACCGCGACGATGACGGAGCCCTCGGCCGCCAGCAGGTCGGCGGCGATGGAGCCGGCATTGCCGTAGCCCTGGATTGCCACCCGGGCGCCGCTGAGCGGGAGATCCCGGGAGCGGCTCGCCTGCTGCAGGCAGAAGACCGCGCCGCGCGCGGTCGCCTCGTTGCGACCCAGCGAGCCGCCGACCGCGATGGGCTTGCCGGTGACGACGCCGGAGATGGTGTAGCCGTGGTGCATGGAGAACGTGTCCATGATCCAGGCCATGGTCTGCGCGTTGGTGTTCACGTCCGGCGCCGGGATGTCACGGTCGGGGCCGATGAGGGGGCTGATCTCCGTCGTGAAGCGACGGGTCAGGCCCTCCAGCTCGCGCATCGACAGCTTCTTGGGATCGACGATCACGCCACCCTTGCCGCCGCCGTACGGGATGTTGACCACGGCGCACTTCCAGGTCATCCACATCGCCAGCGCCCGCACCTCGTCACGGCTGACGTCCTGGTGATAGCGGATGCCGCCCTTCGCCGGGCCGCGGCTGAGGTTGTGCTGCACGCGATAGCCCGTGAAGACCTCGACGTGCCCATCGTCCATGGTGACGGGGAAGTTGACGGTCAGCTCCCGCTTCGGGACGCGCAGGACCTTGCGCATGCCGGGATCGAGATCGAGCTGGTCGGCGGCGTGATCGAACTGCGCCTGCGCGACCGCCCAGATATTCGGGGCGTCCGTGACCGGATTCGTAGCCATAGGCTGGCGGATTGCCTCCAGGACTGAGCGCGCGCCGGCGCCTCCGCTGAGGCTGGTGTGCGGGAGCGGGCCCGCGCGCGAGCGGCCCGATTATAGGGTGGGCTTGCCTGCTTTCGCCGTCAGACGGTCTCGATGGCCATGGCCACGGCGCCGCCACCGCCCAGGCACAGGGTGGCCAGGCCCTTCCCGCCGCCTCGCCGGCGCAGCTCGTACAGCAGCGTGGTCAGGACGCGAGCGCCTGATGCGCCGATGGGGTGGCCCAACGCGATCGCGCCCCCGTTGACGTTGACCCTGTCCCAATCGAAGCCTAGCTCGTTGCCATCGGCCAGGACCTGCGCCGCGAACGCCTCGTTGATCTCGATCAGGTCGAAGTCGTCCAGCGTCCCGCCCACCTTCTCGATCAGCCGCCGCACGCCGTGGATCGGCGCCTCGAACAGCCATTCGGGCGCCACGTCCGCCTGCGCATATGCGGTGATGCGGGCAATCGGCTGCAGTCCATCGGCCTCGACGAGCTCTTCGGAGCCGATGACGACGGCCGCGGCCCCGTCGGTGATGCCCGGGGCATTGCCCGCGGTGACGGTGCCGCCATCCGGCTTGAAGGCAGGCTTGAGCTTGGCGAGCGCCTCCAGGGAGGTATCGGCTCGAGGGTTCTCGTCGGTGTCGACGGTGATCGGGCCCTTCTTGCCTTCGACGGTGACCGGCACGATCTCCTCGCGGAAACGCCCATCCTCGATGGCCGCCAACGCGCGCTGGTGCGAGCGCAGCGCGAACTCGTCCTGCGCCTGTCGCGTCACGTCGTGCTTGTCCGCCACACGCTCGGCGTGCATGCCCATGTGCACGTCGCAGGTGGCGCACCACAGGCCGTCGTTGACCGTGCTGTCGACCACGGTCTGGTTGCCCAGCCGGTAGCCGGCGCGCGCGCCGGGCAGCAGGTACGGGCCCAGGTTCATGTTTTCCATGCCGCCGGCCACGATCGCGTTTGCGTCGCCCGCGCGGATGCTGGCGGCGCCGAGCATCACGGCCTTGAGGCCGGAGCCGCACACCTTGTTGATGGTCGTGGCGCTGACGCCCTCCGGCAGCCCGCCCTTCAGCGCGGCCTGGCGGGCGGGTGCCTGTCCGGCGCCGGCCTGGATGACCTGCCCCATGATCGCCTCGTCGATGTGCTCCGGGGCGATGCTTGCCCGCTCCACGGCGGCGCGGATGGCGGTGGC
>DATAOD010000277.1:0-1643 GCA_036265975.1 Candidatus Limnocylindria bacterium
TGGCCACCACCACGCCGTCGGCCACGCGATCGGCCCCGGCGACGCTATCGGCCCCGCTCACGCCTGCACCCTGCGGTAGCGCCACCAGATCACTGCGGAGCAGACGACGGTGATCGCCAGCCACAGCAGGCCGAACACGAAGAGCGGATAGCCCATGCCCGACACCGGCGAGTCGGGAATCGCGTTGCCCACCAGCCAGTTGCGGGTACCGTCCAGCGTGACCAGCGGATTCAGCAGCTGTGCCGCGTTGCGCAGCGCGCTGTCCGGCGGCAGGTTCCCCATGACGCCCGCCACGGCGGTGCCGACCACGAACACGGCGATGATCGCGCCGGTGGCGTAGGCGCGCCTTGGCGTGTACGCGGCGATCGCCAGCGACAGCGCGGCCAGCGGGATGGCGTAGATCAGCGGCGTGAGCACGACCTCGGGAAGGTGGCCGGCCTCGTCGCCCAGCGCCTTGACCACGTCAGCAGCCAGAAGGACGCGACCGAAGAACATGAGCAGCATCGGCGCCAATGCCAGGCCCAGCAGCGCGGCGGCCAGCGCGCCCAGCTTGGCCAACGCGTAGTCGCTGCGCTCGAGCGCGTGCGAGAAGTACAGCGACAGGACCCGGTTCCGTTGGTCCGAGCTCACCAGCTCCGGCGCCTGGGCGGCCACGAAGATGTCCAGCAGGACCTGCGTGCCCCACAGGAAGTCGTCGTAGGAGTACGGGCTCGGCGCCTGGGGCGCCAGGGCCGCAATCGCCACCGAGATGCCGGCGGGGATCATGAGCAGCGCCGCCAGTCCCCAGGGCACGATCTTGGCCCTGCCGCTCCGCTTCAGCCCGTAGGCGGCTCGCAGGCTCGACCAGAAGAGCGTGGCCACGGCCGCTCCGCGGCCCAGGCGCGGCCCGTCGTAGCCCTGGTAGCCGAGGTCGTAGATGGCGCCAGTCGCGCTCTCCCGTGTGCCAACGACGTGCTCACGCTGCGTCATCGGCAGCTCCATGTTCGTCCGTCCCGGCATCGGCGCGGAAGAGGTCCTCCAGCCGATGCCGCCGCTGCTCCAGGCGCACCAGCGCAAGGCCCATCTCCGCCACCTCATCACGCACGATGTCGTAGGGACGCTCATCGGCAACGTCGACCAGCACGGTGCGGCCCTCGACCCGTGCGTCCAGCCCAAGTTCCGCCAGCCGCGCGGCCAGCGCGTCAGTCCCTTCCTCCACCTCCACTCCCAGCGTCCCCGTGCGCTCGGTGAACGACGCGATGGGCGCGGCGCGCAGGAGCTTGCCTGCGTCGATGGCCAGCAGGAAGCTGCACACCCGCTCGATCTCCCCCAGCAGGTGCGACGCGACCACGGTGGTGATGCCGAACTCGGTGCCGGTCCGCTTGACCAGGTCCAGCATCTCGTCCCGGCCGGCGGGATCGAGCCCGTTGGTCGGCTCGTCCAGCAGCAGCAGCTTCGGGTCGTGGACCAGCGCCTGCGCCAGCTTGACCCGCTGCTTCATGCCGGTCGAGTAGCCGCCAATTGGCCGGTAGCGCTCTTCGTAGAGGCCCACGTGGCGCAGCACCTCGGCCGTGCGCTCGCGCGAGGCGGCGGCCGGCAGGCCGGCCATGCGTCCCATGTGCGTGACGAAATCGGTGGCGGACAGGTCCGGCGGCAGGCAGTCG
>DATAOD010000278.1:0-9255 GCA_036265975.1 Candidatus Limnocylindria bacterium
TCGCATCCGGCGAGCTACCGATCCCGGACGGCTCTGCCCTGCCACCGGTCGGGATCGAGCGCCCGTCGCGACCGGAGCACGGTGACTTCGCGAGCAACGCGGCCTTGCAGCTGGCGCCCGTCGTGCGACGCGCACCGATGGCCATCGCCGAGACGCTCCGCGCGCAGCTGGGTACCCCGCCGGGCGTGCTGGCCACCAGCGTCGCCGCACCAGGCTTCCTGAACCTGCAGCTCGATCCCGCCTGGGTGGCCGGGCAGGTGGCCGGTATCCGCGCAGCCGGTGAGCAGTACGGGCAGGTTCGCGTGCCAGAGCCGCATCGGATCAATGTCGAGTTCGTGAGCGCCAATCCGACCGGGCCGCTGACCGTGGGCAATGCGCGTGGCGCGTTCGTTGGGGATCTGCTCAGCCGCGTGCTGGAGGCGGTCGGCCACGACGTCGTGCGCGAGTATTACTTCAACGACTTCAACGCCCAGGTCCGCAACCTGGGCCTCTCCCTGCTGGCGCGACACGAAGGGCGCGAGCCGCCGGAGGATGGCTACCTCGGCGAGTACGTGAGGGCCATGGTGCCGGAGGTGCCGGCGCAGCTGTGGGATGCGGCCGCGCTTCCCGACGCGGATCCGGGCGAGGTGCTGGGCCGGTGGGCATCGGAGCGGGTGCGCGCAGGCATCGAGGCCAGCCTGGCCGAGCTGGGCGTCCGCTTCGACGTGTGGAAGTCGGAGGGATCGCTGCACGACGAGGGCTGGGTGGGCCGCGCGCTCGACCAGCTGCAGGCCCGCGGCGACATCTACGAGGAGGATGGCGCGACCTGGTTCCGCGCCAGCGCCTACGGCGACGACAAGGATCGGGTCGTCATCCGTTCCAACGGGCAGCCGACCTACTTCGCCAGCGACATCGGCTACCTGGCCGAGAAGTTCAGCCGCGGCTTCGACGAGCTGGTCTACCTGTGGGGCGAGGACCACCACGGCACGGTCGCCCGCAATCGGGCGGCCGCGCAGGCGTTGGGCTTCCGCCCCGAGCACGTGCAGTGGCTGCTGATGGCCTGGGTGCGCTTCGTGCGCGACGGCGCCGAGATCGGCATGAGCAAGCGCGCCGGCGAGTTCATCAGCCTCGACGAGCTGCTGGCGGAGATCGGTCCGGACGCGGCTCGCTGGTTCTTCGCGTCGCGCGCTCCGCAGACGGGCATCGACTTCGACATCGAGCTTGCCAAGCGCCAGAGCGCGGAGAATCCCGTCTACTACGTGCAGTACGCGCACGCCCGGGCGAGCTCCATCCTGCGCAACGCCGCCGCGGCTGGCGTGGCGCCCGATGACGCGGCAGCTGCATCACTGCTTCACCACCCAACCGAGCAGGCATTGGTTCGCCGCCTCCTGGACCTGCCCGACGTGGTGGCCGATGCCGCTGCCCGGCGCGAGACCCACGAGCTGACCCGCTTCCTGCTTGAGGCTGCACAGCTGTTCAGCGCCTTCTACCGCGACTGTCGGGTGCTCTCCGAGGACCCCGCGGAACGCGAGCTCTCGGCCGCCCGGCTGGCGCTGACCGACGCGGTGCGCCAGGTGCTGGCCAACGGCCTGGGCCTGCTGGGCATCAGCGCTCCCAGCTCGATGTAGCCCGAATCAGCTGACGCCCAACCCGGCCACGAGCGCCGGTGAGGACGCGTGCACGGTCAGGGTGGTCCGCGAGTCGACTCGCAGCGTGCGGGTGGTGAAGGGCAGGTTCACGTTGATCTGCCGCGCGGCCGCCAGGAACTCGGTGGCCTCAGCGGGCGAATCCCACACCATGCGCCAGCTCATGGCCCAGGCTTGGTGCGGTCCCCGCGCCACGGTCAGCTCGTCGCCGCCCCATCCCGCCGCCGCGTCGCGTGCCGTCCCATCGCGCACCCCCAGCTGCCCCAGCCAGATCGCGATCATCGCCTCGCCGACGGTGGTGGTCTCGACGTCGTGCCAGCCCTTGCCCAGGCGCTCCGCCGGCGAGGACCCGTCCACCGCGACCGGCTTCTCGCCATCGAGGTACTTGTCGACGTGGATCACCTGCTCGGTCGACGACGGCGGCGCGGCGTACGCGGCATCCACGGCGTCCCACCCGCTGCGCGCGAAGAGCTGCGAGACGAACTCGGCACCGGTCTCATAGGGGAAGGTCAGCTGCTTCACCATCCAGGGTGGGATGCCGCTCATGTCCGGCACGGGGGTGCTGCCGATGTGCGCCAGCTCGTCCGTCGACAGGTTGCCGGAGAACGCCCAGCGCACCATCGCCACCGACGCGTCTCCCTCCTCCAGCGCCAGGAAGGCCATGCCCACGTCGTCCTGCTCCGGATCATCCGCGCCCTGGCGCGCGCCGGTGTCGAAGGCCGCGTCCTGCATGGCGTGGGTGAACTCGTGGGCGTAGGTGATCTTGGCTTCCCCGCTCAGCCCGTCATCGCTGACCACCACCATGCGTTTTCTGTCGAAGTCATAGAAGCCCAGCACCTGGTCGTTGTAGAGCGACTCGGTCAGTTCGCGGATGTCCTGCTGCGCGTTCAGCAGGCCCATGGCACGGAGGGTCAGGTTGTCGGCAGCCAGCTGCTCCGGGGTCCATGCCTCGTCGAAGACCCGCCGCAGCTCGCCGGACAGCTGCGAGCGCGTGATCAGGTCGGGCGGCCCGATGTCGGCCGGGGGCAGCTGTCGAATGCCTGCCACCTGGGCCTCGATGGCTGCCAGCACCACGCGCGGGTCATCCGAGCCGGATGGGCTCGGAATGGCCGATGGGGTTGCGTCATCCGGCAGCTGGCCAATGCCGATCGGCGCTCCCACCGCACGCAGCGTCAGGACTGCCGCCATGGCCAGCGTCAGCAGCGTGGTCGCCAGCACGGCCAGACGGCGCGGCAGGCTGTTCATCCGTCGCGCATTGTGACAGCAGGGCCAAGCCGCGGCCGCGAACGTTCAGGTTTCTTAAGCCGGCGCCGTGTTGGGGATTCACATCGGGCCCGTAGGCTTCGCGCTGCGAGTTGGAGATCCAGTCGGGTTTCTACCTCCACCCTCCCTCCTTCGAGAGCCGGTGTCATTGGGCGGGCACCGGCTCTCGTGCTGTGTGCCGTACACTCACCCGACCGATGGAGATCACCTGGTACGGGCGCGCCTGCTTCCGGCTGAAGGGACGCGAGTCCACCGTCATCGCCGATCCCTGCCCGCCGTCCACCGGGTTCGTCGCCGGAAAGCATGACGTCGACCTGCTCACCATCTCGCACGCGCACCCGGACCACGCCTACACCCGCTCGATCACGGCCGGACTGACGCTGACGCGACCCGGTGAGTACGAGTACCACGGCGTCCTGGTCACCGGGGTGCGGACGTTCCACGATGCCGAGCGCGGCCTGGAGCGCGGCGAGAACGTGGCCTTCGTGTTCGAGATCGACGGCGTCCACGTCGCACACCTGGGCGACCTGGGCCACCTCCTCACGGAGGAGCAGCTGGCGGAGCTGGGTCCGGTCGACGTCCTGCTGGTGCCTGCCGGCGGCCAGTTCACCATCTCGCCCGCCGAGGCCGCCGAGGTCGTGTCTCAGATCAGCCCGCGCCTGGTGGTGCCGATGCACTACGCCACCGACGGTGGCTCCAAGGACCTGCTGGGCCCCGAGAAGTTCGTCCACGAGATGGGGCTCGGAGAGCCGGTGCGCCAACCGAAGGCCGTGGTCCAGGCATCGTCCCTCCCCGACGAGACGCAGGTCGTCCTGCTGGAGGCGCGCGGCCGCACCGGCTGATGGCACAATGCCATCGGTACGGGGTCGGTCCCGTGCCGCGTTGCACGAGCGCAACGCAACGTCGTACCCCCTAGGACAGCGGACCGCACCGCACGTCATTTGACCGACCACGCGGCGGGTCCATTGGTACTAGTCAAGTCCAGGACCTCGCCGGTATTCTGCGGCTCCCAGTGGCGTACTGGGTTGGCGCTGGCTACCCGCGCCGAGACCAACAGGGGAGCTGGAAACCCAAAGGAGACCGGTATCGTGAATCAAGTCCTCACCACCACGCAGGGCAGGTCGAAGCGCCTGACGTTCGCCATGGCGGCAGCCGCCGCTGCGGCGATGTCGGTCGCGCTCGTCTTCCCCGCCGTCACCATGGCGTTCACGCCTGGCGACAACGGCCACCCGACGAACGGGCCCTACTCTGACCTGAAGGGCGGCACGGCCACCTTCACGTTCCAGGCGAACGCCACCCTGACGTGCGACAAGGACGACTCGGCGGCGAGCTTCGACTTCCACCTCGACTACGTCGTCTCCGGCACGCTGCCGGCTGGCGCGACGCTGGTCGTCTACCTCAGCCCGAACCAGGGCGCCATCAACGGCAATGCCGGTGGTGACGAGGCAGGCTACGTGGCGGACGTCGAGTCGAACTACACCGTCCTGGACGTCGCCGGCCTGTCCGGCAGCGGGACGCTCGACTTCACGCTGAACATCAGCACCGCGTTCACCCTGAGCACGGGTGGCGTCCTGGGCGTCATCGCCTCGGAAGCCGGTGATGGTCAGTCGTGGACCTCGAAGACGAACTCGCTGAACTGCACCGAGGCGGAGTCGACCCCGACGCCGACCCCGACGCCGACGCCGACGCCGACCCCGACTCCCACGCCGACGGCCACGCCGACGCCGACGCCGACCCCCACCCCGACTCCTGAGCAGTCGGTCCAGGGCAGCACGTCGACGCCGACCCCGACGCCTGAGCAGTCGGTCCAGGGTGCCACGGGTACCCCGGCTCCCAGCCAGCCGGACACGGCCATCGCCTTCGGGCAGGGCCTGAGCTCGGTGCCAACCATCGCCTTCGCGCTGATCCTGCTTGCCGCTCTGGGCACGCTGGCCGTCGCGAATGTGCGGAGCGTTCGCAACCGCAGCTGATTGACGGCCGGCTGAACCGGTCTCAGGAAGAGCCCCCGGATTTCCGGGGGCTCTTTCGTTTGTCTCGAGGGCAGGTACGACCGGCGGTCCGGTGAGGCGCCGCCAGGAGTACCAGGCGCGGTACCAGTGCCCTCGTTGCAGTTAGTCAACACCTAGCGTCCTCCGGACCGCACCAGACGTCACCGGAGCGCGCGCGTCGGTCAAATAGAGGGGTACCAAAGTACCGGCAGGCTTGTAATACTCGCCGCCCTGCTCCCACCAGCAGGTGCTCGAAACGCCTCTATCGGCACCGAGCGATCGATCGTCACCCGACGCATCGGCCCCTCAGCAGGACCGACGTCGAACAACCAAACAGAGGCCGCGAATCGGAACGGCGGAGCTGCCCTTCCGGCCCCGATTCCGGACTCGTCGATGGCGACGGTCCTGGCCTCACCGCAACGAACTCATCCCGATTCATCGGTTCAAGCCACAACCCGGTCGGAGGCAGACGATCGACCCAGAATGCCAAGGGGGCATCCTGCAATGACATTCCGAGCGCACCCTGCCCGCACCCTGCCCATTGCACTCGCGTTCCTTCTGAACGTGGTGGTCGGCCCGCTGGCGCCGCTCACCCAGATCGCTTCCGCGCCCGTGCTGGCGCTGTCCGGAAGCTCCTTCAACGTCACGGACGCGAACCTCGCGGACGACGGAGCCAGCGAGACCGACTGGTGTACGAACGGCGTAAACGTCATCACCAAGGACGACCTGGCCACCGGGCAGACCGACAACTCGTACAAGGGCGCCAAGGAGAACGAGCTCGACCCTGACGTCGAGTTCGGCTCGATCCCGAACAACAAGGTCGACCTGCAGCGCCTGTACATCACCAGCGAGACCAGCGGGTCCGGCGACCTGCTCGTCTACGTTGGCTGGATCCGCAACGACACCACCGGCACCGGCACCATCTCGTTCGAGATGAACCAGTCCGACGTGATGCTCAGCAACGGCATCAACCACGAGCGCACGGAAGGCGACCTTCTGATCGAGTTCAACTTCCAGGCCAACCCCGGCTCGCAGGGCGGCTATGACGTCGACCTGACCTACCGGACCTGGGACGGCGAGGCGTGGAGCGACGCAGCCGATCTGGGCAGCCTGGCCGAGGGATCCGTCAATGCGGACGCCATCACCGACTGCCGCAACGGCAACGCCGCGCTGGGCATCGGCCAGTTCGGCGAGTTCGGCCTGAACCTGACCGATCTCATCGGCGGACAGTGCCGCGCCTTCGGCAGCATCTTTGCCAAGAGCCGCTCCTCGGAGCAGATCACGTCGGAGCTCAAGGAGGTCATGGCCCCGGTGCCGGTGGAGTTCAGCACCTGCGGCCAGATCACGATCCTCAAGCACGACGCCAACGGGGATCCGCTGGGCGGCGCCACCTTCAGCGTCACCCCGAACCCGTTCACGGGCAAGGACTCGCTGGAGGTCACCGACAACGACGATCCCGACGACAACGACGCCGATGGCGTCATCCACCTGTCGGCGGTCGAGCCGGATGAGTACGAGGTCTGCGAGACCGAGGCGCCGGCCGGCTACATCCTGGATGACACCTGCCAGACCCTGACCGTTGGCCAGAACGGCGCAGCGGAGTTCGGGCCGTTCGTCAACGGCCTTGGCACCATTCACTGGCTCAAGAAGGACGCGCAGAGCGGCGACAAGGTCTGCTGCGCGAGCTTCACCCTGGAAGGCACGAACGGCGCGGCTGACGGCTTCGGCCCGATCACCGTCGTCGACAACGGCACCAATGACGAGGACGCGGACCCCGGTGAGCTGGCGGTGAGCGGGCTGAAGCTCGGCACCTACCTGATCACCGAGACCGTGCCGCCCAGCGGCTACGACCTGCCGGCAGATGCCGACCAGCAGGTGGTCCTCGACGACGAGTCTGTCGCGGCCGGCGACCCCTTCATGGATCCGCCTCAGGCCGACGCCAGCATCAGCAAGGATGCCGTGGTTGACCCGATCGTGGCTGGCGACCATGCCAGCTTCGACATCGTGGTCTCGGCCGGCGGCACCGGGACGTCCGAGGACGTCATGCTTGCCGACGACAACGACACGAGCCACACCTGGACGATCACCGGTCCCGACGCGGGCGACTGCGGCACCGCGCCGGTCTCGGTCGCTCCCGGCGCGACCCTGTCGTGCGACTTCGGTGACGTCGCCAACGGCGATTCCCGATCGGTCACCGTGACCATGTCCAGCGACGCAGACGACTGCGCCAACGGTATCGAGAACACCGCCTCGGTGAGCTCGAGCAACGACCACGACGGCTCCAACGACGAGGACAGCGCATCGATCACGGTGCTCTGCCCGAACCCCGGCGTCACCAAGGACGCCGAGGTGTCCCCCATCACCTTCGGTGACGACGCGGTCTTCGACGTGACCGTCACCGCCGGTGGCAGCGGCCCGGCCAAGAACGTGGTCCTGACCGATGTCAACGACTCGGGCCATAGCTGGGAGATCGGCGGCGCCAACAAGGCCGCCTGCGGAAACGACCTCACCATCGAAGCCGGTGACACGCTCACCTGCTCGTGGGCCGAGATCCCGTCCGGCGAGTCGCGCTCCATCACCATCACGATGAAGAGCGGCGAGTCCGACTGCGAGCTGGGCATCGATAACACCGCGTCCATCACCGCCGATGCCGACGTCGACCAGTCGAACAACTCGGACAGCGCCCACGTCGCGGTGCTCTGCCCGAACCCGGGCGTCACCAAGGACGCCGTCGTCAACCAGGTCAACGCCGGTGACCCGGCCAGCTTCGATGTCCTCGTGACCGCGTCGGGCACGGGGAGCTCGGAGAAGGTCGTCCTCACCGACGACAACGACACCAGCCATGCCTGGACGATCACCGGCGCCGATGCCGGCGACTGCGGCACTGCCCCGGTCACGGTCGATCCGGGCCAGACCCTGAGCTGCGACTTCGGGACCATCCCGAACGGCGAGTCGCGCTCGATCACGATCACCATGACCAGCGGCGCGGGCGACTGCGCCAACGGCATCGCGAACACCGCCAGCATCAGCGCTGCCGCCGATACCGACGAGTCGGACAACTCGGACAGCGCCAGCATCGCGGTGCAGTGCCCCGACATCGCCGTCGACAAGACGGGCTCGGGGACGGTGAACGCGACCGATGCGATCTACTTCGAGATCACGGTGAGCAACGTCGGCGACGGTGATGCCCATGGCTTCACCTTCAATGACACGCTGCCGGACGTCGCCAGCGGATGGACCCTGGTCCAGCCGGCGGAGGATGGCTGCGCGCTCAACGGACTGGCGCTCACCTGCTCGAAGGACGTCTTCGCAGCCGGCGGTGAGTTCACGCTTCGCGTCCAGGCCGATTCGGACGTCGCCGACTGCGGCGACCTGCCGAACACGGCGAGCGCGGGCGCGTCGAACGAGCCCCGGGACCTGCTCGACAACAACTCGGACAGCCACACCATCGTGGTCGAGTGCCCGAGCCTGACGGCTGACAAGGTGGCCGATGCGGACGTCGTGTCTGCCGGCCAGCCGATCGGCTTCACCATCTCGGTCGCGAACTCCGCGGTGGCGGGGACCGGGACCGCCTACGACGTCCAGCTCTCCGACCTGCTGCCGGCTGCCGCCGGTGGCACGATCGACTGGGCGATCGATCCGGCCTACGCCGGACCGGGAACCTGCGAGATCAGCGGTGCGCTGGGCTCGGAGTCCCTGAGCTGCGATTTCGGCGACATGGCTGCCGACAGCTCGGCCAGCGTGCACATCGTGAGTGACACGACCAAGGCCGACTGCCAGCTGTTCCACAACGCGGCCGTCATCTCGGCCACGAACCACCCGGAGCTGAACCCGAGCGACGACACGACCGTCCAGTGCCCGGGCCTGAACATCACCAAGGTTGCGGATGACGACTCGATCGATGCGGGCGAGACCGCCAGCTACACGATCGTGGTCTGGAACGCCGGACCCGGCACCGCGTTCGATGCGGGCTGGTCCGACGACCTCCCGGCCGGCGTCAGCTGGAGCATCGACCTGGTCAACCCGGACAACGACGACAGCTGCATCAGCGGCATCGACCAGTCGGGACACCAGTCGGCCTCCTGCGACTTCGGCGACCTGGCCGCATCGGCCATGCCCACCGCGCCCTACGACGAGAACTCGTCGGGCAAGGTGATCGTGGTCTCCGGCAAGACCGACCGCGAGGATTGCGGCGAGCTGGACAACACCGCCTTCGCGTCGGCGAGCAACGCCGATACAGTGCAGGCCTCTGCGTCCATCCACGTCAACTGCCCGACGGTGGCGATCGTGAAGAGCAACGACCAGACGGAGCCGGTCCTGCCGGGCACCGTGGTCAGCTACACGCTCAATGTCACCATCGGCGATAGCACCGCATCCGA
>DATAOD010000279.1:0-1796 GCA_036265975.1 Candidatus Limnocylindria bacterium
GTGACGATCAGCGACGCCGCCAGCGCGCCGGCACGGGCCTATGCCGATGCGGTGCGGCGCCTGAAAGGCGAAGCGGTCGCCCTCACGATCCCGAGCGAGAAGAAGAGCTTCTTCGGGACACTGTTCAGGAGGGCCGCATGAGCGTGCTGCGGTTCTTTCAGCGCCCCAGCTCCACTCCTTCTCCGGAGCCGACCAGCTCCGCGTCAGCCGCGCGGGACCGGCTCAAGGTCCTGCTCGCGCACGAGCGGGCCGTGGCTGGCCGATCCCAGCTCGTCGAGGCGCTGCGGGACGAGATCCTGGCCGTCATCGGCCAGCACATGGCTGTCGAACGGGACAAGGTGCAGGTCAAAATGGATCATGGCGAGGCGGTCTCGACCCTCGCCCTTGAGATCGAGCTCCCAGCCTCGGCTGCTGCGCAACGGGCAGCCTAGCTGCGGGCTCTGGCCACGAGAGCGGCTCTAGCGGCGCGAGCCTCGCGCGCTCGGCCGATCCGCTCGGCCAGCCAAGAGCCGGCGCCCAGCAGGGCGGCGAAGGTGCCCAGAGCAGCCAGGGTCGCGTGCATGGCGGTACTGTGAACCGGCATTGCGTTGTTGCACGGATCCGGCCGGTGGCGCCCGGGGCCGGGCTGGAGTAGCAGGGCGGCTCTCCTGCTGACCCCCGGATGTCCGCCTTGCCCTTCAAGCTGAACCAGGACCGACGCCGCCACATCCCGGAGCAGAAGCGCAAGGTCACGAACTGATACCGTTGGCGAAGTCGCTGGCTGCGCGTTGGCTTCGCTGTTGGAGGATCAGCTGAGGGGAGCCGCCATGTCGCTACGCCCTGCCGAGATCGCACCAGTCCCTGCCACGACCGCTCAGGTGGCGGTGGCCGCCTTCCCTCGCGGCTGTGCTGCCATGCGCATGCGCGATGAACTGGGTGCGATCTACGACGACCAGATGTTCGCGTCTCTGTTCCCGGCGCGCGGTCAGCCGGCGTACTCACCCTGGCGCCTGGCCCTGGTGACGGTCCTGCAGTTCGCCGAGGGTCTGCCGGACCGGCAGGCAGCCGATGCGGTCCGGGGTCGGATCGACTGGAAGTATGCGCTCAGTCTGGAGCTGACTGATCCCGGGTTCGACTTCTCCGTGCTTTGCGAGTTCCGCGCCCGCTTGATCGCGGGCGGCCTCGAGCAGAGCCTGCTCGAGGCCCTGCTGACGCGGTATCGTGAGCGCGGCCTGTTGAAGGCACGCGGTCGGCAGCGCACCGACTCCACTCACGTGCTGGCCGCGGTGCGCAAGCTCAACCGCTTAGAGAACGTGGGTGAGATGCTGCGGGCCGCGCTCAACTCCCTCGCGGCGGCCGCGCCTGACTGGCTGGCCCAGCATGCCGAACACGGCTGGATCGATCGGTATGGACGTCGCGTCGAGGACTACCGGCTGCCTAAGGGTGAGGTCGCGCGCAGAGAACTTGCTGAAAGCATCGGCGCTGATGGGCACCGGCTGCTCGCTGCCGTCTACGACCCGGCAGCTCCGATGTGGCTGCGCGACCTCCCTGCCGTGCAGACGCTACGCCGGACCTGGGTGCAGCAGTTCTCCCTCCAGGAGGAGAGGGTCAGCTGGCGGGACCGCGCTGACCTGCCGCCAGCAAGGACGCGCATTCACAGCCCCTATGACACGGAGGCCAGCTTCGGCGACAAGCGCACCACGACCTGGATCGGCTATAAAGCGCACGTCACCGAGACCTGCGATGCGGATGCCCCGCACGTCATCACCCACGTCGTAACGACGCCGGCTCCGGTTCCGGACACGGCCGTGACGGCA
>DATAOD010000280.1:0-2083 GCA_036265975.1 Candidatus Limnocylindria bacterium
GGCTCACCGGTCTGCGGATCGACCATGGTGTAGTGCTTCCATAGATACTCGCGGATGGTCAGCCCGGACCGATGCACCTTGCGCGCGATCGCGCGGCCCAGGTAGCGGTAGTGCCACGGCTCGTAGTGGAAGCAGGTGGCGTCGGAGAGCAGCGTGCCTCCGGGGCCCTTCGGATAGCTCATCACCCATCCGTACTTCCAGGCATTTGCCGCCATCCACGCTCCGGAGGGGGTCGTGATCCAGTCGCCCTGCAGCGCGCTGCCGCCGCCGAGCGTCATGAAATCGATGGTCAGGCCAAGCTGGTGCTCCGAGTGGCCGGGTCGCTGCGAGTAGGTGATGGCGTCGTCATAGCCGTCCACGCCTACCCAGCCGTTGAAGCTGGCGACCTGGTCGGCGTAGCTGCGGTACGGGCTGTTCACCGCGATGGGCGTGCCGTTCCTGGCCGCTGCTTTGGTCATGGCTCGCAGGTCATCGATCGCGACTGCGCGGATGAGGCCGGGTCCCGCGATCCCCGCTTCGCCGACGGGCACCAGGTCCGGCGGCTTGTAGTTGCGCGGCACCTTCAGCAGCCAGTCGACCAGCGTCGTGCTCCAGCTGTCGTACTCGCGGGGCACGGTCAGGATGTTGGCCAGGCGGCACTTCGGCAACGGCCCGATGGCGGCGACCGGCGCAGGCGCGACCCCGGTGCCGAGCAGCATCGCGACGCCGAGCAGCGCCAGGAGCCGCGATCGATTCCGGAACTTCAAGCCCATCCGTCCATTCGGCCACCTACGATAGCGCCGTGCACATCGCTGCCATGAAGCGCGCCGGCGCCGTCGTCCTGCTGCTCCTCCTCACCGGCTGCCTGAGCGTGAACCCGACTCCAGGCCCGTCCTCGGCTGGCGCCAAGCCATCGGCTTCGGGGGCGGGGGACGGCGGATCGCCATCGTCCGCGCCGTCGTCCTCGGAGGAGGGCCCGTCACCAACGGTCCCGACGCAATTCCCGCTCGCGGTCGTGACCGGCATGACCAACCTGGAATCCACCATCTCGCTCGACCGGCTGGCGTCGCTGGCCAGCCATCGGGCGCTGGTCGTGCCCTGCGGCGTGACGGTGACCAAGCCAAAGCTCTCCGTTCGTGCGCGATGCCGCCCGGCCGACCGCATCGCGCGATTCATCGGCAAGCACCAGTCGCGGGTCGCGCTGCTGCCGGCCGGCCTGGTGCAGCCCGCCACCAAGATCCTCTCGATCGCGGGCAACGGACCGTTCGGCCTGTTCGGGCCGGACCTGTTCGGCGACACCAAGTCGCGCACCATGGACTATCCGGTCATTGGCAGCGCGGAGGCCGATGCAGCGCCCTCACTGGATCCCGCCTGGTTCGCCTACGACCCGTCGCAGGTCTGGACGCTGACCAATATCGGCAGCCTGTGCTCCAGCCCGCTGGTGGCGGACCAGGCGGTCGGCAACGGCAGGGGCTGGGGCTGGGTCTTCAACGGCGGAACGGCAAGGTACACGGGCCCCGCGCCAGTCGACCCGCCCGATGGAGGTCCCTATTACACGGTCGCCTCGGTCCCGACCGGCAACGACGGCGCCACGCCAGCCGTGCTGAAACGCTCCGACGTGGCGATCGCGGACCATGAGTGCCCCATCGTGCCGGATGCGGGCTGGGCGGCCCAGGCAGGTCCCCAGCTCGTGTTCAGCGTGCCGGAGGCCGTGGTCGTCCAGTGGAAACGCAAGCTGGGCCTCGACGCCGTCTATCTCGCTGCAAACCACATGAGCGACGCCGGCGTGAGCGGCATCGAGTCCACCGTTCAGCTGCTCGACAAGCACCACATCCCGCACACCGGGCTCGGCATGAACCTGCACCAGGCCATCAAGCCGGCGTTCGTGGAGGCGGCCGGCCTGAAGATCGCGATCGTGGCCTTCAACGACGTCAGCGGCGTGGCGCGCGCGGACGCCACCACGCCGGGAGTCCCGTGGATCACGAAGGCCAACGTGAAGCGCGCGGTGCGCCTCGCGCACGACGGCGGAGCGGACATGGTCATCTGCTCGCCGCAGTGGTGGGGCGGGGCCGAGTATCACGACGACATCTGGCCACTCCAGCGC
>DATAOD010000281.1:0-15698 GCA_036265975.1 Candidatus Limnocylindria bacterium
GTATCGGCATCCGCGGCAACATCCTGGCTCCCACCGCCCGCCTCCAGCTCCGCAAGCTCGGACTCGGCGGCGGCAATTGCCGTCTCCAGCTCCGTGATCCGACGGGCGAGAGCCTCGGCGCGGCCCTCCAGGCGGATGAGGGCCTCGCGACCCGCTTCGCGAGCCTCCGAGGCGCGCCGCGCATCGGCATCCGCATGCCAGTAGCGCTCCTCCGCCTGGCGCACCTGGTCCCGGCCGGCAGCATCCGCCGCCCGACGTTCCTCCAGCGCCGCCTCGGCGGCCGCCGCACGGCGACGCGCGTCACCCAACGCCTGGCGCGCGTCGGATGCGCGCCGGCGGTGATCCTCCAGGACCAACGCCTGGGCACGCAGCCGCAGCGTGTCGTGCTCCTGGGAGTGCTGGGCCTGGACCGCAAGGCGCCGGACCTGCGGCTTCAGCTCGGTGATGAGGTCAGTGACGCGCGACAGGTTCTCCCGTGCCCTTGCCAGTCGAGCCAGCGCCTCGTTCTTGCGCACCTGGAGGTTCTTGACGCCTGCCGCCTCCTCGAACAGCTGCCTTCGCTCCTCAGGCCGCAGCGAGAGCGCGGAATCGACTGTTCCCTGCCCGACCACCACCAGCTCGTTCGCTCCCAGCCGGCCCTCTCCCAGCAGCTCCACCACGTCGCGCAGCCGCACGCGGGCGCCGTTGATCAGGTATTCGCTCTCGCCGGAGCGGTAGGCGCGACGGCCGATGGACACCTCGGCGAACTCGATGGGCAGCCAACCGTCGGCGTTGTCCAGCGTCAGCATCGCTTCAGCCATGCCCTGTGGCTTGCGCTGCTGGGACCCGGCGAAGATCACGTCGTCGGCGCGGCGGGTGCGCAGCGAGCGGTTCGACTGCTCGCCCAGGACCCAGCGCACCGCATCGGCCATGTTCGACTTGCCGGATCCGTTGGGGCCGATCACCGCGTTGACGCCGGGCTCGAACACGAGCCGCGTCGGATCGGCGAACGTCTTGAAGCCGTGGAGCCGCAGCTCGCGGAGCCTGCTCACACCTCGTCCCCTGGTTCGAGCAGCACTTCGAGCGCCGCCCGGGCGGCCTGCTCCTCGGCCCGCTGCCGGCTGGACCCGCTGCCAGTCGCCAGCCGCCGGCCGCGCAGGAACGCGGCGACGGTGAAGGTCTGGTCATGGGCGGGGCCGGTCGTGCTCACCAGCTCATAGTGTGGCTTGACGCGATGCTCGCGCTGCGACCATTCCTGCAGTCGGCTCTTCGCCGACTTCGGCGGCTCGTCCTCCTCTGGCCCCGGCAACGCCTCGGCGAACACCCTGCGCAGCCAGCCACGGGTGGCGTCCAGCCCCTCCGACAGGAACACGGCACCGGCCACCGCCTCGAACGCGGCCGCCAGCAGCGACGGCCGGCTGGCGCCACCTGCCTCGGACTCGCCACGACCCAGCAGGAGGTATCGGTCCAGTCCGACCTCCAGCGCCAGGGCGGCGAGCGCATCGCGGTTCACCAGGGATGCCCGGCGGGCGGTCAGGGAGCCCTCGTCCTCATCGGGATAGCGCTCGTACAGGAGGCGGCTGACGATGAGGCCGATGACGGCGTCGCCCAAGAACTCGAGGCGTTCGTTGTGCCCGGAGACGGACCGGGGATTCTCGTTGAAGAAGGAGCTGTGGACAAACGCCTGGCGGATGGTCTCTGGGTCGTGGATAGGGATGCCGAGTCGCTCGGGCAGATCGGTCAGACTCGGCATGTCCATCAGGAGCCGATGGTTACTGCTGGTGCTCCTCGATGTACTCGACGGCGTCCGACACCTTCTGGATCTTCTCGGCGTCCTCGTCCGAGATCTCCATCCCGAACTCCTCCTCGAGGCTCATGATGAGCTCGACCAGGTCCAGCGAGTCGGCATTGAGGTCTTCCACGAACGACGCCTGGGGCGTGACCTCTTCCTCGTCGACGCCGAGCTGCTCGACGATGATTTTCTTGAGGCGTTCGTAGGTAGTTCCGTCGGTCACCCGTCTTAGGCTCCTCTACCCGGTGCTTCGCTTCCCCGATGGCCGATTCACGCTGCCCAGGACGCCGTTCACGAGGCGGCGAGCTGCGTCTCCGGCGTAGGTCCGGGCGAGGGAAACGGCATCGCGGATCGTCTCCCCGCTCGGGGTCGCGGCGGAGTATAGCATCTCGTACAGGGCGCTCCGCAGGATGGTCCGCTCCACCCTTCCGAGCTCCGAAACGGGTATTGCTGGCGCCAGCCGGGCGATCTCCGCATCCAGCTCTGCCCGATGCTCACCGACTCCGGCCACGATGTCGCGGGCGCGTTCTCGAGCCGATGCCGTGGCATTTCGCTCGAGCGCCAGGCGATCCAGCGACGCCAGCGCCTGGGCCGGTCGGAACTCGTCCTCGAACAACGCCAGCATCGCCAGCCGGCGGGCGATGGTGGACGGCCCGGCCGCGCTCCGTCGCCGCTGCGCCAAGTGCGTCAGCTCTCGATTCCCGGTCCGGTCGCCAGCCGCTCGGTGTCGGCCGGCAGCGACTCGCCGGCTTCCCCGTTGCGCCGTAGCGCGGGGTGCCGAACGCTCCAGTCGGCGATGAGCTGCGGAATCCGCGCCTCGGACGCCTCGGACGCGACGCGCATGGCATGCTCGATCATGCGGGCCTTGGCCCGTCCATGGGTCACGATGCTCACCCCGCGCACGCCGAGCAGCGGCGCGCCGCCGTAGCGCTCGTAGTCGAAGCGCTGCTTCAGCCGGTCGAAGCCCGGCTTGAGGGCCAGCAGCGCGATCGGCGCCACCGGCCCCTGCTGCAGGTCGGTGCGGAGTGACCGGAAGATGTAGCTCGACAGCCCCTCGAAGAACTTGATCACGACGTTGCCCACGAAGCCGTCGCAGACCACCACGTCGGCCACGTGGCTGATCAGGTCGTTGCCCTCCACGTTGCCCACGAAGTTCAGGTCCAGCCCGCGCATGATGGCGTTCGCCTCGCGCGACAGGGCGTCGCCCTTCTCGTCCTCCTCGCCGATGTTCAGCAGGCCGATGCGCGGCCGCTCCACCTTCAGGACGTGCTCGGCGTAGATGGAGCCCATCACCGCGAAGTGGACCAGGTTGGTGGCATCGGAGTCGACGTTGGCGCCCACATCCAGCAGCATGATCGGGCCGGTCGCCGTCACCAGGTGCGCCCCCAGCGCCGGCCGCTCGATGCCCTCGACGCGGCCCAGCCGGAATACGGCGGCAGCCATGGTGGCGCCGGTCGAGCCGGCCGAGACCACCGCATCGGCCAGGCCATCCCGCACCAGGTCGGTCGATACGCGGATGGAAGAGCGGCGCTTGCTGCGGATGGCGCTCGCCGGCGATTCGCCCATGGCGATCACCTCGGGCGCGTCCGCGAAGCTGACGCTGGCCGGGCGGCCGTGGCCGTACGCGTCGATCTCTCGCTCGAGAAGCGGCACGTCACCGACCAGGATCACCTCGTCGGCGTTGGCGGCGGCGTAGTTGATGGCGCCGCGAACGATCTCGCGGGGAGCGAAATCGCCGCCCATCGCGTCAACCGCGATGCGCATTCAGCGCCCCCGCATCAGCGTCGAGTCAGGCTGTGCCGCCCTCTGCCGGGGCCTTGGCCTCCACCGGCACAACCTCGCGGCCGTCGTAGTAGCCGCAGGTCGGGCAGACGTGATGGGCGCGCTTCAGCTCGTGACAGTGGGTGCACTCGACCAGCGGCGGACCGCTGATCGCCAGGTGCGCGCGCCGCTCACCCTGGCGCGCCTTGGATACCTTTCGCTTGGGAACGCCCACGCGTGACTCCTGGTGCTGTGCTCAATCGGGACGCCGCAGTATACCCGCCCGATGCCTCTCCCGCGAAAAGGCCCAGGACGCGTGGCTCTTGGCGAAATTTGGTGCGATCTGTGCGCGAAGGGGTGAGCACGCGGCATTGAGCCGATATTTCGGCGTACTGAGCGCCTGGAAGACCGAGATCGCGCCGATACGCCGCGGTCAGGCGGCGGGAACGCCGATATTTCACCCTCGGCGCGCGCCAAACGACCCATCGGCGCGAAACAGCCGAAATATCGCCGGCGAAGCCCGGTGCCAGCCTCAGGAATCTCTTTCCAGGAAGCGGGCCAGACCGGCGAGCCGCGGATCGAGCTCCTCGTTGGCATGCGGCTCGTGACGCTCGTCCAGTCGCGCCCCGCACTCGGCACACAGTCCCGGGCAGTCGGGGCGGCAGAGCGGATGCATCGGCTCCGTGAGCGCGAACTCCTCGCGCAGCACCGTGGCCAGGTCGATCTCGTTGTGCTCGTCGATGAACCGCACCGCGTCATCGGCCTCGTCGCGCCCCATGGTGGTGCCGGTGTCCGGGTCGATGCTGGGCACGTACTCCTCGGAGAGATGGATGCGAGCGGGCTCGACGAAGGCCTCCAGGCATCGGGCGCAGGTGCGGCGCACTGGCGCCTCCAGGTCGCCGTTGACCAGGATGCCGCGGTTCGTGCGCTGGAAGCGCAGGGGCCCGTTGATTGGCCCTGCCAGCTCCACGTCGGGACCCAGCGAGAGGTAGTGGTCGCGAAGCCGATGCTCTCGTACCGCGCCGGATGGCTCCCGGAGCAGGCCCGCGACGTTGAACGCGGTCACGGCCGGGTCGCGGCTTCGGTCGCCTCCGGTTCCACGGTCAGCTGGCTGGTGCCGGTGCCATCGGTCGAGGGTCGGGCCACGCGGTGGCGCTCGTCGAGCATGTCGATGCCGCGCTTGATGCTGGTCAGGGCTTTGATGCACTCGCCCTCGAGCCGGATCAGCACGCCGGCGGCGTACTCGTCGGCGCCGCGGCGAACTTCGGCGGCCTCGGCGTTGGCCGTGTCGATGATCTCGCCGGCGCGCTGCTGGGCCATGCGCACCAGCTCGCGCTCCTCGAGCATCTGCGCCGCCTGCTCCTGGGCGCGGCCGATGATGGCGTCGCCCTCCTCGCGAGCGCGATCCGTGATGCGGCCGGCCTCCTCGGTGATGCGCTTGGCCTGCCGCACCTCGTCAGGCACGGCGACCCGCAGCTGATCGATCAGTTCCAGCACCGCGGCCTGGTCCAGGACGATGTTGTTGGTGAGGGGCAGCTTCTTGCCGGCGGCCACGAGGCTTTCGAGCCGCTCAACGAGGAAGATGATGTCCGTGTCCCTGCCCTCCTCTGAATCGGCGCGATTATATCCCCGCCCTGCACCCGTTCCCCGATCTTCGGGCAGCGAATCCCGTTCGCTGCCCATTCAACGGGCAATTTGGCGCGCGAAGGGCTGGTCACGCGCGTATTCGTCGATCTATCGGGCAACCGTGAGCGTGAGCAGGGCCGGTATGTGCTCGGCAAGGGCAGAGCTGCACGACATATCGGGCACTGGGGCACCCAGACGGAGCCCGCCGCGGAGAACTGCCTGAACTATCGGGCCGCGGTCCAGCCGCCCCGGAGAACGCCTAGGAGGGCGAAGCGAGCGCCGCGGCGACCGGTGGCGGAACCATGCCCGTGACGTCGCCGCCGAACTGGGCAACCTCCTTCGCGAGCGTGCTCGACAGGTAGCCGAACTCCAGTGCGCTCATCAGGAAGACGGTGTCGATGTCACGCCCCAGGCGCCGATTGGTGTGGGCCATCTGCAGCTCCGCCTCGAAGTCGCTGACCGCGCGCAGGCCGCGGACGATGAATCCAGCGCCGTTGCGCTGGGCGAACTCGACCGTCAGGCCGTCGAATCCCTGGACCTCGACGTTGGCGCCGAAGTCGGCAACCGATGTGCGGATGAGCTCAATGCGCCGCTCCACCGGGAAGAGCGGCGCCTTCTTGGGGTTGTGCAGGACGCCGATCACCAGCCGATCGAACAGCGCGGCCGCGCGCCGGGCGACGTCGAGGTGGGCCATCGTCATCGGGTCGAAGGAACCGGGGAAGACCGCCACGCGGCTCATGGCACCTCCAGGAAGGTGAGCGCGGTTTCGCCGAAGCGCCGCTCCCGCCAGGGTCGCAGCCCCTCGATCGGTGGCATCTGCGTGCGCCAGAAATGCTTCACCACCACCGTGGCGCCGGGGGCCAGTATCGGCACCAGGCGCTCGAGCGGCGCCACGATATCACGCTCCTCGTACGGTGGATCCAGGAACGCAAGCTCGAACCGGGGCTCCGGATGAGCCGATGCCAGCCAGCGCACCACGTCGCCTGCCACCACCTCGGCCTGGCCCTGCACCCTGGTCCGCGACAGGTTGTCGCGCAGGGTGGCCACCGCCTGCCTGGCGCGCTCGACAAACACGGCGGATGCCGCTCCCCGGGATAGTGCCTCGATCCCGATGGCGCCGCTGCCGGCGTACAGGTCCAGCACTCGGGCGTCCAGCACGCGCTCGCCCAGGATGCCGAAGAGCGTTTCCTTCACGCGGTCTGTGATGGGCCGCGTCCCCCGGTCGCGTGGCACCGCGAGCGGCACGCCGCGGGCCGAGCCGGCGATCACCCGCATCGGGCCCTCAGGCGCATCGGCTCATCTGGCACAGCCGCTCATCAGGCGGCGTCACCCTCGTCCTCGGCACTGGTGAACTCGTCGCGCAGGCGCAGCAGCTCCGGCCGGCGCGCCAGCTGAGGGTCGTCGGCGACCAGCCCATCGGCCAGGTCGCGCGCACGCTCGGCCAGTGCCAGGTGCCGTGGCTCGAACAACGACGCCACCCGCAGCGGCGGCATGCCGGACTGGCGGGTACCCAGCAGGTTGCCGGCGCCGCGCAGCCGGAGGTCCTCCTCCGCGATGCGGAACCCGTCGGATGACCCGCGAACCACCTCCAGCCGCTCCATGGAACGGTCGTCGGCGGCGTCGGAGAGCAGGATGCAGAAGGACCGATGCGGCCCTCGCCCCACCCGGCCGCGCAGCTGGTGCAGCTGGGCCAGGCCGAAGCGCTCGGCATCCTCGATCAGCATCACGCTGGCGTTCGGCACGTCGATGCCGACCTCGATGACCGTGGTCGCCACCAGGACGTCCAGCGCTCCGGCAGCGAAGCGCTGCATGGTTTCGTCCCGGTCATCCGCCCGCTGCTGGCCGTGGACCAGGCCCACCCGCAGCCCGGGCAGGGCACCGCTCAGCCGCTCGAACTCCGCTTCGGCGTTAGCCACCGTCAGGGCATCGCTCTCCGTGATGAGCGGCACGACCACGAACACCTGGCGACCCTCCGCCGCCTCGACCGCAATGAATTGCTGGATGCGGGGCAGCGCCAGGCGGCCCCGGATCTCAGTGCGGATCGGCTGCCGTCCCGGCGGCAACTCGTGGAGCGTCGAGATGACCAGGTCGCCGTAGAAGGTGAGCGCCAGGGTGCGCGGGATCGGCGTCGCGGTGAGCGCCAGTAGATGCGGCTCCAGCCCGGCGCCCTTTGCCTGCAGGGCGGCCCGCTGCGCGACGCCGAAGCGGTGCTGCTCGTCCACCACCGCCAGGCCCAGCCGCTGGAACTCGACCGCCTGGCTGATGACCGCGTGCGTCCCGATCACGACCTGGATCTCCCCCGAGCCGATGGCGTCATGGATACGCCGCTTCTCTGCCGCGCGGACACTCCCGGACAGGAACTCCGCGCGCACGTCCAGCGCCTCGAGCAGTGGCTGGAGGCCGATGTGATGCTGCCGCGCGAGGATCTCGGTGGGCGCCATCAGCGCGCCCTGCCACCCCGCCCGCACGGCGCCAGCCAGGGCAAGCGCCGCGACCGCCGTCTTGCCGCTGCCCACGTCGCCCTGCAGCAGGCGCCGCATCGGACGCTCGGCGGCCAGGTCGGCAAAGACCTCGTCCACGGCCCGCGACTGGTCATCGGTCAGGGTGAATGGCAGGGCGGCCACGAGCCGGTCGTGTTCGGCGGCGGACACCTCGATCCGCGCCGCCCGCAGCGACTCCCGATCGTGGCGCGCCTGCGCCAGGGTCAGCTGAAGCGCCAGCAGCTCGTCAAACGCCAAACGATCGAGCGCCGACGGGACCTCTGCCGCGTCCTCGGGGAAGTGAGCGACATACAGCGCTTCGGCAAGCGCCGGCAGCTGGTCCCGCTCCGCGGGCAGCAGCGGGTCCTGGATGGCGGGCAGGGCGCGCGCCAGGATGCGCGCCAGCAGCTCGCGCAGCCGCTTCTGGGTGACGCCGGCGGTCAGCGGATAGACCGGAACCACCCGGCCCGTATGGATCGAGGCGCGACCCGCCGGCGAGAACTCCGGCGACAGAAACTGCGGACGCCAGCCGCGGACCTGCACCTTGCCGCTGATCAGCAGCTCGTCGCCTGCATGCAGCCGGTTCTCGACGAACCGCCGGCCGAACCACACCGCCTCGGCCGTGCCGGTGTCGTCCGCCAGCTGGGCGATCACGCGCTGCGGGCGCCGCCCGAACCCCTTCTCCAGCTTCACGTCGGTCACGCGTGCGCGGGCCGACTGCTTCTCGTCGGGAAGCAGCTCGCCGAGCGACCGCAGCTCACTGAAGTCGTCGTAGCGAAATGGAAGGTGGAAGAGCGCCTGCCGCGGCGTCTCGATTCCGAGCCGGCTCAGTGGGGCGATCCCGCGAGCGAGCTCCGGCATGACCGCAGGCAGCGGCTGGTCGAGCTCCCCGGCCGTGAGCGGCCGCGTGCCGCTGACCACGGTCATCACCGCGACGATTCCGCCAGGCTCAGCTTCGATTGCACGGCTCGATCGTAGCGTGCTAGGATCGGCTCAATCCGGCTGCGCCGAGGTGACGGTGCGCCGGTTCCTTCATGATTGGAGCTCCCCACCCATGGCACGTGAGTGCGATATCTGCGGCAAGAAGCCGATCACCGGCTGGAACCCGCAGTCGGTCGGGATGAACCGGAAGCGCGCCCTGCGCCGATGGATCCCGAACCTGCAGCCGATGATGGTCAACCGCGACGGGCGCATGGTCCGCGTGAAGGCCTGCTCGCGCTGCCGACGGACCGCCGAAAAGGTCTGACGCTTCACTGACCGGGGCCGAGGTCGCGCTCCGAATCCAGCAGCAGGGTGAAGGGCCCCTCGTTCACCAGCTCCACCCCCATCTCCGCGCCGAACCGCCCCGTCTCCACTCGGTGACCGGCAGCACGCAGGCTTGCAATGAACCGCTCGACCAATGGCTCCGCCACGTGCGGCAGCGCGGCGTCGGTGAACCCTGGGCGCCGCCCGCGGCGCAGATCGGCATACAGCGTGAACTGGCTGACGACGAGGAAGGCACCGCCCGCATCGCCGATGGCCAGGTTGGTGCGGCCCTCGGCATCGGCGAAATAGCGCAGCCCAGCGACCTTGGCGGCCATGCGATCGGCCAGGTCCGGCGTGTCAGCCTGGCCCACGCCCACCAGCACCAACGCGCCCGGCCCGATCTCGCCAACCAGCTCTCCGGAGACGCGCACCGCCGCGCGGGACACGCGCTGGACGACCAGCCGCATCAGAACCCTACGCGGGTGATCCCGGAATCCTCGCCGTCGCGCGGCGCACCCAGCGCTGACTCGGTAAAGATGGCCTGCGCGTTCCAGATCATCCAGCCGACCGTGTGGTTCTCGCGCAGGGCTCGCATCTCCTCGCGGATGTCGGTCGCGGTGTAGGCGCGGAAGGGTCCGTAGCCGAAGTCCTGGATCCAGGGGCGGACGCGCATCGGCAGTCCTGCGGCTTCCTTGTTCACCATCTTCAGCGTGTCATTGATGATCGCGAACGGGTGCTCGTTGGGCACCGCGTAGCCGAACGTGCCCGGGCCGTAGTGGCTGGGATAGACCATGGGGCTGAAGTAGTCCACGTACGGCATGATCACCTCCGGCCGCTGGCCGATCCCCTGGTCGTCCGGCGCGATGAAGCTGATCGGGAAGCAGTCCGCGCTCAGGAAGGTGTGCGTCGTCGCCAGCCGCGTGCTCACAACGCGCAGCAGCCGCCGGATGGCCGGCAGGCGGAAGGACTGCGTGTTCGGCAGGTTCGTATCGGCCACCGAGTAGTCGCCATCGCTGAAGAAGCGGACGTAATCCAGCTGGACCTCGTCGAAGCCCTTGTCCGCCAGGTCGCCGGCGATGGCGGCGATGTACTCGGCCACGCCCGGGTTGAACGGATCGAGCCAGATGCCACCCCCGTTGTCCTTCCACGGCTTCCCCGTGGCGGCATTGCGCACCGCCAGCTCGGGACGTGACTCGCCGACCGTGTTGTCCTTCATGACGACCATGCGGGCGATGGTGTAGATGCCGCGCGCCTTCAGCTTGGGCAGCAGCTTGTTCAGCTCGAAGATCGGATGCCGGTCAGCGCCCGACTCCTTCGCCTCGGGCAGGTTGGTCGTGTAGTACAGCCAGCCACCGGTCTCCTTGACATCGATGACCATCGAGTTGACCTCGGTCCGGTCGATGAGTCGCAGAAGCGCGTCCAGGCGGCCCGCCCCCTCGAACACGGCACCCGGCGCGTACAACGCGCGCGTCTCGAACGGCTGCAGCGTGAAGTCGGCGGTGGGCTGGCCGGTGAGCTTGAGCTCGCCAAGCCGATAGCCCGCGAGCTTGAAGATCATGGTTCCCTGCTCGGGAACCCCGGCCAGGGAGTACCTGCCGCGCTGGTCGGAGCGCACCCACGCCTGCTGGCCGTCGACGAAGACGCGCACGCCGCTGACGGGCTTGCCGTCCGTCTGGGTGACCGTGCCGTTCACGACGTTGGAGCGCAGCGTCAGCTGCACGTCGCCGCTATCCGGGACAGTGCCCGTCGATTGGTCGTGGCCCGGCGCCTGCGCCGCGAGCTCCGCGCCACGCGCCGCGGTGAGCTGGGCAGTGCCGTCGGCATTGGTCATGACGTTGGCATCGCCGGTGCTCACCGTCGCGCCGGAGACGGGTGAGTTCGTTCCCTTCTCCAGCACGGAGACGGTCAGCTGGCGGACCTCGCCGAGCGTCGGCTGCGACGAGCCGCCGGAAGGAAGCGGTCCGGTGCTGCCGCAGGCGGCGAGCAGGGTGGTCAGGACGACGAGGGCGGCGATCGGTCGCGTGACGGCGCGGGACAGGGGTCGGCTCCTTGACGGTGCGCGGCTACGGTGGCGATGCAAATGATGCCCGATCTGCGTCAACCGCCGGCCGTCGCGGCCGCATCGGGTGCACCGGAACTCTTTGCGCCAGCGCCCGCGCGTGCGGCCGCGCGCAGCTCCGCCACCACCGGGGTCAGATCGCCGGAATGCTCGTACAGCGCCTTGCCGGTCACCAGCACGTCGCCGCCAGCGGCGTGTGCGGAGCCGATGGTCGACAGGTTCACTCCCCCGTCCACGCCGATGGGCAGGTCCAGGCGAAGCTCGTCCGCTGCGTCACGCAGCGCGCGCAGCTTGGGCAGCACGTCAGCGATGAGCTCCTGTCCGCCCCAGCCCGGGTGCACGGTCATCACCAGCAGCATGTCGACCTGCTCCACGTATGGCAGTACAACGTGCGTCGGCGTCTCCGGATTGATGGCCAGGCCGACCTGGCGACCAGTCGCCCGGATGGCATCGATGACCTCGCGCGCATCGTCATCGGCCTCCAGGTGGAAGATGATCACGTCGCTGCCGGCCTCGGCGAAGGCTCGGACGTAGTGCAGCGGCTGGCTGATCATCAGGTGGCTGTGAAACGGCACCGAGGCATAACCGCGCACGGCCTCGACAACCACCGGTCCCAGGCTGATGTTGCCCACGAAGTGCCCGTCCATGACGTCGAGATGGATGGAGTCCACACCGCCCGCCTCGGCGCGACGCACCTCGTCGCCGAGGCGTGCGAAATCGGCGTTCAGGATGCTGGCGGAGATCTGCGGCGGCCGCGTGGCAAGCTCCCGGGACTCGTTCATCTGGCCACGACCTCCAGCTCGCGCGCCGAGCGGGCCGGCCGCTTGGGCAGCGCCTTGCCCGCCAGCTGAGCGTGAAGCTGGCCGCATGCCGCCTCGATCTCCCGGCCACGCGTGTCGCGCACCGTGGTGGCCACGCCCGCGGCGCGCAGGACGTCCGCGAAGGCGGCCACGCGAGCCGGAGGCGTGCCGCTCCAGCGCGAGCCCGGGGTCGGGTTCAGCGGGATAAGGTTGATGTGGCTGCGCCAGCCACCTGCCAGCGTGGCGAGGCGCTCGGCCAGCGGCAGCGTGTCGTTCATGCCGTCGATCATCACGTATTCCAGGCTCACTCGCCGCCGCGTCCTATCGGCGAAGCGGCGGCCGGCGTCAAGCACGTCACGGATCGGCCACTTTCGGTTGATGGGGACCAGCTCGCTGCGCAGGTCATCGTCCGCGGCGTGCAGGCTGATGGCCAGGTTCACCTGCGGCAGCTCACCGATCATGCGGTCCATGCCCGGCACCACGCCCGAGGTGCTGACCGTGATGTGCCGCGCCCCGACGCCGAGCCGCGCTGGGTCGTTCAGCAGTCGCACAGCCTCGAACACGTGGTCGGCGTTGTTGAGCGGCTCGCCCATGCCCATGAACACGATGTTGTAGTGGCCGCGCGCGGCGCCCGCCGGCCAGTCGGCGCCAAGCGCCTGCCATGGCGCACGATGCCAATGCAGCACCTGGTCGACGATCTCGCCGGGGCTCAGCTGCCGCGCGAACCCCGCCTGTCCGGTTGCGCAGAACGGGCAGCCGACGGCGCAGCCCGCCTGGCTGGAGATGCAGATGGTGGTGCGGGTCACCGCGCCATCGCGACCGGCGTAGCGCATGAGGACTGATTCCACGCGCTGGCCGTCCAACAGCTCGTGCACGGCCTTGGCGGTCAGGCCGCCATCGGCCTCCAGGACATGGCTGGCGGACACCGTCGAGAACCGATACGCATCGGCCAGTCCGGCGCGCAGGTCGGCTGGCAGGTCGGTGATGTCGTCGAAGCCCTCGACGTCTGGCCGATGCACTCCCGCCATGACCTGGTCCGCCCGATACGCGGGCTCGCCGCGGGCGGTGAGCCACGCGGCGAGCTTCTCACGCGATACCTCGCTGATCGCCGGACGTTCGCCGGCGAGCGGGAGCTCAGTCACGCCGCCCCATGATCAGCATCAGGTAGTACAGGAACGTCAGCAGCGCCGTCAGCGCGGCAGCGACATACGTCCACGCCGCGGCCTTGAGCACGGCACGAGCCCCGTCCTGGCGCTCGCCGATCATGCCCAGGCTGGAGACGAAGGCCAGCGCCTTGCCGGATGCGCCGATCTCGACCGGCAGCGTCACGAACGTGAACAGCACCGCCGCTCCGAAGGCCACCAGCCCGATGACCGCCAGGCCGGGGATCGTGAAGATGAGCCCGGCGATGATCAGCCACGGCGCGATGCTGGAGCCGAATTGGGCGGCCGGCACGATGGTCGAGCGCACCGCCATCCAGGGATCGCGCTGACGATCCTGCAGGGCGTGGCCCACCTCGTGCGCGATGACCGCCGCGGCGGCCACCGACAATCCGCCGGCCGGCACCGGCACGCCCACCACCTGGGCTCGAGGGTCAAAGTTGCCGAGCTGCGGCTGTCCGGAGACGCTGCTGCTCACGCGCAGCACCTTGCCGCGCGGGTCGTAGTGGTCGGTCAGCTGACCGGCAACCGGCTCGATCCGAACGTCCTGCAGCCCCTGCCGGTCGAGGAGCTGCCGCGCAAAGTCAAATGCAGAAAGGCGAATGCCAGAGTCGACCTTCGACCACTTGGCATACGTGGACCGCACGCGGAGCGCGGCCCAGCCGGTGATGAGGATGCTCGGCAGCATCACCACCAGCACGTAGATCCAGAAAGATCCACCAAACATGAGTCTTGTCTTGCTACCTCCTTGGAAGCACGGCGAGTATATCCGAGGCCCCGTGAAGGTCCGGTTCCGCCCATATGAAGACGGCGTATTCCGTGGCGGCACGCGACGTGCGACTGTCCCCCGTCACCACATCAGATGGGGAGATTTGATCCATGCGGAAGCTGCTGTTGGGAGTCACGGCCGCGGCGCTCGGTGCGCTGGCCGGCATTCTCTTGGACCCAGCGCGGGGTCGGGCACGGCGGGCACGTCTGGCCGATCAGTCGGGTGCGGTCGCTCGTCAGCTGGCGCAGCGGGGCGACCGAGCGTGGCGCACGCTGCGCGCCCAAGCCGGTGGCACGCTCCAGGCGCTGCGGGCACGCGGCCGGGAGACGGGAGCCACGGATGACGTGACAGTCAGAGATCGCGTCGAGAGTGAGCTCCTGGGCGATCCCAGCGTGCCGAAGGGCGCCATCAACATCAGCGCCGAGCGCGGTATCGTCGTGCTGCGGGGCGAGGTGCCCGACGAGGGCATGCGCACGCAGCTGGGCGAGCGAGCGGCTGCCGTTCGCGGCGTGTGGTCGGTGGAGAACCTGCTGCATCTGCCGGGAGAGCCGGCTCTCACCCACCAGTAGGCCGCTCGCCACCCAGCAGGACGTGCTCGCGGGCCAGGCCGCGTCGCCAGGCATCGGCCGGCATGGCGGCCTTGCTCTCCGGCTGCACGACCTCCAGCGCCAGCGCGCCCTCGCCGGTGGCGACCTCCGGCCACTCGCCCGGCAGCACGGCGCCGATCGGGACGGAGTCCACGCCCGCGGTGGGATGGGCGGCTCGGATGTGCAGCCGCCGACCATCGAGCGTCGTCCAGGCACCGGGCCAGGGCTGCAGCGCTCGGACCTGGCGGTCGATCTCCACGGCCGGGCGCCGCCAGTCGATCCAGCCATCTCGCCGATGGAACGGCCGGATCATCGTCGCGGCCCGCTCGTCCTGGGCCGTCACCTGCACGTTGCCGGCTGCCCACGCCTCCAGCTGCGCGGGCACTTCGTCGGCTGCCAGGCGTGCCAGCGCTTCCTCGAGCTGCGGGGTGGCCTCGCGGCCGCTGAGCAGCATGGGCCATTGCGCCACGATGGGCCCCGCGTCGAGCTCCGGAGCCATGACCATCAGGCTCACGCCTGCCACCTCGTCTCCGGCGAGGATGGTGGAGGCCACGGGAGCCGCTCCTCGGTGGCGCGGCAGCAGCGAGGGATGGACGTTCAGCGGCGGACGCGGAAATGCCTCCAGCAGGTCCGCGGGGACGAGCTGGCCGTAGGCGACCAGCAGCAGCCCGTCCGGCGCGAAGGAATCGAGCAGCTCGCGCGCCGCATCGGAACGCAGGCGCGACGGCGCCTCGACGCGTAGGCCATGCTGCCGCGCCCACTCGGCCACCGCCGAGGCGCGAAACTGCAGTCCGCGGCCGGCCGGCCGGTCCGGCTGGCTGAGTACCAGGAGCTCATCGGCCCCGGCGGCGATGCGCTCCAGCAGGGGGACACCGAAAGGGCCGGTGCCCAGGAAGGCGATCCGGCCCAGTCCGCTCATGCGTGGCGCGAACCGCTCAAATGCCTGCCGCCGTCTCTTCGGTGATCTCGCTGTGCTCGGTGACCCGCACCAGCTCCTCCAGCGACTCGAGATAGTCGATGTACAGCACGCCGTTGAGGTGGTCGATCTCGTGCTGCAGGGCGCGCGCGAAGAGGTCCTCGCCCTTCACCCGGAACTCCTTGCCATGCCGATTCCTGGCCTTGACGGTGACCTTGGCGGATCGCTTGATCTCGGCCACGAAGCCCGGGATGGAGAGGCAGCCCTCCCAGTCGATCACCTCGCCGGACGCACGCACGATCTGCGGGTTGATGAGCTCGGTGACCTCGTCCTCCAGCTCGATGACCGCGACCTGCAGCGGCACGCCGACCTGGTTGGCGGCCAGCCCGATGCCGGGCGCATCGCGCATGGTCTCGAGCATGTCGTCGAGCAGCCTGTGCAGCGAGGCGTCGAACTGGGTGACCTTCCTGGCGCGCTCCCGCAGGATCGGGGCTTCGGCGGTCAGGATGCCGCGGATGACCATG
>DATAOD010000282.1:0-2066 GCA_036265975.1 Candidatus Limnocylindria bacterium
GGCCGGTAGCGCTCTTCGTAGAGGCCCACGTGGCGCAGCACCTCGGCCGTGCGCTCGCGCGAGGCGGCGGCCGGCAGGCCGGCCATGCGTCCCATGTGCGTGACGAAATCGGTGGCGGACAGGTCCGGCGGCAGGCAGTCGTGCTCCGGCAGGTAGCCGACGTACTGGCGGATCTGCGGGCCCTGGCGCGTGACGTCCATGTCCAGCACGGAGGCCGAGCCGCTGGTCGGCTCGAGCAGTCCCAGCAGGATCTTGAGGAAGGTGCTCTTGCCGGCGCCGTTGGCTCCGACCAGGCCGATGATGCCGGGCTCGACGTCCAGCGTCAGGCCGTCCAGCGCGGTGACGTGCTGGCCGTAGCGCTTGGTCAGTCCGCGCGCCTGGATGAGGGACATAGGAGGCTGAGTCTAGAGGATGGCTCTGGCGGCGACGGCCTCGGGCCGGGCCGCTCACCGACCGAGCGCAAGATCGGTTAAACCGCCACGGATTCGGTATCTGAGACCGCCCATTTGGTACGAATTCCGCCAGCGCAGGCACATGCGGTGACAGGCGCTGGCATGGAACCTGCACCCCGATACAGGCCAGTTCCAACCAGGGGGCAAAAGAGAACAAACCATGACCGTCGCCGGGACAGGCCACGAGCGAAGGCCGCGAGCGTTCGTCATCGAGGATGACGTCCACACCCAGCGCCTGCTGGTCGAGCTCATGGCGTCGCAGGGCCTGGAGGCCGTTGCCTTCACCCGCCTCTCCGCGGCCAGGCGCGCCATCAGCGAGCGTCCGCCCGCCGTGATGGTGGTCGACGACGATCTCCCCGACGGCCGCGGAGCCGAACTCGTGCGCGAGCTGCGCGAGAACCCGCGCATGCGCAACGTGCGGGTCCTGTTCTGCACCGCCGCGGAGCCGGCGCGCCGGCGGGAGATGAGCCGCCTGGCGCCGGTCATCGAGAAGCCGTTCCGGCTCCACGAGGTCGAGCAGGCAATCGCGGAGGTCGTCTCGCACTGAGCCGCTAGGCTTGGCGCCATGGCGGCCGACCTGAGCGCCCTGGTCCTCACCAACGAATACCCGCCGTTTGTGTACGGTGGTGCCGGGATTCACGTGGCGGAGCTCACCCGCGCGCTGCGCGGACGCATCGGGCTGGACATCCGCACCTTTGGCGACCAGGACCAAGTCGATGCTGGCTTTCGCGTGCGCGGCTACGGCGCCGCCGCGGCCTCGGAGGCTGGCGACGCGCGGATGCGGCCGGCGCTCACCGCTTTTGCCCGTGACCTGGCCATGACCGCCGATCCCGTGTCGGCGGACGTCGTCCACTGCCACACCTGGTACACGCATTGGGGCGGACTGCTGGTCAAGCATGCCTACGGCCTGCCGCTGGTGATCACTGTCCACTCGCTCGAGCCGCTGCGGCCCTGGAAGCGCGAGCAGCTGGGCGGCGGCTACGACCTGTCGAGCTGGGTGGAGCGAACGGCACTGGAAGCCGCGGATGCGGTGATCGCCGTCAGCCAGGGAACGCGCGCCGACGTGCTGCGCCTCTTCGACGTGGACGAGGACCGGCTGCACGTAATCCACAACGGCATCGACGCTGACTTCTACGCGCCGGACGAGGCGACGGACGTGCTGGACCGACATGGGATCGACCGCTCGGTTCCGTACGTGCTGTTCGTTGGCCGGGTCACCCGACAGAAGGGGATCGTCCACCTCGTGCGCGCGCTTCGCCAGCTGGACCCGGGCATCGGCGCGGTCCTGTGCGCCGGACAGCCGGATACCCCCGAGATCGCCGCCCAGATGGCAGAGGCAGTGGCCGAGGCGCAGCGCCAGCGGCCCAATGTCGTCTGGATCCCAGAGATGCTCAGCCGTCCGGACGTTCGGCAGCTGTACAGCCACGCCGGGGTCTTCGTCTGCCCCTCGGTCTACGAGCCGTTCGGCATCATCAACCTGGAGGCCATGGCCTGCGAGCGGCCGGTGGTGGCCAGCGCGGTGGGCGGCATTCCTGAGGTCGTCGTCGATGGCGAGACCGGCGTCCTGGTGCCGGTGGCGCTGCGAACGGATGACCCGATGCTTCCGGTCGACCC
>DATAOD010000283.1:0-1640 GCA_036265975.1 Candidatus Limnocylindria bacterium
CCACCCGCCTGAGCGCCACCTGCGACGCTGGAGACGGCTCGGCCGCGGCTCGGGGCCAAGCCATCCACTCCACCGATGGTCAGGCCGGCACGATCCTGAGGGCAGCAGCCTCGGTCTCGTCGGCAACCTCGTCGACCAGCGACTCAAAGCGTTGGTCTTGATCTACCGACCGCGGAGAGGTCCAGCTGGCCGTCTAGCCTCGGCTTTTCATGAGGCCGGGGCGTGGGGTGGCCCGATGACGCAAGGAGCCCTCTGAGCTGGGAGAATGCGGCTTGCTGAAGGTCGCATCCCAACCATGGAGGGCACCTTGCGGGTGCAGCGTAACAGCAGGGGGTCAGCGGTTGAGGTTCGCGCCGACGCCGACGGCATCATCAGCCATGCCGGTGTCGGGTTGCTGGTCGAGCTGGCCGACCGGTTGGGGTTGACCGGCGCGCTGGGCTGGCGGGCCGGGTGTGGCCGGCGCCGCCGTCACCCTGAGGCGTGGGTGCTGCGGGATCTGGCCGTGATGCTGGCCGATGGTGGGGACTGCCTGAGCGATCTTGGGGTGCTGCGCGCGCAGCCCGAGCTGTTCGGCGAGGTCGCCTCGACCCCGACCGCCTGGCGGGTGGTGGAGCGGTTGGCGACCGACCCGGACGGGCTGGCCCGCCTGCGCGCGGCCAGAGCCCATGCCCGCGCTCGTGCCTGGCAGGCCGGCGCGCACCCCGACAGCGAGCTGCTGGTGGTGGACCTGGACGCCACCCTGGTGGACGCGCACTCCGAGAAGCAAGGCGCGGCCGGGACCTACAAGCACACCTTCGGGTTCCATCCGCTGCTGGCCTATCTGGACCGCGCCGATGGGACCGGTGAGCCGCTGGCCGGCGTGCTGCGACCCGGCAACGCCGCCGCCAATGCCACCGCCGACCTGGTCGAGGTCGCTGAGCTGGCGTTGGCGCAGCTGCCCGCACTGGCCGCCGATCAGCGTGTGGTCATGCGATCCGACTCGGCCGGCGCGACGCTGGGGCTGGTCGCCAGGATGCGGGAGCTGGGGTGGGATTCTCGATCGGCCTGCCGATCGATGCGCACGTCCGCGAGGCGATCCCGACGGTGCCCGAACCGGCCTGGACGGCGGCGGTCCAACCCGACCGAACCCTGCGGGATGGCGCGGAGGTGGTGGAGCTGACCGGCTGGATCGACCTGCACGCCTGGCCGTCGGGCACCCGCGCGATCTGCCGCCGCGAGGACCCCCACCCCGGCGCCCAGCTGTCGTTCACCGACCTGGACGGGCACCGCTTCCAAGTCTTTGTCACCGACCAGCCCGAGGCCGACATCGCCCAGCTGGAGCTGCGCCACCGCCAGCGCGCCCGCGTCGAGGACCGCATCCGCGGTGCCAAGGCGACCGGGCTTGCCAACCTGCCGTTTGACCGCATGCGCCGCAACGCCGTCTGGCTGGAGCTGGTGCTGCTCGCTCAGGACCTGGTCTGCTGGGCGCAGACGCTGCTGCTGGACGGCGAGCTACGCGTCGCCGAGCCCAAGACGCTGCGGTATCGGCTGTGGCACCAGGCCGCCCGCGTGGTCCGCCACGCCCGCCGCCTGATCATGCGGCTGCAACGCTGCTGGCCCTGGGCGGACGCGCTGGCGGAGGCGTTCACTCGGCTGCGGGC
>DATAOD010000284.1:0-2157 GCA_036265975.1 Candidatus Limnocylindria bacterium
TTGCAGGATACGGAGCGGGTTTCGCTGGTTCGGTTGAGCCGGTCGGCCAGCGCACCGGCGGCGCCGGCGGGCGAACGATCGCTCGGACGTCGACGCTGTCCCGGGCTTCCAGCGGCGTGTCGTCACCGGCGCGCAGCCGCACCCGTACCGACCGCCGCAGCGGCGTGGCCGCGTCGTCCAGGAAGGCCGGCTGGATGGTGATCCGCCGCCCTTCCGGCAGGATCTCGACCGACTTGATCACGCCGGTGACCAGCGTGGCGCGGCCAGGCAGATCGGCTTCACTCGGCGGCGCGCGGGCCGTGGCAACCTGGGCGGCGGCGAAGCCGAGTCCCGCGGCGGCGACGGGCGCCAGCAGCCATCGCCAGTCCGGCTAGTACTACAGCCGGGTTTGCGCGTTACCTCTGGTGGGAGGTAATGCGGCATGGTGACGCAAGCAGATGTGCAAGCCTGGTCTGATGGCCTGGACGGCGTTGTTGACCGGATCGCGCCGCGGTTTGGGCGAACCGAGCCGCGGCGGCGGGCGGGCGCTTATCTGCGGGGCTTGCTGGCGCCGGTGGAGCGCAAGAACGGCTGGCAACTGGCGGAAGCCGTTGGCGATCGCACGCCGGATGGCGTGCCGGACTTCCTGAGCCGGGTGCAATGGGACGCCGATGCGGTACGCGATGACCTGCAAGCCTATGTGATCCAGCACCTGGGCGATCCCGATGGCGTGGCCGTGTTGGATGAAACCGGTTTCCTCAAAAAGGGCCGCAAGTCAGCCGGGGTGCAGCGGCAATACAGCGGCACCGCCGGTCGGATCGAGAACGGCCAGATCGGCGTGTTCCTCGGCTATGCGAGCCGTCATGGCCAGGTGCTGATCGATCGCGCGCTGTACCGGCCCGTCGACTGGTCCAACGACGCGGACCGCCGACGCGAGGCGCACATCCCCACCGACATCGCCTTCGCCACCAAGCCCAAGCTCGGCCTGGCCATGCTGGAGCGGGCGCGCCAAGCCGGGATCGCGTTTGCCTGGATCACCGGCGACAGCGTCTATGGCGCCGACCATCGGATCCGGCGTTGGGCGGAGCGGCATCGGCGCGGCGACGTCCTGGCGGTTACCTCGAAGCAGGACCTCGGCCAGCGACCGGTGACGAGTTGGATCAAGCGCTTGCCGCGCAAGGCCTGGCAGCGGCTCAGCGCCGGTGATGGCGCCAAGCGGCCGCGTCTATCCGACTGGACCTACATCCCCTATAGCGGCGCCGCTCCGGGCTTTCAGTGCGGCCTGCTGGTGCGGCGCTCGATCGCCAAACCGAGCGAGCTGACATTCTATCTGACGCATGCGCCGAAGGACACCGCGCTGGCCAGGCTGGTGCAGATCGCAGGCCTGCGCTGGCCGATCGAGAGCCTGTTCGAACAGGGCCAAGGCGAGGTCGGCCTGGATCAATACGGTCAAGCGGCAAGAGACCGATTGACCGCTCCTGGGGTGGCTGGCACCGCCACATCACCCTCTCAATGTTCGCCCTCGCCTATCGCGCCGTCGTCCGAAAGGACGCGATCGGGGGGTGGGGACCCGATGAACCGCGCCGCCGAGCTTTGGCCACTCACCGTGCCCGAGGTCAGGCGCCTGCTGTGGGCGCTGGTCAGCCAGAGGTCACCACCGCCGCGCACTATCCTGCACTGGTCAGCATGGCGCCGGAAGCATCAGCAACGCGCCCGGCGCGCCCATTGGCACCGACGAACACAGCGCACGCCGCGTAAAACCCGGCTGTAGTATTACAGCAAACCGCAGGTTAGTTGGGACAGGCATAGCCGCAGTGTCGGAAGAGGGCGGCGGCATCCTGAGCGGTGATGCTGTCGAGCGCGGGAGCAAGCGCCTGTCCAAGAGCCTCGACGGTGCGCGCAGCGACCCGGCGGAGGTAGGACTTCACCTTAGCCCAGCCCGGCTCGATCGGACTGAGGTCCGGGCTGTAGCTGGGCAGATCGCGATCGGGAAAGCCTGATCCATCGAGCACCGCCTGCACCTCAGGGGTCTTGTGCGGGCGCAGATTGTCCATCACCAGCACCGCATCGGGCTTGCGCTGGCGCAACACCGGCAGCAGCACCTGTTCAAGATAGGCGGCAAAGGTGTCACCGTCGGTGGCGGCCTCGATGCTCATGGTGGCAAGGACGCCCTCGAGG
>DATAOD010000285.1:0-1982 GCA_036265975.1 Candidatus Limnocylindria bacterium
CGCTGATCCTGACACGCTGTCGCTGGCCGAGCTGAAGGCGCTGGTGGGCGCGTTGCTGGGCAAGGTGGCGGAGCTCGAGCGGACGGTGGCGGCGCAGCGCGAGGAGATCGCCCGCCTTAAGCCGAACTTGAACAGGATCTCCCGCACTTTGCGTGCTGCATCGTGTGGTCATGCAGCGTCCAGGACGCGAGCGCGCAGCAGCAGGAAACCTGCGCGACCGTACATGGACCGCTTCACGGTCTTGATGAGATTGATCTGGCCCTCGGCAGGGCTGGTGGTCCACGGCGTGTCCAGCGAGGCCTGAACTGCATCGAGGTCACGCCGGAGGCTGGCGGCAAACGTGGCCAGCGAGGTATCCGCCGCATCGTCGAGTATCGCTTCCAACGGCTCTTTGCTCTCGCGCCGCAGTCGCTGGTCCAGGCGCTTCGCAACAGCGACCGCACGTGCCAGGTCCTCCGCTTCCGCAAACAGATGGACGACAAAGGCTCGCTCGGTCTCGGGCAGGGCGTTGCGGTCTGCCATCAACAACCACCGTAGCCGGGCGCCGCGCGGTGGCTGCCAGCGCGTCCTCGATGTGGCCTGCCCTGTGCCCTCGTCGCGGTCCACCCGCCGCCGCTGCCCAGCCCAGACGCGCACCAGGCTGGGCCGCCCGGTAAAGCCCGTCGCAACCAGCTCGCGCCAGAGCTTGGCAGCATTGCGGCAGCCCTCGGCCCAGCGCTGCTCGAGCAACGCTCTGTGGGCATCGAGCACGCTGCCGCGCAGAGGCCTGTTCCAGTGCGGGGCATGGCCGAGCCTGAGCCAGTTGCGCACGGTCCGGCGATCGTGGCCGAACTGGGCGGCAATGCTGCTGAGAGACACGCCTGCGGCGTGCAGCTGTGCCACTTCCTCGTAGCGTGCCTGTCGAGCCGCGTGCGCGGCCTGACGCCGCCGCTCCACGGCGGTCGGGCCGGGCGGTGGCGCCCGAGATGGCTCGGCCGAGACTGGCTTTGGTGAGGCTGCCCCGATCTCGTCGACGACGGTCCGTGCCGCCCGGCGCACAGCAGGTCCGTGCCGGTCGGCAAGCACCTGCACCGCGGTACCCAGGTTGCGCAGCACGTGCCACCGGTCGGCCACCTGGATGGCCTCGGGAGCGCCCTGGCGGGCCCCGTCGGCGTAAGCACCGGCGCGGTCACGAGCGATCACCTCGACGCCAGGATGGGCGCGCAGCCAGGCCGCGAAGGTCTCAGCCTGCCGGTCCGGCAGCAGGTCCACCATGCGGTTGCGCTCGAGGTCGACCAGGACCGAGCCATAACGGTGGCCACGACGCCACGCCCAGTCGTCTACCGCGAGAACCCGCGGGGTGCGCGGCGCAGCCCGGCCAGCGGCGCCGCGCACGACCAAGCGCAGCAGCGTATCGGGGCTGACGGGCATGGCCAGGTGCCCGGCCAGGCGTGCCCCCGCCTCGCCGCCGAGCGCGACGCCAAGTTTATGGTGCACCGCGTGGAGCCGCTCGGTCCGGCGCGCGAACCGCAGCGCAATCCCGCTCAGGGGCTCAGCAAAGGTTTGCCGGGGACAGGACGGGTTGCGGCAGTGGAACCGCTGGACCTGGACGCGCAGCACCACAGGGCGGCCTTGCGAGGGCAGATCACCGAAGCTGCGCTCATAGCGGCTATGGACGCGGCAGGACGGGGTGGCACAGGCGGGACAGCTGGCTGATCGCTGGTGGGAGACGGCGACAATGGTCAGACAGTCAGGGGTGGGCAGGATCTGCTGAACCAGCAGCCCCGCCGGGATGAGCGGAAGCAGATGTTTGGGCAAGAACGGCCGTTCAAAGGAGGGCAGTTGTTCTCATGTCGTCATCCCCACCCGAAATGACCAGCCGCAGCACGCAAAGTGCGGGAGATCCAAAGTTAAAGTGTCCGCTCTGAGCAAAGCGGCGGCGGGGAGAAGACCCGTTGGCAGAGAAGGCGCTACCAGCGTCCGTGTCGACGGTCGAGGTGTCT
>DATAOD010000286.1:0-1841 GCA_036265975.1 Candidatus Limnocylindria bacterium
GAAGGCGCCGGTGGTGGTGCTGAGGGCGGCGCTGCGCGGACCAGCCACGAAGACCGGCACGAAGTCCGGGCCGGTGGGTCCCAGGCGTCCGCGCGGCCCGGTGGGCCCGGTCGGCCCCCGCTTGGTGCGCTCGGTGGCCAGCGGACCGGCCGGGCCGGCACGCACTTCGTCCGCGCCCGGCGCACCGGAGCCGTCGTGGCGGTGGCGGGCGACGGTGGGGTCCGGAGCGCGCCCGAGGGTGGCCAGCAGGGCCGCGCCGAGCACGCCGAGGCGGCGTATGGCTTGGCGGCGTCCTGTGGCGCCGAGGGGGAGGGGCCAGGACCGAGGGAAGCGGGTGGGCAGCATGGCGGCACTCCTTCGCGAGGGTCCGGGGAACGGCGACGCGGCACCGGTGACCTGCAGGGGGATGTGACGGGGCCCTGTACCGCGGCATTGCGGGGCGCTGCGGGGACAGGCCGCCAGGCCACCGGAGCGGTCAGGGGACCGTGATGCAGGGAGCGTGCCAGGGAGGCCTAGTGCTGTCTCCGATGAGGTGCTGGGTTATGCGGTATCCTGTATGTCATGCGAGCCCCCTTGTTCGTGCGTTCCCCCACCGCGGACGAGCAGCAGGCCCTGGCGGCCGGTCTGCGCTCGACAGACGCCTTTACCCTGCGCCGCTGCCAGATCATCGTGGCCAGTGCCCGCGGCGAGCCGGTGCCGGCCATCGCCCACAGCCTCAGTTGCGGAGAACAGACGGTGCGCAATGCCATCCATGCCTTTGCCCGTGACGGCGTGGCGGCCCTGCCGGCGGGCTCGTCGCGTCCCCACACCATCCACGCCGCCTTCGACGCGACGGGGGCGGATCGGCTGCGCGCCCTGCTGCATCGCTCGCCGCGCGAGTTCGGCCATGCCACCAGCGTCTGGACACTGGAGCTGGCGGCGCAGGTGGCGTATGGCGAAGGGATCACCCCCACCCGCGTCAGCGACGAGACGGTGCGTGCCACGCTGGCGCGTCTGGGCATCCGCTGGCGGCGCGCCAAGGACTGGATCACCAGTCCCGATCCGGCATACACCCAAAAAAACAGCGCCGCGATCGGCTGCTGACCCTGGCGGCCACGCGGCCCGACTGGGCTATCGGGTACGAGGACGAGACCTGGTGGAGTCGGCTCACCCAGCCGACACTGCACGCCTGGACGGACGACGCGCCGCTGCGCCTGGTGCAGCAGACGGTGGCCGCTGACGATCCCGACCCCAAGGCGCTGGCTTGCTACGGGCTGCTCCTCCGTCCCGGCGCCGCCGCGGCGGAGGCGGTCTGGCTGCGCGTTGTGGACGGGCGGCCGATCAGCGCCCTTACCACCCAGTTCCTGAGTTGGTGCTGCGAGCAGCTGGCGGTGACAGGCACGACGACGCTGCTCCTGGTCTGGGACAACGCCTCCTGGCATGTGAGCGCCGCCGTGCGCGGCTGGCTGCGGGAGCACAATCAGCGCGCCCACCGCGAAGGCGGGGTGCGCATCGTCCCCTGCTTCCTGCCCAAGCAAAGTCCCTGGCTCAACCCCATCGAGCCGAAGGGGGTCCATGGCAAGCGGCGCATCGCCGAGCCGGCGCGGCTGCTGACGGCCCACGAGGTCGAAGAACGAGTCTGTGCGGCTTTGGGCTGTCTGCTCACCGCTCACTTGGCCATTCCCCAGGAGGTCGCCTGATTGTGCACTAAGCAGCGTCAGCCCGAGGCCCAAGGCGAAATACACGATCGGCGTGCGCAGGAACCGCATCGGGCCGCTCCTCTCTACCCGCGAATCAAATGTGTATTCACCAGCTCCGACGATCCTGAGGTATGGAGCGCTTTGTTCCAGCGATCGGGCGGT
>DATAOD010000287.1:0-7168 GCA_036265975.1 Candidatus Limnocylindria bacterium
GCAGGTCGGTGAACACGAGGGGAGCGCTGCTGCTGGCATAGGCGATCCGGCCGCCGAGCTCCTCCACCTGCGTGCGCAGCGGGGCTGTCGCCGCGGCGTAGGCGTCCCGCCGCGCATTCCACAGCTCCGCCCGCAGTCGCCTAACGGTCCGTAGGTCGCCGGCAACCGGCCGTCCCCCGATCCACCTGACCTCCGGGTGACGAGCCTCCACCGCACGAAGCGCGGCGCCGGTGTCGACCTCCAGCCAGATTGCCACCGGCAGCGTCTTGGCGCGCGCACCAGGGGCCGATGCCGCCAGGGAGGCGCGAAGCGGAGCGCTCGCTTTGCGCTGCAGGGCGGTGAGGCGACCATCGGCCGCGCGCTGCAGGCCGGTGAGCAGCTCCGGGCCGCCGGTGCGCCCCTCGCCATCGGAATAGACGAGGCGCACCTCACCCGTCCGGCGATCGAGCAGCTTGCCGGTCCACAGCTGCCGCCCGTCGGGAGCGAGGGCGGTGCGCTGGTAGAGCAGCCGGTAATCGGACGCGTTGCCCCCGTCCCGGCCGGCCAGGAAGGTGGCGGCATCTGCGGCGAGGCCGCCGGGCCGCGCGCCCAGGACGGCGGGCCGTTCAGTGAGGAGCGTTCCCGCCAGCAGGGCGAGGATCGCCAGCCCGGCCGCTGGCCGCAGTCGAGCGGTGGGCGCTGTGCGGGCAACGTCGCGCATAGCCGGCTCTCGTCAGACCTCGCCCCATCCGTGTCGTAGTACATTGTCACACGCACGGGATGGATGAGACGAGCGTACCGGTGCGTGCCGACCCCGTCGATGGCCCGTTCGTTCGACGGCACTTCGGTCGAGTACCCTGTCGGGCATGACCTTGCTCCCGACCGCCATCGAGCCGTTCGCAGCGGGGGTGTACCGGCAGCGGCTGCAGCGGGTCGCGGAGGAAACCGAGCGCCGCGGCCTGGCCGCGCTTCTCCTGACACCGTCGCCCGACTATGCCTACCTGCTTGGGTATCGCGCACCCGCCCTCGAACGGCTGACCTGCCTGGTCCTGCCCGCAGCCGGCACGCCCCGGGTCGTGCTGCCTCGCCTCGAGGAGCCGCTGGCTCGCCACGAGCTCGGGGAGCTGGTCGATTCGGTGGAGCTGGTGACATGGGACGAGACCGACGACCCGTTCCGCCTGGTGCGAAGCCTGCTTGCCGGGAGCAGCGGCCGCATCGGCGTACAGGACCAGATGTACGCGCGCTTCGTGCTTCGTCTGCGGGCCGCACTGGATCCGATGGAGCTCGTCGAGGCAGGTCCGTCCATGGCGGCGCTGCGCCGGATCAAGAGCTCCGGCGAGGTCGACCGCCTTCGAGTGGCGGGAGCTGCCGCCGACGCGGCCATGGACCAGGTCACGGCCGAGCCGCTGGCCGGCCGGACCGAGGCCGAGGTGAGCCGCCACATCAACGAGCTGCTGCTGGCCGCCGGCCACCAGACCGCCGACTTCGCGATCGTGGCCTCGGGCCCGAACTCGGCAAGCCCGCATCATGAGCCCGGCAGCCGGCTGATCCGGGAGGGCGACGCGGTCGTGCTGGACATTGGCGGCAGCCTGGCCAGCTACTGCAGCGACACCTCGCGCACCGCCTTCGTGGGGGAGCCGCCGGGGGGGTTCGCCACGATGTACGCCGTCCTGGAGGAAGCCCAGGCAGCGGCGTGCGGGGCGGTCGCGCCCGGAGTGGCCGCCGAAGCGATCGATGCTGCGGCGCGGGAGGTCATCGCGGCCGCCGGTTTCGGCGATCGGTTCATCCACCGGACCGGCCATGGCATCGGCATGGAGACCCACGAAGAGCCTTACCTGGTGGCCGGCAATGCGGAGCCGCTGCAGGCCGGACATGTCTTCAGCATCGAGCCCGGCATCTACCTCGAGGGCGAGTGGGGAGCGCGGATCGAGGACATCGTGGTGTGTACCGCGAGCGGCGGTGAGCGGCTCAACACCTCGAGCCGCGCGCTGCGGGTGGTCGACTAGCCGGGGTCGGAGCCCGATGCGCCCTCGCCGGGCGCCCGTTTCTGCCCACCCTCGCGGTGCGAGCTGACCAGCGAGACCAGCACGCTGTCCACCGCGGCGGTTGCCTCGCGGTACGCGTCCGTCACGTCCGTCACGTCTGCCGCGCGCCGTCGCAGGTGGGCGCCGATGGCCTCCAGTACGGGTGAGCGGTAGTACAGGAATGCCTCGACCGCCTCGGCCAGGGAGAGGCCGGCGCGCGAGGCCTCGCTGCCGTACAGGGCACCCATCTTCTGGGCTTCGGTGAGGAGGAGGTCGCGCTCTGCGCGACGCCGCGCAGCCACGTACTCGAGGACGAGCTGGAACGTCCGTTGCCCCCAGCGTCGGAACTCGCTGCGCTGCTCGGCGGAGAGGCGTGCCTGCCAGGGGCGCGCGGCGGGACCGCCGCGGCGCATGCGGCGCTGGATCTCGCCGCTGATAGTGCCGGCTGAGCCGGTCAGCCGCGCCACGCCATAGCGTGGCCGGCGCGGGGCGTTGACCATGGCCTCGAGGCTCGACCGAAGGAAGCGGCGATGACCGCCGGGAGTGGTGTAGCTCTCCACCTTGCCGCTGTCCGCCCAGCGGCGCAGCGTGTCCGGACCCACTCCAACCAGACGGGAAGCGGCACCCAGCGCCAGCCAGGGGTCGTCGGACGTGACGGGTGGTCCCTTGGTGTTCAGCCGCGGACCTCCGCAGCGGACATCTCGCCAAGCAGGCCCCACAGCCTGACCAGCGCATCCATCCCGCCGCGATAGTTGGCCAGCGGCATCCACTCGTTCGGCGCGTGGAAGTTTCCGTTCGGCGACGAGAAGCCGATCATGACCGTGGTCAGGCCAAGCTCGTGGTCCAGCGCCGGCACGACCGGGATCGATCCACCCGACCGATGATGGACCGGCTCTTTGCCGAAGGTCTCGCGCAGGGCGCGCGACGCCACCTCGACCGCCGGATGATCCAGGGGCGTGATGGCCGGCTGCCCACCGTGGATGACCTTGACCTCGATGTCCACCGTCGGCGGCGCGATGCGATGCAGGTGGTCGACGACCATCTGCTCGATCTCGTAGTGATCCTGATCGGGCACCAGGCGGGTGCTGAACTTCGCGGCGGCGAAGGCCGGGATGATGGTCTTCGACCCGTCGCCGGCATAGCCGCCCCACACGCCGTTGATGTCGAAGGTGGGCCGCGCCGAGAGGCGCTCGAGCAGCGTGTACTCCGGCTCGCCGCTCATCGGCTCCTTGACGCCCACCACGTCGCGCCATTCGTCCTCGTCGAAGGGGATCGCCGCATAGGCGGCGCGCTCCTCCTCGGACAGCTCGCGGACGCGGTCATAGAAGCCGGGGATGGTGATGCGGCCGTTCTCATCGGTCAGCGTGGCGAGCATACGGACGAGCACGTTGGCCGGGTTGTCCACGCCATTGCCATAGCTGCCGGAGTGCACGTCCTGGGACGGGCCGCGCACCTTGAGCTCCCAATACGCGATCCCGCGCAGGCCATAGGTGATGGCCGGGGTGCCGTCGTCGTCTTGCATGTCGGAGTCGGAGACGATGCAGACATCGGCCTCCAGCAGCTCTGGATGGGCCTTCACGAACCCTTCCACCGGCTGGCTGTCGTGCTCCTCGTCGCCCTCGAAGAAGAAGCGCAGGTTGATGGGCAGGCGCCCGGTCGCCTGCAGCCAGGCTTCGGCGGCCTTGACGTGCATGAACAGCTGGCCCTTGTCGTCGCCCGATCCGCGAGCGTAGACCCGGTCATCCTCGTAGCGCGGCTCGAACGGAGGGCGCACCCACTCATCGATGGGATCGACCGGCTGAACGTCATAGTGGCAGTAGACCAGCACCGTGGGGGCGTCCTCGCCGGCGTGGAGCCAGTCGGCGGTGACAATGGGATTGCCGCTCGACTCGTTGAGCTGGGCATGCTCCGCGCCGATGCGGCTGAGCTCATCGGCGATCCACTGCGCAGTGCGCCGCATCTCGTCCTTGCGCTCCGAATCGGCGCTGATCGACTCGAGACGAAGGAACGCGTCCAGGCCCGCCAGGTGCTCCTCCGCGTGGTCGCGCAGGTAGGCGAGGGCGTCATCCACGCCCTTCGTGGTTGTGGTCATGAGCCGATGATACGGGCGCGAGGGCCAGCAGGCGCCCTCGCCCTGCTGCAAGGGGTCTGGAGGGCGACTGTCAGGTGAACAGCCCGAACAGGAAGGCGAAGAACAGCGCCAGGGCAAAGAGGGGCAGGAAGGCGGCCACGCGCAGGAATGCCGGCCATGCGGCGCCCGGGCTGAACGCGTAGAGAGGGATCGTCAGCGGGAACAGGAACGTACCCGCCGACCACGCCACGCGGCGGCGGAAGGTCAGATCACGGCGGTCCTGGATGTCCAGCCAATAGGCGGCGACCATGATGAAGCCGCCCACCGCAGACAGCGCGAAGATCGTCCAGATCACCGGGAGCATGAGCCGATGCTAGCGGCGCGCCGCCCTAATCGCCGAGCTGTGCCTCTCGACGGGCAACGTCCTCCGCGCCGGTCAACAGGTCGCCGATGAATCGAAGCGGCCGGCGGCGAGGAAGGCTGAGCTCCTCGTCGGGAAGCAGCGCCTGCATGGCGGCCCGAACCCGCTCCTCGAGTGCCGCGCGGGCGGCGCGGTCGCGCGCATCGGCGGTCGGCAGGGGCTCGCCGAAGCGGATCACGACCCGGCGGCGGAACCACATGACGCTGCTGCCGACGATGGCCGCCGGAACGACGGGAACGCCGGCCGCAGCCGAGAAGGCAATCGCGCCCTCCTCGAACGGCAGCAGCTGCGACTCGCGGAAGCCGACCCGTCCCTCGGCGAAGATGCCCAGCACTCCTCCCGTGGCGAACACCCTGCGCACCGAGCGCACGGCCGAGGTGAGCGTCGTCTTGGCCGGGTCATAGGGAATGACGCCACCGAAGAAGGCCATCACCCGGTTCTTGAAGCCGCGGGAGAAATCGGCCTCCTTGGGCCCGAACCAGGTGATGCGCGGGCGCAGCGGCGCGACGGCCATGACCAGCATCGGATCCCAGCCGTTGTGATGGTTCAGCACCAGGCAGAAGGGTGCGGCCGGCCAGCGCTCCAATCCTTCGGCACACACGTCGAACAGCAGCCGCACCAGCAGCCGATTACCGAGCCACATCGCGCGCCAGCGCCCATCGACGACCACGCTCACCGCTCGTGGTCCGGTGCGCCGCGCTCGCTCGGCGGCCGCGTCCATCAGGCGCTGGCCGGTTCGGCCGCGGGAACGCCCGCTCGCGCCGGTTCGCGCACGCGCCGCAGCGCGAGCGCGCCCAGCACCAGCTGCAACGCCATGAGGGCGAAGATGAGCCGATAGGCGACATCGGCTCCAAGGGCCAGGCTGGTCGCAACGAAGACGGCCAGGCCCCCGACCGTGCTGGCGATGGGCCCCGCGCTTGCCACCGCGATATTGCTGATGCCCATGTACCGGCCGCTCTCCGCCTTGGGGATGATGTCCGTCATCAGCGCCCAGTCCACGCCCAGGAACACGCCGCTGCAGATGCCGATGGGCACGGCAGCGGCGACCACCATCCAGTAGTCCGGCGCCGTCCCGATCACCACGGCGCCGACCACGCCCAGCGCGATTGCCACGTAGAGGACCGGCTTGCGCCCGATGCGTGAGGAGATCCATCCGCCCGGCACCGCGCTCAGGAGGGCGGCCACGGCCACAGTCACGATGAGCGGGAACTGCGCTGTCTGCGCGTCATCCGGCGTCATGCCGTGGGCGTTCTCCAGGAAGAAGACAGCGAATGCCTGCAGCGAGACGAGCGCCGTCAGCACGAATAGCCGGCTGACCAGCAGCCAGACGTAGTCGCGCTGGGCCAGCAGGTCCGTGCCCCATGCGCCGAGAGCCCGCTCGCGCAGCGTCCTGGTGGTGGGCGGCGCCGGGGTGTCGGGCACGTAGGCGAGGGTGATGAGCATGGTCACCAGCTCCACCAGGCCGATGGCCGCGAACAGCCCCAGCGTGATGATGGGAGCGCCAAGCACGCCCGGCAGCACGGCCACGAACACGATGGCGATGCCGGGCCCCAGCAGGTTGCCCGCGATGTTCGCCGCGCCAAGCAGGCCCGAGGCGATGCCGACCTGCCGCGACGGCACGAGGTCCGGGATGTAGCCCTGGTACGGGCCCTGCGCGAAGTTGCTGCTGCATTGCAGGAGGGCCACTGCCGCCACGAAGGCCCAGTAGCTCTGGTTCCAGAAGGCCCACGCGGCGAAGCCCAGGAACAGCATGTCGGCCAGCGTGCCCGCCAGGATGTACGGCTTGCGGCGCCCGAGCCGCGTGCGGGTGTGGTCGCTGATCGAGCCCATGGTCGGCTGCACGACGATCGCGATCAGCACCCCGGCGGTGGTGATGAGCCCGATGGCGAGGCCGGCCAACGGATGCGTGGACCTGCCCAGCACGCCCGGAGATTCCACCAGGCGCGGAATCACGCTGAAGGTGAAGGCACCCCACAGCACGGTGATCGCCAGCCAGTAGGCGGTCACGGCCAGCAGCTGTCCCATGCGCAGCGGCGTCTTGGGCCTGCCGAACTGGTCTCGATCGTCGTCGAGCTGCTGCATGGCAGGCAGTCTGGCAGCCTCCAGCCGCGATCGGCACCCCCACGCTGCGGGGTCTATCCTGCGGGACCCGTGACCAGCCGCTTCCCGTCGCTCGCCTACCCCGATGTGCGGCGCTACCTGGTCGCGCGGCTGCTGGTTGGTTTCGCGGTCCAGATGCAGACCGTGGCGGTCGGCTGGCAGGTGTACCTCACCACCCACAACCCGCTGGACCTGGGCCTGATCGGGTTGTCGCAGTTCCTGCCGTTCGTGCTGCTGGTGCTGCCCGCGGGACACGTGGCCGACAACTACGACCGCCGCCGCGTGATCTTTGGCACGTACCTGCTGGCGGGAGCCGCGGCGGCCGCGCTGCTGGCCTACAGCCTGAGCGGCTTCAGCTCGGTGCTGCCGATCTTCGTGATCATGTCGCTGGTCGGCATCGTGCGGGCTTTCAACATGCCCACCAACCAGGCACTGCTCCCCAACCTGGTGCCGCGCGACGCCTACGGCAACGCGGTGGCGCTCAACACCTCGACCATGCAGCTGGCCACGATCGGCGGCCCGTCGCTCGGCGGAGTGCTACTGATCATCGGTACGCCGGTGGTGTACGCCATC
>DATAOD010000288.1:0-3634 GCA_036265975.1 Candidatus Limnocylindria bacterium
CTCCGGCAGCCCGCCCTTCAGCGCGGCCTGGCGGGCGGGTGCCTGTCCGGCGCCGGCCTGGATGACCTGCCCCATGATCGCCTCGTCGATGTGCTCCGGGGCGATGCTTGCCCGCTCCACGGCGGCGCGGATGGCGGTGGCACCCAGCTCAGTGGCGGGGGTCGTGGAAAGGCCGCCGCCGAACTTGCCGATGGGCGTCCGGGCCGCGGACAGGATGAAGACGTCGCTCATGGGTTGATGGTACTCGTGCTGCTCAGTGGTGATCGTTTACGCCAAATACGCCAAATCCCGGCCAGGCCGGCGCTATCGCGCCGAATGCGCCCGATTCGCGCCAGATCTCGCCGTGACTGGGCTTAGGCGCCTCAATCGGCCATTGCTGGCTGGCAGCCTGACGGATTCATGCTCGAAGCGGCCGTCCGACAGTCGCTCAAGGCTGGAACGTCGCACCTACCGCCCGTGTGGCTGGGATTTGGCATGCACAGCCCGCCACGGTCGCCGACTTGTCGCCAAATTCCAGCGTGGGCGTCGTAAATGGGGCCAGTCTGGCCGACCTGGCCGACCTGTTGCCAGATGACGGTGTGGTTGTCGTTAGGCGCGCATCTGGGCCGTTGCGGCGCCCGTACGGGATAGATCCACGCTCATCGCAACCGCCAAGGAGCTCCAATCGCCCCTGGTCCGGCGCATAACGTCGCTGTGGTTGTCATTGGGCAAGATTTGCGCCCGCAAGCGGACGTCACTCCCCGGCAGCGTCGTCCTCGTCGAAGACGTGGGCAACCTTGGCGGCCCACTTCTGTTTCACGACCCGCAGCTTGACCTTGAGGGATGGCGTGAGCTCGCCCTCCTCCTCCGTGAGCAGGCGTGGCAGCAGCGCGATCCGGCGCGGGCGCTCGAAGACTGCGAAGCCGTCGAGCTTCGAGCGGACCTCGGCCTGCATGAGCTTGAGGACTGACGGCTCCTCCACCAGCTGCTCGGGTGGCATCTCGGCCAGGCCGACGCCCGCGGCCCAGCGACCCACCTCCTCGAAATCGGGCGCGATCAGCACGCCGGTGTACGGCTGCTCATCGCCAAGGATCACCGCCTGGGCGACGTAACGCGACGTCAGCAGGGCAATCTCCATGGGCGCGGGCGCCACGTTCTTGCCGTTGGCCAGCACGATGATGTTCTTGAGCCGATCGGTGATGGTGATGCGGCCCTCGGCATCCAGCTCCCCGATGTCGCCGGTGTGAAACCAGCCATCGGCGTCGATGACCGCCGCCGTTCCCTCCGGATCGTTGAGGTAGCCCTGCATGATCTGCGGACCGCGCGCCAGGATCTCGCCGGACTCCGGGTCAATCCGCACCTGGGTCTCCGCCACGGGCTTGCCGACCGTGCCGAACTTGAAGTCATCGGGCCGGTTGAGGGAAAGCAGCGGAGCGGTCTCCGTCAGGCCGTAGCCCTCCAAAATCAGCATGCCCATGGCGTAGAAGAATTCGCCGATCTCCCGCGACAGCGGCGCGCCGCCGGAGACGAAATAGCGGACCCGTCCGCCGGTGCGGGCCCGGATCCGATGGAAGACCAGCCGATCGGCCACCTTCAGCTGGGTGCGCAGCCAGAAGGAATCGGGCAGGCCATCGAGGTGGTTCTGGTAGTGCTGCTGGCCGAGGCCGGTGGCCCAGCCGAAGATGCGCTTGCGCAGCCCCGATCCGGCTTCGACGGTCGAGATCACCCGGGCGTAGAGCCGTTCGTAGAGGCGCGGCACCGCGACCATCACGGTCGGGTGCGTCTCGGCCATGTTCGCCGCCAGGCGTTCGATTGCCGGCTCCGCATAGGCGATGGAGCAGCCGCGTCCCAGCGGCACGACCTGGCCGGCAGCCCGCTCGGTCATGTGCGACAGCGGCAGGAACGACAGGAAGAGGTCGCTCTCCACGAAGTCGACCGCCTGGATGGCCGCCTCGAAGTTGTGAATGATGTTGCCGTGGGTCAGCACCACGCCCTTCGGGTTGGCAGTGGTGCCCGACGTATGGACGATGGTCGCAACCCTGGCGCGGTCGAACCTCGACCACTGCTCTTCCCAGGCGCGCAGCTCCTCGGGGCCGGTGGCGGACAGGTCGAAGATGTCGTCGAAGCTCACCGCCATGGGCGGCAGCTTGCCCTTGTCATCGATCACCACCACGTGCTCGAGGGTCGGGCACTCGGCACGCACCTTCTCGATCTTGGCGTACTGCTGCAGGTTCTCGACGAAGACCAGCCGCGCCCCGACGTTGTTGATCACGTATGCCGCCTGGCCAGCCTCCGACGAGGGATAGATCGGGCAGGTGACGGCGCCCAGGCTCATGGCGCCGATGTCGGCGGTCAGCCACGCCGGACGGGTGCGACTCATGATCGCGACCCTGTCGCCGTCCTTGATGCCCAGGTGCTTGAGGCCCATGGCCACCTGCGTGATCCAGCGCCAGGTCTCCGCGTAGGTGGTGCTGCGCCACTCGGGCGCCTCGTCCTCGCTCTCGGCACCGCCCATCGCGCGACGGCTGCGCGGCAGCTTCCAGCGCAGCGCCTCCTTGTCCGGGGTCCGCTGCACGGTGCGATGGACGAGGTCCACCAGCGAATTGGCGCGCAGCTCGTCCGGGATCGTCAACGGCTCGACCTGCGTCTCCATCAGGCGGCCAGCGGTCTCGGGCGGCGTGGCGGCGGCGCTCGGGGCGGCAGGCGTCGACATCGTTGGGAGTCTAGACAGAACTCGACCGATGCAGAAGGGGTCAGCGGTTCGCCTGCGGTAGATCGGCTCGGATAGAACTTAGAGATCTCAGGACCACAGACTTGGGCCGATATCTGTTGACTTTAGAACTCTGATTGCTGCGGAGGACCGAATTCGTGCGGTTTCGGTCGTTTTGAGAACCAGGAGTTTTGCCAGTGGGCGCCGGGGTCAGCCGGTGCGGCGAACCTCTTCGATCAGCTGCTGCGCCACGATGAGCCGATGGATCTGGTTCGTTCCCTCGTAGATCTGCGCGCCCTTGGCGTCCCGCATGAAGCGCTCGACCGGGTTGTCGCGGCTATAGCCCGCTCCGCCGTAGATCTGCACCGCGTCGGTCGCGACGCGCATGGCGGTGTCCGACGCGAACAGCTTGGCCATGCTGCTGGCCGAGTTGATGGGCTGGCCCGCGTCGCGCAGGCGGGCGGCGCGCCAGGTCAGGAGTCTCGCGGCGTCGACTGCAGTGGCGGCATCGGCCAGCATGGCCTGCACCATCTCCTGCTCGGCGATGGGCCGGCCGAACTGGGTCCGCTGGGTGGCGTACCGGGCGGCGTGCTCCAGCGCGGCGCGTCCAACACCGACGCAGCAGGACGCGATGCTGATGCGACCGGCGCCAAGCGAGCCGAGGGCGACCTTCAGGCCCTTGCCCTCCTCGCCCAGCCGGTTCGCGGCGGGAACCCGCGCGCCGTCGAAGATCAGCTCGACCGAGACGGAGTCGCGGATCCCCATCTTCCGCTCGTGGCTTCCGACCCGGAAGCCGGGCGTGTCCCGCTCGACCACGAACGCGGTGATGCCGTCGCGGCCCAGCGAACGGTCGAGGGTGGCGAAGACGACGACGAGATCCGCATCGGCCCCGTTGGTGATCCAGACCTTTGACCCGGTGAGCAGGTAGTCCTCGCCATCGCGCTC
>DATAOD010000289.1:0-4221 GCA_036265975.1 Candidatus Limnocylindria bacterium
GTCCGGGACCGGTACATCACGGTGGCCGCCAGCGGGGTGCCGCACCTGGTCTGCATCTTCGGCGACGCGGGAGTTGGCAAGACGCGGCTGATGCGCGAGCTATGGGACTGGCTCAGCGAGCAAACCCCCTCGCCGGCCCAGCTGGTTGGACGCGCGCTCTCGTACGGGAAAGGCACGACCTACTGGCCGATGGGTGAGGCCCTCAAGCAGCACTTCGGCATCAGCGAGGGCGACACCACCGAATCCGTGGCCCACAGGCTCGCGAACCATCCATACCTGGGGCTCACGCTGGGCATCGGCTCGGGGGAAGAGCTCCATCCGCTCGTCGCCAGGGAGCGCCTGCAGGATGCGTGGGTGGAGTTTCTGACGGGGCTTGCTGCGAACCGGCCGGTCGTGCTGCTGATCGAGGACGCGCACTGGGCGGAGGATCAGCTCTGCGACCTGATCGACACCCTGATCGCACAGGTCTCGGGTCCGCTGCTGGTCCTGGTCACCGCGCGTCACGAGCTGCTGGACCGTCGGCCGGCGTGGGGCGGCGCGCGCGAGCGCACGTCCGCCGTGCGGCTGGAGGCGCTCCCGCCAGCCGACAGCGGCCGCATGTTGGCCGAGCTGCTGGGCACCGACGTCCCCACCCAGATCCGGGAGCTCGTGGTCGAGCGGGCGGAGGGCAACCCCTTCTTCATCGAGGAGCTGATCGGCACCTTCGTCGACCGCGGCGTGCTCCAGCGGCACAACGGCTCGTGGGCGTTCGGTCAATTGCCTGCGGGCTTCAGCGTGCCGGACTCCGTCCAGGCGGTGCTCGCTGCTCGGATTGACCTCCTGCCAGACGCGGAGAAGCAGGGTCTGCAGGCCGCATCGGTCATTGGCCGGACGTTCTGGACCGGGCCGATGTACGAGCTGGTCGGCGCCGAACGCCCGGACATCAGCGTGCTCGAGGAGCGCGAGTTCGTCCGCCGCCGTCCCACGTCCACGCTTCCCGGTGAGCGGGAATACATGATCAAGCACGCGCTCACCCGCGAGGTCGCCTACGAATCGCTGCCACGCGCGCGCCGCGCGAAGCTGCATGCCGCCTTCGCGGCGTGGCTCGACCGTCGCATGGATGGGCGCGACGAGCTGGCGCCCGTTTTGGCGCACCACTACGCAACCGCCGTGCGCCCGGAGGACCTGGACCTGGCGTGGGCGGGTCACGACGCCGAGGTCGCAGAGCTGCGCGCCAAGGCGCTTGCCTGGCTTCGTCGCGCGGCGGACCTGGCGATCGGGCGCTACGAGATCGACGATGGCATCAGCATGCTGCGCCGCGCCGTCGAGCTCGAGCCGGACCCGCAGCACCAGGCGGCGCTGTGGTACGCCATCGGGCACGCCAACGCGGTGAAATACGACGGCCAGGGCATGGTCGCCGCCATGCATCGTGCGCTCGAGCTCGGCGCGGATCCTGGCGAGGTCTATCCGGAGCTGGCGTTCCAGTGGGCGCTCCGTTCCGGGATGTGGGCCCAGCGCCTGGACGACAGCGTGACTGCCGACTGGATCAGTCGCGCGGTCGCTGACTCGGCAGAAGGATCTCCGGCGCGGGCGCAGGCGCTCGTCGCCAAGAGCCTTGCCGAAGACGATCTGGAAGCGGCACGCGCAGCGTTGGCCATTGCGGAATCGTTAGATAACGTGGTGCTCCGGCATGACGCACTCGGCGCACTGGTGCAGGTGCTGCACGACCAAGGCGACTATGCGGGGTCACAAGGGGCGGCAGCGCAGCGTAACGAGTTGCTGCCGCAGATCGGCGATCCAGACAGGGTGGCCGATGCGCTCTTCGTGGATGCCCACGAAAACGCCAGTCTCGGCCGGCTCGACGAAGCTCGCGCCCTCGCCAGGCGCATGCAGGAGGCGGTTGCCAACCTGACGCCGCACCACAGGGTTCATGCGCTCGAAATCCAGATGATGATCGTCAGTGCGGAGGCGGACTGGGAGGCCGTTCGAGGCTTGACCCAACCGGTCGAGGATGCGATCCAGGCCAATCTGGCCACACCGTGTCCGTTCAATCGCGGAGGGCTCATCGAACTGGCGACTGCCTGGACGCACGCGGGCAATGACGCCGAAGCGGACCGGCTGCTGGCAAGGGCGGACGCGGTAGGGATGCGGAGCTATGTGCGGATTGATGCCCCTCGACGACTTGGTCTCGCCATTGCGCGCCACGACCTGGATGAGATCCGGCGGCTGGCCGACCTGATCGAATCCAGCTGGCTGACTCCCAGCACGTGGAATATCGCCAACGTGCTCTTCGATGGCCTGGTGGAGCTCGACGACAGAGAACGGATCGAGGCGCTGGCACCCCAGTGGGCGAACGCTGTTCTTCTCGCCGCCCGGTTCGCCACGCGAGCGCTTGCCGTCGCCCGCCGCGACGAGGCGCTGCTCGAGGAGGCGGCCGCCCAGTTCGATGCCATGCACCTCGATCGCCTCGCCGCCCAGACCCGGAGCTGGCACGGCCGGTTGAAGCAGCTCAAAGCCGGCGGCCGGGCGGGCTGACGCGACGAGCGCGGGCCAGCCGCCTCCCACCTCTCCACACACCTTCCACAGAGTGTCCACAGGTAATACACACCCGAACCGCCTAGCCCCAATATCCTGTGGGGGTCCCAGCCTCGCACCCCCAACATGTTGTGGTTTTGGGGTTGACCGGGCAGGTACGTCGTCATACAATCGACGTCCTTCAGCACGCGGCGTGGAGGGCACGCCAGGCAGGCCATCGCGGCACCCGATAGACGCGCAGATCGAGCCACTTCCAGGGCCGATGCAGAGGCGCCAACCGGACCGCCAACCAGGAGGAGGCCGGGGACCCAGACAGTCTCCGGAGGATGAGGAACACGACCAGCATGGCTCGCACCACCGCTCCCCAGGCCGAGACAGCCACCAACAGCCACGCCACGAACGGGAATGGCAACGGTCACAACGGAAACGGTCACGGGAACGGGACGAAGACGAAGCCGGCATCGGGCTCGGGCTACCTCCAGCTGCAGCCGGGGGAGAAGCCGAGCTGGAAGGGCATCAGCATCGAGCGGCGCTTCACTCGACCGGGCGTCCACCCGTACGACACCGTCGAGTGGGACCTCCGCGACTCCGCCATCACCAACGAGCACGGCAAGGTCGTCTTCGAGCAGAAGGACCTCGAGTTCCCCAAGCAGTGGTCCGCCCTGGCCACCAACGTCGTCGCCAGCAAGTACTTCCGCGGCCAGCTGGGCACCGACCAGCGGGAGCGCAGCGTCAAGCAGATGATCGATCGGGTGGCGGACACCATCGCCGACTGGGGCGTCAAGGACGCCTACTTCGCGACCGACGAAGATGCCGATGCGTTCCGCAACGAGCTGAAGGACATCCTCCTCAAGCAGCGAGCCGCCTTCAACTCGCCGGTCTGGTTCAACGTGGGCATCGACGAGCATCCGCAGTGCTCCGCCTGCTTCATCAACTCCGTGCAGGACACCATGGAGTCCATCCTGGGCCTGGCCAAGACCGAGGGCATGCTCTTCAAGTTCGGCTCCGGCACCGGCTCGAACCTCTCGACCATCCGCTCATCCAAGGAGCACCTGGCCGGCGGCGGCGAGGCCAGCGGCCCGGTCAGTTTCATGAAGGGCTTCGACGCCTTCGCCGGCGTCATCAAGTCCGGTGGCAAGACCCGCCGCGCGGCAAAGATGGTCATCCTCAACGCCGACCATCCGGACATCGAGGAGTTCATCGACTCGAAGCTGCTGGAGGAGAAGAAGGCCTGGGCGCTGATCGACGCCGGCTATGACGGCAACTTCAACGGTGGCGAGGCGTACGCATCGGTCTTCTTCCAGAACTCGAACAACTCCGTGCGCGTGACCGACGAATTCATGCAGGCAGTCGAAGAGGACTCCAACTGGACCACCCACGCCATCACCAGTGGCGCCCCGGTCGAGACAGTCAAGGCCCGATACCTCCTCAACAAGATGGCAGAGGCGGCGTGGGTCTGCGGGGATCCGGGCATCCAGTACCACGACAACATCAACCGCTGGCACACAAGCGCGAACACCGCGCCCATCAACGCCAGCAATCCCTGCTCCGAGTACATGTACCTCGACGACTCGGCCTGCAACCTGGCGAGCCTCAACCTGATGAAGTTCGTCAAGGACGACGGCGAGTTCGCGATCGAGGACTTCAAGCACACCGTGCGCGTGGTGCTGACCGCGCAGGAGATCACGGTCAGCAACTCGAGCTACC
>DATAOD010000290.1:0-1766 GCA_036265975.1 Candidatus Limnocylindria bacterium
CGGAGGACCTGACCGACCGTCAGGCCGCCGAGCATGTCCGCACCCGTATCGACTGGAAGTACGCGCTCGGGCTTGATCTGACCGACCCGGGTTTCGACCACTCGGTCTTGAGTGAGTTCCGGACCAGGGTCGCCGGCGGCGGCCTGGATCGGGTGGTGCTGGACACGCTGCTGCAGCGGCTGGCCGCCGGCGGGCTGGTGGGCGCGGGCGGCAAGATGCGCACCGATTCCACCCACGTGATCTCCGCGGTCCGCGACCTGAACCGGCTGGAGCTGGCCGGGGAGTCGGTGCGGGCCTGCCTGGAGCAGCTGGCGGTGGCCGCGCCGCAGGTGGTGGCGCAACTGCTGGACGACTCGTGGGGTCGGCGGTATGCGGCCAGGATCGACACCTGGCGGATGCCTGCCTCCGAGGCGCGGAAAGCCGAGCTGGCACTGGCCTACGGGCGCGATGGGCACACGCTGCTCAAAGCGGTGTACGCCGCGGCCGGCAGTGATCCTGACCTGGCGTTCCTGGCGCGGCTGCATCAGGTCGAGGTGCTGCGGGTGGTGCTCGTGCAGAACTACCTCGCCGTCACCGACGAGCAGGGACGGGAGGTGATCAAGCGGCGGGAGGCGGATGCGGAGGGTCTCCCGCCGGGCAGATCCCGCATCACCTCCCCGTATGACCTCGATGCCCGCTGGGGCGTCAAGCGCGACACGTTCTGGAACGGCTACAAGGTGCACGTCACCGAGACCTGCGACACCAGCGGCAACGGCAGCACCGGCGCCGATGGTGACGCCGCTGGTGATGCCGTCGCGGCACCGCAGCTGATCACGAATGTGGAGACCACCGATGCGACCGTGCCCGACAACCAGATGACCGAACCGATCCACGCCCGCCTGGCCGGGCGGGACCTGCTGCCGGCCGAGCACTACGTGGACTCGGGCTACCCCTCGGCACAGCTGTTGGTGTCCTCACTGGCCGGCTTCGGCATCTCGCTGGTCACCCCGATGCTGGCCGACACCTCGCCGCAGGCCAGGGCAGGTGCCGGATACGACCGGACCGCCTTCGCCATCGACTTCGACGCGCAGCAGGCCACCTGCCCGCAAGGCCATGCCAGCAGCCACTGGAACCCCGTCAGCCAGCGCGGCACCAACACAATCGTGATCACCTTCGCGGCGAGCACCTGCTCGCCCTGCCCGGTCCGAACCCGGTGCACCACCTCGGCGTCGCGGCGCCGGCAGCTCACCGTGCACCCCCGCGACGTCCACCAGGCCCAGCTCACCGCCCGTACCGCCCAGGGCACCAAAGACTTCCAGGCCCGGTACGCGTTACGCGCCGGCGTCGAAGGCACCATCCGCCAGGCCGTGGCGGTCACCGGCATCCGGAAGGCCCGCTACCGCGGGCTGGGCAAGACCCGCCTCGAACATGCCCACGCCGCGGTCGCGGTCAACCTGATCCGGCTGCACGCCTGGTGGAACGGCCACCCGCTGGACCGGACCCGCACCAGCCACCTCGCCCGCCTCGAACTCGCCCTGGCTTCATGAACACGAATTAGCCACCAGGGTCGGCCGATGGCGGCGTTGGCTGCTGAGGCCGCCGAGGATGCTCTGCGGGCATCGAGGATGGCTGCTCCACGGCCGGACACGGTGGGGATGAAGACCTCACGTGTCCAAGACTCGTCAACCAGCGCGGACACCTTGCTGCCGTTGACCTCGGCGTGGGACAGGTCGGGGTACTGGGTGGAGGAGTGGTTGCCCCGGATGGTGACCTTGCGGACCGCGTCC
>DATAOD010000291.1:0-1902 GCA_036265975.1 Candidatus Limnocylindria bacterium
GAAGGAGCGGCTCGCGGCCACGACGCGCAGCTCGCGGTCGAGCACGAGCAGGGGGTCGCGGACGGTGTCGACGATGCTCTGCGCCTGGACGTGCTCGGTGCGCAGGAGGCGGTAGAGGTCTTCCAGGTTCACCGAAGGCTCCAGGCTCCGTCATCGCGATCCGAGCTCCCTCTGAGGCCTACACCGGGCCGGGCCGCCTGTCATGGGCGACCAGCGGACACGGGCGGTGCCTTCGATGGGCCGAGGTCATGTCATGGGCCCTAAGTGGTTCATCCGCTAAATGAGTGTGAGTTTCGGAACGGCCGCGATCCCGAGGCGGCGCGGCTGCCGATGGCGCCGCCGGCGGCCCCAGACGAACGGATGCCGATGCTCGTTCCAGTAGGCCGTGGCGCCTGCGACCGCCGCCTCGATCTCCGGCCAGGCCTCGAACCGGCGACCCTTCAGCGCCAAGGAGCGCAGCACCTTCCACCAGGGCTCGATCAGGTTCAGGTAGGCAGCGTACTTGGGCTGGAACACGAACTCCCAGCGTGGGTGCAGCAGGCTGAACAGCAGCACGTCGGGGGCACTGTGGATGTTCAGGTTGTCGACCACCGCGTAGACCCGCCTCACGGCCGGGTCGATCCAGCCCTCGACCGCGCTCAGGAAGCCGACCCAGTTGACGGTGGTGCGACGCTCGTGGGTAGAGGTGAAAGCGGCGCCGGTCGCCGGCTGCAGGGCGCCGAAGACGTAGCCGGCCACACCACGCCGACCGTAGTCGATCTCTTGCTTGGCTCTCTCGGCTGTTGGGCCGGCTGGCCTCACGAGCCGCTGGCCCGGGTAGCTCTTGCTGGCTTGCGGCCCCATCTCGTCGAGGCAGAGGACGACGCTGTCGGCCGGTGGCGCCGTGTAGAGTTGCTCGATTGCCCCCTTTTTTGCGCGAACTCCGGATCGACCCGTGCGCCGAACCAGGTCTCTTCATGGCGCCATTTCAGGCCCTCCTGGATGAAGATCTCACCCATCCGGCTGCGGCGCATGGCGATGCCCTTGTGCTCGCCCGGGTAGGTGACCAGGCGATCCAGCGTCCAGCAGGCAAACGGCAGGCCCAGATCCGCCGGACGGGTCAGGGCGGCGTTGATGACCGCGCTCCGCTGCTCGGCCGAGTAGGTGGGTGGCCGTCCGCTGCGCACGTCTTCCTTCAATCCGTCAAGACCGCGTGCGTTGAAGCGCTTGAGCCCGTGCCGCACCGTGGCCCCGCACAGGCCCATGCGGGCACTGATCTCCGGCGCCTTCAGGCCATTGAGCGCGTGCAGGACGATCTGGGCCCGTCGCACGAGCCCAGCACCGAGGGTTGTTCGTGAGCGCGCCATCCGCCCCAGCGCGTCCCGCTCCTCCTCATTCACGGCACGCACGCGCAGGGTCATGGCCACGCTCCCCCGGATCGGCATGATCCGTTGTAAGCCACAGCCTGGGAAACCTCAATTCACTTCCCGGATGAACCACTAAAGCCATAGCTTTCGATCGACAGCTGCCCGCCAATCAGAGCCGATTTTCCATAATGTACCTTATGCAACATTTGATGGGCAGGAAAAACCTATTTGCTGTCAAACACTTGCTCGCAAGAACTAGGCCGTTCGGCCTAGGTCACGCGCTCGCGGCGGGCGGATCAGCCTCCACCTTGCCGGCCAGCCGCCGTGCGGGCTCGCGCCGCGGATGGAGTGGAGAGCTGGAGCCGGGCTGGAGGCACGCCGCCTCCACCGCCTTAGCCTCGGCATCCCACCCGCGCACCGCGACCACGCCGCCGCAAGCGATCAAGGCCCACTGACCGCGAAGATGTGCAGAATGGCCATCCTGGTTTGGTGTCGCTTTCAGCCCAACAGAAGCTCCTGGCCGACTGCGCGGAGCGACCCCTTCGGATGGCACCAT
>DATAOD010000292.1:0-2047 GCA_036265975.1 Candidatus Limnocylindria bacterium
AAGGGATCGCCGAGCTGCTCGAGCGCTGCAGGCAGTCGGGCGGAGGCACTGGCGAGGGTGGTCGCGGTCACGCTGGCACAGCAGCCGGCCGTGCTAGGCGGACAAGCCGCGGTGTGTGGCGATGATGGCCCAGGGAAAGTCAACCACGCGGCTGTAGTGCGGCTCGGGGAGCGCAGGTGCTTGGTGGGAGGGCATCGCCGCTGGACTTACCCCGTTTTGGTGGACGGATCGATTAGGCGGCCTGCCCTCCCTGCTGGTGATGCGTTTCGAAGTCGACCGGGCTAAGGTAGCCCAGTGTGGAATGGCGTCGGCGCCCGTTGTACCAGCCTTCGATGTACTCGAAGATGGCTGACTGCGCGGCCTGCCGAGTTGGCCAAGGCCGTCGATGGAGCAACTCCGTCTTCAGTGTGGCGAAGAAGCTTTCCGCCACGGCGTTATCCCAGCAGGTTCCGGGCTGGCCCAGGCTCGGGCGAATGCCGTGGCTGGCCAGGACGGCCGCGTAGGCACCGGCGGTGTACTGCGTGCCCCGATCGGAGTGATGCACCAGCCCGGCGGCAGGGCGGCGGGTTTGCACGGCCATCCGCAGTGCCGTGCTGGCCAACTCCACGCGGAGGTGATCGGCCATTGCCCAGCCGACGACGCGCCGCGAGCAAGCGTCCACGATCACAGCCAGATACAGCCAGCCCTCACCGGTTGGCACAGAGGTGAGGTCGGCCAACCACAGACGGTCCGGTGCCCGTGCATGGAAATCTCGGCACACCAGGTCGGGGACGGTCGCGCTTGGGTCGGCCACCGTGGTGCGGACGAAGCTCCGGGGGCGGCAGCCGACCAGCTGAGCCTGCCGCATCAGTCGCGCCACACGCTTGCGACTGACCGCACTTCCCTCCGCCCGCAGTTCGGCCTGGATCCGCGGGGCGCCGTAGGTCCCACGGCTGGTCTGATGCACCTGGCGGATGCGCTGGGTCAACGCAGCATTGGCTTGCGTCCGCGCTGCCGCCGGTCGACTAACCCAGGCGTAGAAGCCGCTGGTCGAGACGTGCAGAACCCTGCAGAGTCTTGCAACCGGGTGTCGGGCCTTCTCCGCCGCGATGAACCGCAACCGGCTCACCGGGTTGTCTCCTTGGCGAAGAAGGCCGCGGCTTTGTTCAGGATCTCGCGCTCCTCCTGCAGCACGCGGACCTCGCGCCGCAGCCGCGTCAGTTCCTCTCGCTCGGCGGTGGTCAAGCCCGCCCGCTCGCCGCGGTCGATCTGGGCCTGCTCGACCCAGCGTCGGACCGCGGTCTCGGTCAGGTCCAGGTCGCGGCAAACCTGGCTGACGCTCTTTCCCGAGCTGCAGATCAGGTCGACGGTCTGCGCCTTAAACGCCGGGGTGAAGGACCGGCGGATTCGTGGTGCCATGCGTGGACTCCCTGAGGGACATTGTCCCTGCTCATCTCGGGTGTCCACCAATCGGGGTCAACTCCACTAGTAACGCTTCGACCGCTGAGCGGCTCGGCATCAAGGTCGGGACCGCGGCCAACCATATCGAGCACATCCTCGATCGGCTCGGCTTGCGCACAGCCGCAGCCAGATCGCGGTCTGGGCGGTCGAGCGCGGCTTGTATCGCTCGGGCCAAACGCACAGGTACGACGCGATAGGCTCACCCCAGGCGGTGCGCTGAGTGGGCTGGTGCCCATGCGGAGTGCTCCTGGCACACTCCGTGCGAGACGACACCCTCAGCATCCACACCGGTAGCCCGGCGAGGGGTCGGGGTTGGGACGCTATGGCCGCGCCGCTGGGAGTGCTGGTGGTCGATGACGACGCGCAGATCCGCGCGGTGCTGCAGGACGTCCTCACCGACAGTGGCTACACGGTGCGGACCGCCGCCAATGGCCGGGCCGCGCTGGCGCTGCTGCAGGCCTGGCGGCCAGCGGTGCTGCTGCTGGATCTGCAGATGCCGATCATGAATGGCTGGGCCTTCCGCCACGCCCAGCTCGCGCGGGCCTGCCTGGCCATGATCCCGGTCATCGTAATGAGCGCGGGCTACAGCGCGCAGGCCGAAGCCGCC
>DATAOD010000293.1:0-48193 GCA_036265975.1 Candidatus Limnocylindria bacterium
GTGGCCGAGTCGCTGATCGAGTTGGCGAAGGCGATGGCCTGCCGCGCGGTGCGGTCCAGGCGCGCCACCGGCACGATCACGATCGGCTGCTCGGCGACCTCCCTGCCCTCGGGAATGCGCTCGAGCGCCAGTCGCTGCTCCAGCGTCCGGTAGTGGCGGCGGATGCCGGATAGCAGCAGCATCAGCAGCGGTACCAGGATGATCACCAGCCACGATCCCTGGAAGAAGTTGCTGGTGCCCACGACCAGCATCACCACACCGGTCGTGGCCGCGCCAAGCCCGTTGATCACCGCGCCGCGCTGCCAGCCCGGCTCGTGCCGGCGCAGCCAGCGGATCATCATGCCGGTCTGCGACATCGTGAAGGCAATGAACACGCCAAGGGTGTAAAGCGGGATCAGCTTCGAGACGCTGGCGCCGAAGAACCCCAGCAGCAGCGCGGCCATGCCGGACAGCGCCAGGATCCCGGTCGTGAACGCCAGCCGCTCGCCGCGGAACGCGAACTGCCTCGGCAGGAAGCCATCGCGCGCCAGGAACGAGGAGAGGCGCGGGAAATCGGCGAAGCTGGTGTTCGCGGCCAGCACCAGCAGCAGGGCGGTCGAGACCTGGGCCAGGATCAGGATCGGGCCGCTGCCCGCGATTTCGCGGACCATGAGGCTCAGCACGGTCTGCTGCTCGTCCGGGTCCGGGACGACGCCAATGGTGGTGGCCAGGTAGGCGATCCCCAGGAACAGCACGCCGAACGTCAGCGCGGCCCAGGTGAGCGTGGTTCGCGCGTTCTGCCACTCCGGCCGCTTGAAGGCTGGCACGCCGTCGGAGATGGCCTCGACGCCGGTGAGGGCCACCGCGCCCTGGCTGAAGGCACGCAGGATGAGGAACAGCCCCAGCACCTGGCCGCTGGACTCCCAGCGGCTGACCCAGTCGGCCGGCGCGTGGAAGGTCGACAGCGTTCCCGTCAACGCCTGGACCATCCCCCAGCCGATGATGCCCAGCATGACCACGATGTACAGGTAGGTTGGCGCCATGAAGATCGTGCCCGACTCGCGGATGCCGCGCAGGTTGCCGAGCATCAGCAGGCCGACCAGCGCGATGGAGATGTAGACCCGGTAGTCGTAGATGGCGGGCAGGATCGAGGTCATGGCCGCCACGCCGGCGGACACCGATACCGCCACCGTGACCACGTAGCCGATGAGCAGCGCCGAGGCGGCCAGGATCCCTGCCCGGTCGCCCAGGTTGTCGCTGGCCACGATGTAGCTGCTGGCCCCCATCGGGTAGGCCTTGATGGTCTGCCGGTAGCTGACGGTCACGATCGCCAGCATCACGATGATCAGCGCGGCCAGCTGCACGGTCAGGAACAGCGCGCCGATCCCGGCCAGCGCCAGCACGCGGGTGATCTCCTCCGGCCCGTAGGCAGAGGAGCTGATGTTGTCGCTGCTGAAGACGGCCAGCGCCTTGACCTTGGTCAGGCGCTCGTGCTCCTCGTGCTCCGTGGAGATTGGCCGCCCGATCAGGAAGGTGCGCAGCCCTCGGAGCGCCGAATGCCAGCCGCGGCGCTGCAGCAGCGTCTTCTCCGACGCGATCAGCGTCCCTTCATCGGTCCGCTCGAACTCGTCGTCGAACGGCCGCACGATGCGGACATAGCTGTCGCCCGGCCGCTTGCCGCGACGCTTCTCCCGGACCTCGAGCAGCGGATCCACCCGGCGGACCTCGGGTCCTGGGCGCTCCGGATTGTTCCTCTGCATTCGGCGCGTATTGTGCTGCACGCAGCGCGCCATGGCGCGCCGGCCGCAACGGTCAGTGCTGGCCGGTGGTTCCCCGCACCCGCATGCGGTGCTCGGTCCGCAGGAAGAGCCGCAGCCCGATGAGCACGCTCAGGCCGGCGAACGCCACCAGCGCGGCCCATTCGAGGCCGGGCGCCAGCAGCGGACGCGTGCCGAGCGCGTAGTAGCGCAGCAGGTCCACCGCGTACGTGGTGGGCAGGGCGTACGAGATCGGCTGCAGGAAGAACGGCAGGACGGTGACGGGGAAGGCCACGCCGGACAGCGAGGCGAACGTGAAGTTGGTCGCGTCGATCATGAAGTTCGGGTCGCGCATCATCATCACGGCCGCCGCGATCGCGTACCCGAAGCCGACCATGCTGATCGCCGACAGCAGCAGCGCCGCCACCGCCGCGACGAGCGCGCCGGCCACCGACGCACCGAACACGACGATTCCCACCGTCACAAGCACCGCGCTGGCCAGCAGCGACAGGATCAGGCCGGCGATCGCGCGGCCGAGCACGGTGGTCTCCGGGCGGGTGGGCGTGAGCCACAGCGGCTCCAGCGTGCCGGAATCCATCTCGCGCTTGATGCCGAAGGCCATGTCCCAGAAGACCGCGCCCACCAGGCCACCCACGACCATGCCCAGGAACAGGTAGCCCGCCAGGTCATCGGTTCCGGCGGAAGCCTGCAGGCCGATGGCGCGGCCGCCCACGTAGAACGTTGCCCCCAGCAGCAGGCTCGGCAGCAGGAACTGGTAGAGCGGCTGCATCACCTCGTTGACGAGCTGCAGCGGGTAGCGTCGCGCGACCAGCAGCTCCTTGCGGGCGACGGCCCAGGCAGCGCGGAGCTCGAGCGGCATTATCCCGCCTCCTCAGTACTGCGCCAGGCTGCCGCCACGGCGGGCGTAGCGCTCCGTGCGACGGAACGCCACGATGGCGAACCCGCACAGGCCGATGCCAAGCGCCAGCAGCATCACCAGGCCCGACGCCAGCGAAGCCAGCTGGCTGCCGCTCAGCAGCACGCTGCGCAGGTCGCCGATGAGGTACGTCGGCGGAAGGGCCAGCGCCACGGCGCGCGCCCATTCGGGCAGGATCACGATCGGGAACGTCATCCCGCAGAACACGGTGAACACGCCGCGCACCACCTGGACCAGCGCGCCGACCTCGCCGAAGCGCAGCACCACCGACGCGAACAGCGCGCCCAACCCGTACAGAGCAGGGACCGCGACCAGGATGACCGCCAGCGCGCGGAGGGCGGCGAGGGGCGAGATGGCCAGCCCGAACAGGAGCGTCAGTGCGCCGCCGACCACCGCGAACATCCAGATCGCGAAGATGATCTGGGACACGACCGGGCCGAACAGGATCACCAGGCGGCTGACCGGCGTCATGAACAGCGCCTCCAGTGAGCCGCGGACCTGCTCCTCGCGCAGCGCGGTGCCGGGACCCCACAGGATCAGGCTGATCCACATGTAGGCGGCCCAGCCCAGGAACAGGAAGCCGGCGATCTGCGCGGTGCCGGCTCGCTGCGCGAACGCGTCCACTGCGGCCTGCGACCCGCCCGCGTACGCCTGCGCCTGGTACACGTACATCAGGGGCAGCGCGATCGGCCAGAACACGAAGGCTCCGATGCGGCCCGGGTACCGGCGCAGCAGGCGCCACTCCTTCATCGCCGCGGCGCCGAACGCGCGCACGTCGCTGCTCATTCGCGCAGCGCCCGCCCGGTGAGGGAGATGAAGACGTCCTCCAGCGTCACCGGCACGACCTCCACGTGCTTGATGGCCGCGTCCTCGGCCCGCGCCGCGTCGAACGCCAGCGGCACGAAGTCTCGCGCGCTGCGGACCTGCACCGTGACCTGCAGTGTCCCGTCGTCGCGCTCCTGGCGCGGCACGGAGCCCGCGGCGCGTTCCAGCCGGCCGAGCAGCGCGGCGTCAGTGTCACCGGCGGTGATCTCCAGGTGCACGACCTCGCTTGCCGCGATGGTGCGCTTCAGCCCCGCGGGAGTGTCGAGTGCCACGACGCGGCCGTGATCCACGATGGCGATCCGGTCGCACAGCTGGTCCGCCTCTTCCATGTAATGAGTGGTCAGCAGCACGGTGCGGCCCTGCGACTTGAGATCGCGCACCCGGTCCCGCAGGTCGCGGGACGACTGCGGGTCAAGCCCCACCGTCGGCTCGTCCAGAAGCAGCAGCTCCGGATCGGGAAGCAGCGCGCGCGCGAGGACCAGCCGCTGGCGCATGCCGGTCGAGTAGCGCTCCACGTAGTCGTCCGCGCGGTCGTCGAGCTTCACCGCCGCGAGGCTGCTGCTGATGCGTTCGCGCTGCTGCGCCGGCGGCACGTGGTACAGCGCGGCGAAGTACTCCAGGTTCTCTCGGGCGGTGAGCTTCCAGTACAGGCTGCGTCCATCGGAGAGGACGGCACCCATGCGCCGCCGTACCTCGCGCGCCTCGCGGACGACGTCGAAGCCCAGCACCCGCGCAGTCCCACCGGTTGGCTCGAGGAGCGTGGCCAGCATCTTCATGGTCGTGGTCTTGCCGGCGCCGTTGGGGCCAAGCACGCCGAAGATCTCGCCGCGCTCGACGTGCAGGTCGATGCCGTCCACGGCCTTGAAACGCTCGCGCAGGTCCGGTTGGCGCTGCAGGCGTTGCCAGATCGTGCGACGCCCGCGCTCGAACTCCTTGACGAGCCCGATGGCCTTGATGGCCGGGCCGGCCTTGGCGGGAGTCATGCCGTCGCCTCGTCGAGCATCTGGGCGGGGACGCCGGCCGCGAACCCGGCCAGCACCGCCACGGCGATGATCGCGCCCGCGACGGCGAACATGAGCGTGATGGCCCCCAGGTCGATGATCGCGCCGGCCACTCCAAGGCCAATGGGCTGCAGGCCCACGGCGCCCAGCAGCACCAGGCTCATGACCCGGCCGCGCATGGCTTCCGGCGTCCGCTGCTGCAGCCAGGCAACGACGCGCACGTTGATGAATCCGGCGCCCAGGCCGATGGCCAGGCCGGCCACCAGGGTCAGGGCGATGTTCGGCGACAGGCCGATGATGGCCAGCCCAAGGCCCATCACGAACGCGATTACGAGCACCACGAAGCCGAGGCGCGGCACGTGCCTCATGGAGCCTGCCAGCAGGGCGCCGGCGACAGCCCCTGCACCGAAGGTGCTGAGCATGAGGCCGAAGAGCGCGGCACCGCCCGCGAAGCGGTGGTCGGCGAGATAGGGGAGCCCAACCGAGATGGGCCCGGAAAAGGCGAAGTTGAACGCTGCCGTCAGGAAGACCAGCGAGCGCACGGCGGGGTCGCGCCAGGCGTAGGCCAGGCCGGAGCCGATGTCGGCCAGCAGGCCGCCCATCTCCTGCTCCGCGCCAGCGCTCGGGCGATTCGGGCTGCGCGGCAGACGGCGTCCGCCGCGCACCAGCAGCATGGTCACCGTCGCGACGCCGAACGACAGCGCGTCGACTACGAATGCCGGGCCGGTCGTGAACGCGGCCACCACCAGGCCGGCGATTGCCGGGCCGATGAGGCCGGAGAGCTGCTGCATGATCTGGACGAGGCCGTTGGCGGGGGGCAGCAGCCGCTCGCTGACCAGCATCGGCACGATCGTGTTCAGCGCCGGATGGAAGAACGCGTCAACCACTCCGAAGATCGCGGCCAGCACGTAGAGCTGCCACAGCTGGGCATCGCCGCTGAGGACCAGCGCGGCAACGATGCCGACCACCACGCCGCGCAGGGCGTTCGAGGCGAGCATGAGGCTCCGGGGGGAGAAGCGGTCTGACAGGGCGCCGCCCAGCAGCATGAACACGGCGCGCGGGATCGCCGCGACCATGAGCACCGTACCCAGCGCGATGCCCGATCCCGTGAGCTGCAGCACCAGCCAGGCGAGCGCCACGAAATGGAACTGGTCGCCGATCAGGGAGATGCTCTCGCCGGAGAACACCAGGCGGAAATCGCGCAGGCGCAGAGGCTGCAGCATGGCCGGCCCCCCGGCAGCGGGCTCCTCTGGCGTGGCGACGGGGTTGGTTGCGGTGACCGAGTCCATGGCGGCTACTCCAGGGAGATGAGGACGCCGTCGCCGTTCTCGTCTTCGGCGTCGACGATGGTTCCGGTGGATTCGCTGTCCACCGCCTGCTTGATGAGCGATGCGTAGTGGTCCGGGATGCCCGGCACCATGCGGGCCGCCATGGCGGCGAACGCCAGCGGCACTCGCACGTCCACGACCCGCCGACCGCCTTCGCTGACCTGGATGCGCACGCGGCGAGCCCGCTCGTCGCGAGGCGGGCGCTCGGGTCGTGGTTCGCGCTCCGGACGCGGCGGCCGCTCGGTGGTCAGCGCGTCGATGATCGGAGCCGCCTCTTCCGGCGAGAGCTTGCCCTCGGCAACCAGGCGCAGGACAGTGTTCAGCTCGTCACTCATCGCGCGGCTCCTCGCCGGACAGCCGCCGGCTGGCCTCGTCCACGTCGATCTCGCCGCGCTCCAGCGCCCGCAGGATCGCCAGCTGCTCAGCAGCCGACGGCGCGGGGCTCAATGGCGCGGCGGGCGTGGTCGGTGGCGGAGGGGCGCTCGGGGCGGGCGGCGGCTGGGGAATGATGCGGTCCAGCCGGCGGGGGCGGTTGATGGACAGGTCGCCGGACATCGAGTTGAACAGGACCGCTGGCCCGCCGCTGCCCACGGTCACCCGGCGGCGATCCTGGCGACCCTCGATCCGATGGTCGAGTGCGCTGGATACATCCGACGCGATGCCGCGCACCTCGAAGGTGGCGCCTCCGACGAGCCCGAACAGGACGTCGCCGCTGACCGTCTCCAGGCGATGCTGACCGTGCTCGGCCAGCTGCCCTTCGATCTCGACGTCGCCCGACACGGTGTTGACGCGCAGGTCGGTGATGTTCGGTGCGACCAGGCTCAGGTCTCCGGACACGGTCTCCGCACGCAGGCCGATCGCCGACGTGGCCCGCAGCGTTGCGTCGCCAGACACCGTGTTGAGGCGCACGCTCCCACCTACGCCGGTGAGTGACAGGTCGCCGGAGACGGTGTTGTAGCGCTGGTCGCCGTCCAGGCCCTCGATGCTGAGGTCGCCGGAGACGCCGTCCAGGCGCAGCTCGGCACCCTGCGGCATCTCAACCCGGACCTCGAGCTCCACCTGGCCCGTTCCGGAAAAGATGCGGCCCACCAGCGTGCCGAGCGATGGATGGTCATCGTGGTCCTGCACCACCAGCATGCCGTCACGCTTGTCGACCTTCAGCTGGAGCCCGTCGAAGATGTCCGACGCCTCCTCATCGGAGCCGGCGCGAATCTCGAAGTCGGCGGTGATGCGCACCTCGCTGCCCTCGATGCCTCGCACGACGACGTCGCCGGAAGTGACCCGCAGGTCGAGGCGGCCGGAACCGCCGATCTTGTGCTCAATGGTCTGGGTGCGAACGTAGGTGGCCATCGGATCAGCTCGCGCCCAGCTCGCGCAGGGCTGCGGCGGCCTCATCGGCGCCGATCTCGCGTCGCGCCAGCCGCTCCAGGATATCGCGGCGCTTCTCTGCGGCCTCGTCGGCTGCATCCTCGGCCGCATCTTCCGCGTCGTCATCGGCGCCATCGGCAAAGGCATCCTGCATGGGGTCAACGTCGGCCGGACTGCCATCGGCCAGTCCAAGCGCTCGCACGAGCGCATCGACGCGACCGCGGACAGTGGGGTAGGAGATGCCGAGCTCGCGCTCCATCTCCTTCAGGTTGCCGCGGGAGCGGAGGAAGCTCTCTAGCAGGGCCAGCTGCTCCTTGGTGAGGCGGCCAAAGCGTCCGACGCTGAATTCGCCCTCCAGCGCAGTGCCGCAGCTGCGGCAGTGCAGCCGGGAGATGAGGAGCTCGCCCTCGCAGACTGGGCAGGTCGAGATGACGTCGCGGGCCATGGTTAGCGGCTCCTCATCTCGCGGCGGGTGCTGCGGTTCTCACCCAGGCGAAAGATGCGCCGCATGCCGCGCCTGGCGACGGGCGCGCTGTGGCTGGCCGTCGGCCGCGCGCCGTAGGTGAAGACCGGATAGTGCATCTGGGCATCCAACATGTGAACTACTCCTTCCAATCTGGCAATTCGTGTTCTTATTTCGTGAGGGTGTTGCGACTATACGGTCGCCGGTCCAGTCTGTCAACCCCATTTACGCAATTAGCAAGCGGCTTTTCCAAATAGGGCTTGGAACCGATGCGAAACGCTGCTGCAGATCGGCACAGCAGCGCCTTGCGAGGGTCGCTACCATGGCTCGCGACGCGTATGTACCCGACCCTGCTGCCATACTCACCCGAGCGCGACGTCTACCGCCTGCTGCAGGTGGACCCCGCTGCCAACTCCGACGAGATCAACGCCGCCTGCCGCCGCCTGGCGCGTACCTTCCACCCCGATCGCAACCGTTCGCACCGCGCACACGAAGAGATGCAGGTCGTCAACGCGGTGCGGCACCTGCTGACCGATCCTCGAACGCGGGCGGCCTACGACGGCGCGCGGCGCCGCTACCTGTACGACGGCTACCGCCCGGATCCGGCGACTGCGACGCCCGCGATGCCGCCGCGGCGATCGACGCCGGTGCAGCCCTTCACGCCGCTGACGCCCACCTGGACCATGCGCGCGCTGCGCCTGGCCCGCGCCGTGGGTGCGGGGCTGCGGGGCATCGTCGCGGAGCTGGGACCGGCCCGCTGTGGGACATGCCGCGAGCTGCTGGAGGCCGATGATCGGTACTGCCCGCGCTGCGGGCATTGGCTGGGGAAGGCCGAGCGCCTGCGAGCCTGAGAGTCAACGCGCCCGATCCACGCGCGGGCGGTGTGACTCCTAGGCGTGCAGCGGGTCCGGCCGCTCCGGATCGATTCCCAGCTCACCCAGCGCTCGGGTGAGCTCCTCGCGACCCGCGGCGCCGGTGAGGCACAGTCCGTGGAGCGCGGCATAGGCGATCTGCTCCGGACTCACCTCGAAGTGGACGCGTAGCGCCTCCCGCGTATCGCTGCGCCCGAACCCATCGGTGCCCAGGACCGTGAACGGGCGGTCAATCCACGGCGCGACCATGTGCGGCAGCGCCTTGAGATAGTCGGTGGCGGCGACGATCGGACCCTCGCTGCCGGAGAGCTGCTGCGCGACCCACGGAACGCGAGGCTCGGCGTCGGGGTGGAGACGGTTCCAGCGCTCCGCCTCCAGCGCCTCGTTGCGCAGGAGCTGGAACGAGGGCACGCTCCACAGGTCGGCCGCGATGTCGTAGCGCTCCGCCAGCAGCGGCTGCGCCTTCATGGCCTGGTGCAGGATTGAGCCGGAGCCCAGGATCTGCACGCGGCGCGAGCCCTTCTCCGCGCGGCGGAACAGGTACATGCCGCGCAGGACGCCTTCCTCGACGCCCTCGGGCATGGCCGGCATTGGCCAGTTCTCGTTGTACAGCGTCAGGTAGTAGAAGACGTCCTCCTGCGGCTCGCCGTACATGCGCCGGATGCCGTCGCGCACGATGAGCGCCAGCTCGTAGGCGAACGCGGGGTCGTAGGCGCGGATGTTCGGAATGACCGATGCCAGGATGTGGCTGTGGCCGTCGTCGTGCTGCAGCCCTTCGCCGGTCAAGGTGGTGCGCCCGGCGGTGGCTCCCATCAGGAAGCCGCGGCCACGGGCGTCGCCGAAGGCCCAGCCGAAGTCACCGGTGCGCTGGAAGCCGAACATCGAGTAGAAGATGTAGAAGGGGATCATCGGCTCGCCATGGACGGCGTAGGAGGTGCCGGCGGCGGTGAAGTCGGCCATGGCGCCAGCCTCGGTGATGCCCTCCTCCAGGATCTGGCCATCGGCCTTTTCCAGGTAGGACAGCAGCAGCTCCTTGTCGACCGGCGTGTACTGCTGGCCGAGCGGGTTGTAGATGCCGATCTCCTTGAACAGGGGATCCATGCCGAACGTCCGCGCCTCGTCCGGGATGATGGGCACGATCCGCCGCCCGATCTCCTTGTCGCGGGTCAGGTTCCGAACCAGGCGGCTGAAGGCCATGGTCGTCGAGGCGGCGCGCTCCGAGCCGGCGAACAGCTCCGCGTAGGCCTCGTCCGTTGCGTTGGGCAGCGGCTTTGGCCGCACCAGGCGCCGCGGCAGGACGCCGCCCAGCTGCCGGCGCCGCTCGAGCATGTACTGCACCTCCGGCGAGTCGGGTCCGGGGTGGAAGTAGGGCGCGTCCTTCAGCTGGTCGTCGGGGATCTCCAGCTCCAGCCGGTCGCGGAAGATCTTCAGCTCCTCCACGGTCAGCTTCTTGGCCTGATGGGTGACGTTGCGCGCCTCGATGCCCGGTCCGAGCGTCCAGCCCTTCACCGTCTTGGCCAGGATCACGACCGGCGAGCCGCGATGCTCCACGGCCGCGGCGTACGCCGCGTACAGCTTGCGGTAGTCGTGGCCGCCACGGCGCAGCTTCGGCAGCTCGTCGTCGGAGAGGTGCTCGACCAGCGCGCGGAGCCGCGGGTCAGGGCCGAAGAAGTGCTCGCGGATGTAGGCACCATCGGCCACGGACAGGCGCTGGTAGTCGCCGTCCAGTGTCTCGTTCATCTTGGCCAGCAGCACGCCATCCTTGTCGCGAGCCAGCAGGTCATCCCACTCGCGCGCCCAGATGACCTTGATCACGTGCCAGCCGGCACCACGGAAGGTGGACTCCAGCTCCTGGATGATCTTGCCGTTGCCGCGGACGGGCCCGTCCAGGCGCTGCAGGTTGCAGTTGACGACGAAGATCAGGTTGTCCAGGCCCTCGCGCGCGGCGATGCCCAGCGCGCCCAGCGCCTCCGGCTCGTCCATCTCGCCGTCGCCAAGGAAGCCCCACACCCGGCTCTCCGACGTGTCGCTGATGCCGCGTGCGGCCAGGTAGCGGTTGAAGCGCGCCTGGTAGATGGCATTCATCGGCCCCAGGCCCATGCTGACCGTGGGGAACTGCCAGAAGTCCGGCATCAGCCGCGGGTGCGGGTAGGACGACAGCCCGTCCGGCCACAGGGCCTCACGGCGGAAGTGATCGAGCTGCTCCTCGCTGATGCGGCCCTCCAGGAAGGCCCGCGCGTACATGCCGGGCGCTGCGTGGCCCTGGAAGTAGACCTGGTCGCCGGCGCCCTCATCCGCTCCGCGGAAGAAGTGGTTGAAGCCGACCTCGTACAGGCTGGCGGCGCTGGCGTAGGTGGACAGGTGGCCGCCGATGCCCTCGAAGCGGGTGTTTGCCCGCAGCACCATGGCCAGCGCGTTCCAGCGGATGATGCGCCGGATGCGATGCTCCATCGCCTCGTCGCCCGGGAAGTAGGGCTCCTGCTCGGGCGAGATCGTGTTGATGTAGCGGGTCTGGACCAGCGGCGGGAGGCCCACGTTCAGCTGGCGCGCCCGCTTCAGCAGCTTGTACATCAGGAAGCGCGCCCGATCCGGACCGCCCTCCTCGACCACGCCGTCCAGCGAGTCCAGCCACTCCTGGGTCTCGGTGGGGTCGATGTCCGGCAGCTGCTGCTTGAACTGGTCGAACACGTCGTGCATCGGTCGATCCATCGGTTCGTATGGTACAGACCGATGGAGTGGCCGGCCTGCCGGCCCCTGGTGGCCCATGATGTAGGCCGATGCGCACGATCTATCGCTCGCAGCCACCCTGGCCGCACCGCGTCCTGATCCTGGGCGGCGGCTTTGCCGGCGTCCTCACCGCGCAGGCGCTCGAACGCCGTTTGGGTCGCCGAACGGACGTCGAGATCTGGCTGTGCAGCCGCGACAACTTCATGCTGTTCACCCCGCTGCTGCCAGAGGTCTGCTCCGGCGTCCTTGAGCCCCGGCACGTGGTGAGCCCTCTGCGCGGGATGCTGAAGCGCCCGTCGAGCTGGTGCATCACCGCCGAGGCCAGGCAGATCGACCTGGATGGCAAGGTCGTCAGCGTGCTGGGCGGCGACGGCGACATGCATCGGCTCCACTTCGACACCCTGGTGCTGGCCCTGGGTGGTGTGACGCACACGTTCGGGATTCCCGGCATCGAGGAGCACTCGGTGGGGATGAAGACACTGGCCGATGCATTCAGCCTGCGAAACCGGATGATCGAGATACTGGAGCGCGCCGACCTGGAGGAGAACGCGGCAGAGCGGCGCGCGCAGCTCACCTTCGTGGTGGGAGGCGGCGGCTTCTCCGGCGTCGAGACCGCTGGCGAGGTGGAGGACTTCGTGCGCCGCGTGCGCAAGCGCTACTTTCCGAAGATTTCGCAGGAGGAGGTCAGGGCGCACCTGGTGGAGCTGCGCGACCGGATCCTGCCGGAGATGCCACCCGAGATGGGGGAGTACGCGCGTCGCCAGCTGGAGCGACGGGGCTTCGAGGTGCTCACCAACATGCCGATCAAGGAAGTCCGCGAGAACGAGGTGGTGATCGGCGAGGGGGATGCCCAGCGCACCATCCCGACCCGCACCGTGATCTGGACCGGCGGCGTGCGTCCGGCGCCGCTGGTGGCCGAGTGCGGCATCAATGTCGATCACGCCGGCCGTGCGGTCGTGGAGCCGACCATGGCCACCAGCCGCGATGGCGTCTTTGCCATCGGTGACTGCGCGGTGATCCCGAATGGCGACGACCCCGACGGCCGTCCGCACGCACCCACCGCGCAGAACGCGGTTCGTGAGGCGAAGGCGCTCGCTCGGAACGTAGTGGCGCACATCGACGGCGGCGAGATGCAGCCCTTCCGCTATCGCACGCTCGGGCAGCTGGCGTCCATCGGCAGGCGCACCGGCGTGGGGGTGGTCTTCGGCGTCTCTGTCCGCGGTCTGATTGCCTGGTTCATGTGGCGTGGCTACTACTGGAGCCGCACGCCCGGCTTCAGCACAAAGATCCGGGTCGGCATCGACTGGTTGCTGACCGCGCTGTTCGGCTCGGACCCCGTGCAGCTCAAGGTCGAGGATGTGCACAGCGCCATGGGTTCCTCCGGCAAGCGGCGGCCTCCGCTGCACGACGAAGGCTGAGGACGCGGCTACACTCGGGCCGATGTCACGCGCCGAGCGTCGAGCCTACAAGCGGCTTACCAAGAACCAGGACCCCTACGCGCTGCCCGGCGGCTCCCCGGGAGGGCGCGGCGCCAGGCGCAGCCGCGTCCGCGCGCGGCGCCAGCGAGAGAGCGGTGAGTTCGCCTTCTTTTCGACGCGCTTCCTTGCCTGGCTCATCGGCGGCGCGGTCGTGGCGGGGCTGCTCGGCCTGTCCGTCGCGTGGCCGCAGCAGATGCCCACCGCCGCATACGCCGGCATCGGGGCCGCCGTGGCGTGGCTCGTGCTGGCCATGGGCGTGCGCCTAATGCAGCGGCGATCAGCCGCGCAGCGGCAAGCTGCCGCCGAGCGGCCAGCTGCCGCCAAGCCGGCGCCGCGCTGACCCTGGCGGTGAACGGCCCGCTCGGCGGCCTGGCGCTGATCGTGGTGGGCTACCTCATCGGCGCGATTCCGTTCGGCGTGCTTGCCGGCCGCCTGGCAGGCGGCGTGGATCTCCGAGAGCATGGCTCGCGGCGCACCGGGGCCACGAACACCCTGCGCACGCTCGGTTGGCGCTGGGGCGCCGTGGTGCTGCTGCTGGACCTTGCCAAGGGTGCGGTGGCCGTGCTGCTGGCCCGGGCGCTGTACGGTGCCGGACCGACCGGATCTCCCGAGTGGGTTGCGGCCGCCGCGGGCGTGGCCGCGGTGATCGGCCACAACTGGTCCATCTTCATTGGGCTGCGAGGCGGCCGGGGAGTGGCGACTTCCGCCGGCGGCCTCCTGTTCCTGTCGCCGCTGACGCTGCTCGTGGTGGTGCCGCTGGTAGTCCTGGTCGTGTGGCGCTCGCGCTACGTCTCGCTGGGCTCGCTGGTGGCGGCTGTCGCCGCGCCGCTCATCACTGCCGCCCTGGCCTATTCCGGGGCGGTCGGATGGGCCGCGGCCGGCTACGCGCTTGCTTGCGGCGCCCTGATCGTGATCGCGCACGGCGACAACGTCGCACGGCTGCGGGCCGGCACGGAGCGCCGCCTCGGTGAACGGCAGGCCGTGGCAGATGGCCGAGGCTGATCGGCAGGCAATGACACCCCCCGCGCCGCCGCCCGCACGATCCGCCGCGCGGCTGACGACGCTGCCCAACCTGCTGGGCCTGTCGCGGATCGCCGCCACGCCGGTGGTCATCGTCCTGCTGTTATTCCCGTTCCCCGGAGCGGGGCTGCTGGCGTTCCTGGTCTTTGGCCTGGCGGCGGCTACCGACGTCGTCGACGGACGCCTGGCGCGGGCCCGCGGGCAGGTGACCCCGCTGGGCGTGTTCATGGACCTCACCGCCGACAAGGTGCTGGTGGCCGGAGTGCTGGTGGCCATGGTCGAGGTGGGGTTGCTCGCCACCTGGCTGGTGGCCACCCTCCTGATTCGCGAGCTGGTGGTGCAGGGCGTGAGGCAGGTGGCCGCCTCCGCCGATGTGGTGATCGCCGCGCGGCGGCTGGGCAAGGGCAAGACCTTCACCACGCTGGTTGGCATGGGGCTGCTGCTGCTGTCCTTCGACGCGGCGACCGGCGGACCGCTGTCCCGGGGCGGGCTGCACGACGCGCTGTCGTTCGGTGGGTTCTGGGTGCTTGTGCTGGCCACCATCCTGTCGGTCGCATCGGGCTGGGGCTACGTCAGCGGTGCCCTGCCGCTGCTCCTCGGCGATTCGAGCCAGGGGAGTCCGCCGCCGCGCTGATCGCCTACTTGACCAGGCGACGCTCCATCTGGCCCATGGCGATCCACAGGCCGATGGCGGTGAATGCCACCAGGTAGGCCACATCGAACAGCATCGACGGCTCGATCAGCCCGGTCGAAAGGTGGCGGAACAGGTGCACGCCGCGATACAGCGGGAGCGCCTCGATGATCCAGGGGATGATCGGCGAGATGTTCTCGTACACCTTCAGCGGGAAGAAGACGCCACCGAACAGGAACATCGGCATCACCACCAGGCCCATCGGCAGGTCGAAGTCCTGCACCGTGCGCATGAAGCTGGTGGCGGCCAGGCCGGCGGCGCTGAACGCCGCACCCAGCAGGATGGCGCCTGGCACGACCAGCACGACCCACGGCGAGTAGACCAGCCCGAAGACGACCATCACCAGCACGAATGCGGCGGCGTACATGGTGCCGCGGAACAGGGACCAGATCAGCTCGCCGATGGCGATGTCCCGGATGCCGAGTGGCGTGGCCATCATGGCCTCATAGATCCGCTCGTAGTTGAGTCGGAAGAACACGTTGAAGATTGTCTCGGCGATCGCGCCGTTCATGCAGGACATGGCCAGCAGCCCAGGCGCCACGCCGGCGGCGTACGGAACCGTGACGCCGGGCACGACCTCGAAGCCCTGCACGAAGTGCCCAAGGCCGAAGCCGATGCCCAGCAGATAGAACAGCGGCTCGAAGAAGCCGGAGACGATGACGATCCAGCTGTGCCGGTAGACGGTCATGTTGCGCTGCACCACGCGCAGCGAGCGGCGCAGCGTGCCGACCAGGGGAGCAGCGCCGCCGGGAGCGGGCAGACGACGGGTGATGGCGGTCATTGGCCCATCCTCTAGCTCAGCAGCCTGCGCTTCAGGAGCTTATGGGCCAGGTACCAGCCGATGGCGAGCATGCCGAGCAGGTAGGCCACGTGCAGCGGCCACAGGCCCAGGAACGCCGGCTCGTTCAGGATCGTGCCGCGGATCAGCGCCACGCCGTGGTACAGCGGCGTCAACGCCGCCACCCACTGCACCGGCTCCGGCAGCTGGGTCAGCGGGAAGAACGTCCCGCTGAACAGGAACAGGGGATTGATCACGAAGCGGAACACCCAGCTGAAGCCCTCTCCGTTTCGCTGCGTCGCGGCGAAGGCGATGATCACCGAGCTGAAGGCGAAACCCATCAGGATCGCCGCCGGGATGGCCAGGATGGCGAACGGCCAGCGCGGGATGCCAAACAGGGTCAGCACCACCAGGAAGACGCTCGAGATGGTCAGCACCCGGAATCCGACCCAGAGCAGCTCGCCGGCCAGCAGGTGGCGGACGTCGAGCGGCGTGGCCAGCATCGCCTCGTAGTTCCGCCGCCAGGCGATCTTGCCGAGGACGGGGAAGGTGGACTCGAACACGGCGGATTGCATGCAGGTGGCCGCCAGGATGCCCGGCCCAAGGAACTGGACGAACGGGTAGCCCTCGAACGCGGCGGTCCCGGCGGTCACCAGCTGCCCAAGCGCCAGGCCCATGGCCGAGAGGTAGAGCAGCGGGGTCAGGAACGATCCCAGGATGCTGCCGCGCCAGGTGCGGCGATAGACCCATAGGTTGCGCTGCAGGACGCGCGCGGCGGGCGCCAGGCTGGTTACGGTCATCGGCCCACCTACTCGATCAGGCTGCGGCCGGTGAGCCTGAGGAAGACATCCTCCAGGCTCGCGCGGCGCACGAGCGCCGACTCCAGCGGGATCTCGCGCCGGTGCACCTGGTCGAGGGCCTCCTCGCCGTCAGCCACGTACAGCAGGAAGCGGTCGGGCAGCTCCTCGACCCGCTCGGCGAGCCCGTCCAGCCGCCCGTCCAGCGTGCCACGCACCGCGTCGCTGACGCGAAGCTCGAGGACCTCGCGCGTCGCGTAGTGGTCGATCAGCTCGCGGGGCGACCCCTCCGCCACGATCCGGGCCTTGTCCATCACCACCAGGCGGTCGCACAGCTGCTCGGCTTCGTCCATGTAATGGGTCGTGATGATCAAAGTCGCGCCGCGCTGCTTCAGGCGGTAGAGCCGCTCCCAGACCAGGTGCCGTGCCTGCGGATCGAGGCCGGTGGTCGGCTCGTCCAGGATGATGAGGTCCGGCTCGTTGATGAGCGATCGGGCGATGGTGAGCCGGCGCTTCATGCCGCCGGACAGCGGGTCGACCTGGTCGCTGGCGCGCTCGGAGAGCTGGACAAAGTCGAGCAGCTCATCGGCGCGGCGGCGGGCGACCTCTCCGGAGATGTCGAAGTAGCGCGCGTACATCAGCAGGTTCTCGCGCACCGTCAGCTCGGCGTCCAGGTTGTCGATCTGCGGCACGACCCCGATGCGTGACTTGATCTGGGGCGCGCGCGCGCGCGGGTCCATGCCGATCACCGACAGCTCGCCGTCCGTGATCGGCGAGGAGCAGGCGATCATGCGCATCGTGCTGGTCTTGCCGGCGCCGTTAGGTCCCAGGAAGCCGAAGGCCTCGCCGGTGCGCACGTCGAAGTCGATCGCGTCGACGGCCGTGAAGTCGTCGAAGCGCTTCGTCAGACCGCGTGCGTGAACAAGGACATCTTCCGCAGGGGGCATCCGATCATTCTAGTCGGCGCCCGGCCCGGTCTTGTAGCGGCCAATATCGTGCGCCTTGACAGTAGCACGTTTCTCGCGCAGGATGAGGCCGATGAGTCCCATCGTCACCGTCTTCGGCGCCACCGGCTTCGTCGGACGCCAGGTCGTTGCGCGCCTCGTGGACAGCGACCACGTGGTACGGGCAGTGTCGCGTGATGGTCGCCACCTGCCTGGCTGGGGCGAACGAGTGCAGGCACTGTCCGCCGATGTCGAGACCGGCGTCGGCATCGGCTCGGCAGTCGTTGGAGCCGATGCGGTGGTGCACCTGGTGGCCATACCGCGCGAGTCGGCGGGGCGTAGCTTCGAGCGGGTCAACGTCCAGGGCGTCTCGCATGTTCTGGCCGCCATGCACGCGGCGGGCGTGCGGCGTCTGGTCCACGTCAGTGTGCTGGGCGTGACCGACGATCCGGCCTATCGCTACCTTTCGAGCCGGTGGCGGGGCGAGCAGCTGGTGCGCGGCAGCGGCCTGGAGTGGGTCATCCTCCGGCCTTCGCTGCTCTTCGGCGCGGGTGACGGCTTCTTCAGTCTGGTGGCGACCACCCTGCGCCGGTGGTCGCCGGGCGTGGTTGCAGTGCCGGCGGCGGGCGACGTGCGCTTCCAGCCCTTGGCAGTCGCCGATCTGGCGACGGCTATCGAGCGCTGTATCGCCGAGCGGGGCAGGGTGAGGGAGACATACGAGCTGGGTGGTCCGCGCTACCTGACCTATCCGCAGATCGTGGACGCAGTGATGGCGGTTACCGGCAGTCGACGGCTGAAGCTGCCAGTGCCCGTGCCCCTGCTGCGCGGGCTGACGCTGGCCACCGACCGCCTGCTGCCGATCTTCCCGGTGAGCCACGACCAGGTCATGTCGCTCGGCAGGCCGAATCACACCGACCTGGACGCGTACCAGCGCGCGTTCGGCGTGGCTCCAAGGCCCTTCGATCTCTCCTACATGCGTGCCGCCTGACGGTCCGATTGACGCCCCGGGGCGGTGCGGGCAATACTACGTGCGACGTAGTAACTGAGGCGCTTCATCGGCGTGGAAGGTTCGGCTCGCTCCGCCGGGAATGATCCCGGCCTGCTGCTGCTCATCAGCCTGGCCGGGGGTGCGAAGCACGGCCACGCAATGCTCCTGGACGTTGCGCGTTTCGCCGGGGTGCGGCTGGGCCCGGGAACGTTGTACGGAGCGCTGAGCCGGCTCGAAGAGGATGGGCACGTGGAGGCGATACCGGCCGAGGGCAGGCGCAGGCCGTATCGGCTCAGCCCCGCCGGCCGGCGGCACCTGGAGAGCCGGCTGGGCGGGCTGGATCGTGCGGTGCGGACCGGCCTGGAGCGCGTGAGCGCATGAGGGCGAGTGCACGCGGCCTGGTGATTCGCGTACTTCTGCGCTGCTATCCGACCGGCTGGCGGGGGCGGTACGGCGAGGAGCTCGAGGATCTCATCGCATCCGAGCGCCTGACGCTGCGCGTGGCGGCAGACGTCGGCTTCGCCGGGCTGCGCCAGCGAGCTCGCGCCATCCGCACTGCGGCACAGGGAGGAATTGTCATGACCATCGGCCCCGCCTGGCGGCACCCAACGGCCTTTGCTCTGATCAGCTTCGCGCTGCTGCTGCCCACCTTCGTTTTCGTGGCGGCGTCCACGCTCACGTACCAGCTTGGCGTGGATGGGCTGCGCGGCCTGATGGAGCCGCTGCACGCGACCCTGCAACGGGTGCGCGTCTTCGACCTGCTGCTGGTGGCCGCGCCGCCTGTGGCCTTCCTGGCGGCGGTGGCGCCGCTGGTGCGCCTGGGCGTCGAGCGGCGGGATGGGGGAATGGAGGCGGTCGTCGCCGTCCGGGCCCGCGCGCTGAACGTCGTGATCGGCCTGGTGGCGCTGGGTGTTGCCGGCATGCTGATCTGGCACATCGTGATCGAGTCGGTCCTGCAGGTCGGGCCCTAGTCAGCGGTCCGGTCCTCCAGCTCCCAGGCGTGATCCAGCGAATGCCACGCCGAGCGGCGGATGAAGTAGCGCGGCGTCCACGGCCGCTTCGTGTTCCGTGGATTCGGAAGCCGCCTGCCAGCGGTGCGGGCGCGGAGGGCGGCCAGCGCCTCGCCTCGCACCTGGGCAATCTCATCATGGTTTTGTTCCGGCTTTGCGTGCCGGCTGCCCAGCTGGCCGAGGTAGGCGATCTCCGCGTCCAGTAGGTGCGCGGTCATCTTGGCCAGCGTCCGGCCGCCGCCGCGGGGGCCGACTGTCAGGGTCTTGCCCTTCGCCTTGCGGGCCATAGCGTCGAAGGCCTTCCACGACGCCTCCAGGATGGCCTGCTGCCGCTTCAGCTCAGCGCCGGTGAGCGGTTCGGTGTCTTCCCTTGAGGACACTCCCGGCACGCCAAAGTCGGTGCCGCTGCCACCTTCCAGGCGCTGCACGATCTTCGGCGTCGCGTCGGCCGACGGCAGTGAACGCTTGATCCCCGCCGCCTTCACGACCCGGGCGTAGCGGGGCGCGTAGGCCAGCAGCGCGGCGACGGCCTCGTCATCGGACTTGCCGCTTCGGCTCCAGCCGGGCCAGTCGCGGGCGACCGCGAACACCTTCTTGTCGCCGCGCTCCAGCACCACGGCCAGGGAAGCCTTGGCTGCCACCCGATCAGGCAGGCTGTTCGGCCGCCGGCAGGTCCGTGCTCGCGCCCGCGGCTGGCTGCTGGCCCGCCTCCTCCAGGCTGGAATCTCCCCGTCGTGCCTGGTCAGCCATGCTCATCGCGCGTGCCACCATGGCGTCCACATCGACGCCTGCAATATTCAGGAGCCGGAAGTCGAAGCGCTCGATACCAGCTGCCCCAAGCGCCACGCCTGTCCAGAACGCCGTACCGGTGCCGAACAGGATCCCGGCCAGGCCGCCTGCCGCGGTGGCGATCAGCGAGCCGCTGACGTTCAGGTCCGATTCCACGCCAGCCCCGTCAGGGCCCGCGTCCATGCGCTCCTCCGCCACCTTCAAGCCGGAGCGCAGGGCCGAGCCGAGCAGGCTGCCCAGCAGCGCCAGTGGGATCGAAGCCAGCAATCGCATCACTCCACCTCCCAGGTCTCGCCGGGTTCCAATGCCACCACCTTTGCCGATGTCGCGGCCGCGAGCTCGTCCGGCGTGCCGGACAGGATCGGGAAGGTCGCGTAGTGGACGGGGATTACGGTGGCGACACCCGCCAGGTCCGCCGCGCGGCCAGCGTCCCGCGGTCCCATGGTGTAGTGCCCGCCAATGGGCATCACGGCGACGGATGGGGACCATCGGTCTTTGACCAGCGCCATGTCGCCGAAGAGGTCGGTATCCCCGCTGTGGTACACGATGGTGCCGTCCTCGAAGCGGATCACCCAGCCCCAGCAGCCCACCTCGCGGCTGGTTGGCCCGCCACCGGTAAGCGTCACCGCGCCCGAATGCTCGGCGTGCACCATGGTGAAGCCGATGCCGGCCGCCTCGAACGTCCCGCCCTTGTTCATGCCGACGGCCTCGATGCCCTTCTCGCCGAGGTAGAGGCTCATCTCGTGCGAGCAGACGACCTGGCCGCCAGCGCCGGCGAGCTCCACCACATCGGCTGCGTCATCGCCGACGTGGTCAAAGTGCCCGTGCGTGGGAGCCACCACGTCGACCTGCTCGGCCGTTCGATAGGCATCGGCATAGGTCGGGGCGCCGGTCCATCGGTCCACCCAGACCCACTTGTCGCCAGGTGATCGGTACAGGATTCCGCCGTGGCCCAGGCGGGTGATGCGCAGAGACGCCATGCGCCGCTCCCTTCGATTGAGTTCATGCTAGCCGGGGATGAGCAACCTGCCCGTGCTGGCGATCCGCTCCATCCAGTGCCGCTCACGGCCGACCGTCGTCTCCGGGCCGTGCCCGGGCAACACGCGCACGTCATCCTGCAGGTCGCGGGCCAGGCGGCGGAGCGACTCGACCATCGCGCCGTCGTCCCCGCCGGGCAGATCGGTGCGACCGTAGGAGCCGGCAAACAGCACGTCGCCGGCGAGCAGGAGCCGATGGGTTGGCTCGTAGAGGCAGACGGATCCCTCAGTGTGCCCGGGCGTGTGCAGGACCTCGAATGTGAGCTGGCCCACCGGCACGCGTTCCCCCTCGCGGAGGTCCCGGTCAGCCGTGGCGCGCTCGATCTCCATGCCGTAGTTGTTGCGTCCGTCGAGCCGATACGCGTCGTTGGGATGGATCGCCAGCGGAGCGCCGGTCGCGCGCTTCAGCGGTCCGTTGTCGTAGATGTGGTCGATGTGCCCATGCGAGTTGGCGATGAGGTGGACGCGCAGCCCGAGGGCGGCGACGCGCTCGACCAGGCTGGGCGTGGCGTTCATGCCCGGATCGAGGATCAGCGCCTCTGGCGAGGTCCCGTCCCAGACGAGGTACGCGTTGGTGTCCCACGGAGGAAAGGCGCCGACCTCGATGCGCGGAGCGTGCGCGGCCGGACGAGTCTCTCTCTGAACGACAAGCGGGTCGTCGCTCATTGCTCGACGGCGCCGGCCGGGCCGGCGATGGCCGGAGCGCTATCGGCCAGCCGCAGGCCGAACGCGCGGGCCAGCTCGGCGGCCAGGGCCTGCTCCACCTGCTCCATCGGCACCTCGCGGCCCAGCTCGCGCGCCAGGCTGGTGACATCCTTGTCACGGATGCCGCACGGAATCATCTCGTCGAACCAGCCCAGCCGCGTATTGACGTTCAGGGCGAGCCCATGCGTCGTCACGCCACGCTTCACACGAACCCCGATGGCTGCGAGCTTCCGCTGCTCCGCGACCCATACACCGGTCAAACCCTCCATTCGGCCGGCGGTCACGCCGAAGCCTGCGGCTGTGGCGATGATGGCCGTCTCCAGGCTGCGGACGTAGCGGCGCAGGTCCAGCGGATCACGAAGCTCGACGATCGGATAGGCCACCAGCTGGCCGGGCCCATGGAAGGTGATGTCGCCGCCACGATCGATGCGCACGAACTCCGCGCCCAGCTGGCGCAGGCGCTCCGGACCGGCCAGCAGGTTCGCCTCGTCCCCTCCGCGGCCGATGGTGTACACCGGAAAGTGCTCGAGCAGGAGCAGCCGGTCGCCTATCCGCCGCTCGCGCCGTTGCTGCCCGAGCTCGTCCTGCAGCTCCCACGTCGGACGGTAGGGGACCGTGCCCAGCCGCTCGACGGTCAGTGCGCCGCCGTGGGCGGCGAGCAGGGGATGCGTGTCGCTGGCAGGTGTGAAGGGCAGGTCACGCTTCGGGCGGCGGGGGATCGTCCGCTCTGGCGGCTCAACGGGCGGTGCGCTGATGTCGCGAAACGCGGTCATTACGTGAGACCGGGCGCGGTCAGACCGCGGCAGCGGCCGCGGCCTGGCCGGGGACCTGCTCAGCGGCGTGGTAGCTGGAGCGGACCAGCGGTCCGGACTGCACGTGCTTGAAACCCATCTCCAGGCCGATCCGCCGCAGCTGCATGAACTCGGCGGGGGTGTAGTACCGATGCAGCGGCAGGTGCTGGCGGCTGGGGCGCAGGTACTGGCCAATGGTCAGCACGTCGACGTCCGCCTCGTGCAGCAGGCCCATGGCCTGCACGACCTCGTCCCACGACTCGCCCAGGCCGAGCATCAGCCCGGTCTTGGTCACCATCTGGTCGTAGCCGATCTCGCGCGCGATCCTGCGGCCGGTGGTCAGCACGCCGACCGACCGATCCCAGCGGGCGCGGCGGCGGACGGGGCGTTGCAGGCGCGGCACGGTCTCGACGTTGTGGTTGAGGATCTCCGGCTGCGCCTCCACCACCGTCCGGATGTCGGCCTCGCGGCCGTTGAGGTCGCTGATCAGCACCTCGATGCTCGTCCCCGGCGATTCGAGCCGCATCTGGCGAATGGTCTCCGCGACGATGCCGGCCCCTCCATCGGGCAGGTCGTCTCGCGCGACCATGGTCACGACGGCGTGCTTGAGCTTCATGAGCTTTGCCGCCTCGGCCACGCGCCGCGGCTCGTCAAGGTCGGTCACCGGCGGCCGTCCGGTGTCGATGGCGCAGAAGCCGCAGTTCCGGGTGCACACGCTGCCAAGGACCATGAAGGTGGCGGTGCCGAGCGCCCAGCACTCGCCCTGGTTCGGGCAGCGTGCCTCCTCGCAGACCGTGTGCAGGGCCTCCGCCCGCATCAACCGGTTGACCGATGCGTACGTCTCGCCCACGCCGACCCGCACCTTGAGCCAGTCCGGGCGGCGGCCGCCCGGCCCGGCGTTCTCCGGGAGCGGGTCGCCTGGGGCCAGCAGGCCACCATCGAGGCCGGGACCGCCCGGGTACATCACCTCGGATCGCGACGCGTGGCCCGGCGGATTGCCGACCACGCTCAACTCGCCCAGGGCCGAGAAATCGGGTCGCTGCTCGACGGTCACGCGCAAAAGTCTAGTCAGGCCGGCTGTGGAGTGCCTTCCGGCGCGCTGGCGCGGCGTTCGGGCCGCAGGTTGACGCCGCGCAGCAGCTGCGCGTTGGCGGCGACCACGATGGTCGAGATGCTCATCACGACCGCGCCGACGCTCATGGGCAGGAGGAAGTTCCACGGTGCCAGGACGCCTGCAGCCACCGGGATGGCCAGCGCGTTGTAGGCGGTGGCCCACGCGAGGTTCTGCACCATCTTCCGATAGCTCGCCCGGCTGAGCTCGATCGCCGCTGCCACGTCGCGCGGGTCGTCGCGAACGAGCACGATGCCCGCCGACTCGACTGCCACGTCCGTGCCCGCGCCGATGGCAATGCCCACGTCCGCCTGCGCCAGCGCAGGGGCGTCGTTCACCCCGTCACCAACCATGGCGACCTTCGTGCCGCCGGCCTGGAACTCGCGGACCGCCGCGGCCTTGTCGGCCGGCAGTACCTCCGCGCTCACCTGGTCGATGCCGATGCGCTGCGCCACCGCGTCGGCGACAGCTCGTGCGTCACCCGTGATCATCGCCACCCGCAGCCCCATGGCATGCAGCCGTGCGACCGCCTCGGCGGATTCCAGGCGAACCTCGTCCTCGATCGCCACCACGCCGAGCACCTGCGTGCCGGAGTGGACGAAGAGGACGGTGCGCCCCTGGCGCTCGGCGTCGCGCACCTCGGCCTCCAGCTCCGTGGGCACGGTTGCGCCGAGCTCGGCAAGCAGCCGTGGACCTCCCACGATCGCCTGCTGCCCGTCGACCGTGGCCCGCGCGCCGCGGCCCGACAACGCCTCGAAGCCGGCGGTCGGCGGCACTGCCACGCCTTCCTGCTCCGCCAGCCGCTGGATCGCCCGCGCCAGGGGATGCTCAGAATCGGCCTCGACCGCGGCCGCGACTGCAAGCATCCGGGACCGGTCGACGCCGGGCGCCGTCGCGAGGGCGGCCACCACGGGCCGGCCCCGGGTCAGCGTTCCCGTCTTGTCGAACACCACCAGGTCGACTTCGCGGGCGCGCTCCAGGGCCAGCCGATCCTTGACCAGCAGGCCGTTTCGGGCACCGAGCGTGGTGCTGATAGCGACCACCAGCGGAATGGCGAGGCCCAGGGCGTGGGGACAGGCAATGACCAGGACCGTCGCGGTTCGGATGAGCGCCTCCTCGGGTTGCCCGACCGCGATCCAGATCGCCAGCGTGATGACGCCAGCTGTGAGTGCCACGAAGAACAACAGCGCGGCGGCGCGGTCGGCAAGCGCCTGTGCCCGGGACTGCGAGGCCTGCGCCTCGGCCACGAGCCGCATGATGCCGGACAGCGCGGTCTGCTCGCCCACCGCGGTCACCTCGACGCGCAGGCTGCCGCCCGCCGCGACCGTTCCGGCCACGACCCTGTCGCCACGCTGCCTGGGCACCGGCAGCGACTCGCCGGTGATCATCGACTCGTCGACGTCGGCCGCGCCATCTGCCACCATGCCGTCCGCCGGCACCCGCGTGCCCGGACGCACGAGCACCCGGTCGCCGACGACCAGCGCGCCGAGGGGGACGATCTCCGTGGAGCTATCCGGAGTGAGCCGCTCGGCGGAGTCGGGGAGCAGCTCGGCGAGGGCCGACAGCGCGCCCTGCGCCTGCATGATCGAGCGCATCTCGATCCAGTGGCCCAGGCTCATCACCGTGATCAGGGTCGAGAGCTCCCACCACACGTCGACCTCGAAGGCTCCCAGGGTTGCCGCCCAGGAGGCCACGAAGGCCACCATGATCGCAAGCGAGATGAGCGTCATCATGCCCGGCAGCCGCTGCGCCAGCTCGGCGCGCGCCCCCTGCAGGAAGACCCAGCCGCCGTAGGCGAAGATCACCGTCCCCAGGACGGGTGGAATCCACTCTGATCCCGGGAACGTCGGCGCGGTGTAGCCCAGCCAGGCCTGCACCTCGGCGCTCCAGACAACCACCGGCACCGTGAGCACCAGCACCATCCAGAACTGCCGTCGGAAGGCGTTCGGATCGTGGCCGGCATGGCCACCGTGACTCCCATGGCCCGAGTGAGCGTCATGCGCCTCGTGGCCGCCATGGGCCTCCTGGCTCTCGTGGGCGACGGCGTCCCCATGGCTCGCGTGGGATTGCTCGGCCGCGGGTGCCGGCTCGTGGTGATGGGTGGCGTGGTCCACGCGAAACGCTCGGCTGCGAATACTCCCCACCAGTATGCCCCAGGCGCGGCAGGCGCGCCATGCTCGCGTACCGAGTGCGCCGTCCGGCCTGAAGTGTCCGGTCTGGGTACTAAGGGGTCCCACTCTGGCAGGGTCACGGATCCATGGCGAGGCATGTTGACGCGGCGCACACGGTACGCATCGGGAAGATGTCCTATCGCGGGATCGGCCTGCGATTCCTATGTTTGTACTCATGTTGGCGTTTCGGCATGAAATGAACGCGCGCACGCAGGAGGGGTCGCGGCGCCGCCCGCTGCTGCTGCCACTCGTGTTCGGCGTCGTCCTGGTGGTCGTTGGCGTGACCGCCAGCGCCCTGGTGGCGGTCGCCTCAGCCCACATCCGCGAGGTGACGCTGGGCAGCGTGGTGGCCCGCGACGCCTCGCTGGTCGAGCTGTTCGTGAACGCCAATCTGCAGGCGGCGGACGTCGCCGATGCGGGCCCCAGCACGACGCGGACGGCCGAGCTGGACGCGCTGCTGCAGCGGCTGGCGGCGGGGGACGACGTCCTGCTTGTCGAGATCCGCGGACGCGACGGTCAGCTGATCGCCAGCAGCGACGCCACACGCAGCGCCGCGGCGCTGGCCGCCTCGCAGCCGGGAGGCGCCTCCTCACCCATGGGGCGCGCCCTGGCCGGCACGCCCGGGGCAGCACTGCTCCAGGGAGCGGACGCGACGAATGCGCTGGGGGACGGGTCCTCGACCCCGTTGCTGCGGGAGCTCCTGCCGCTCATCGGCTCCGACCAGGAGCCGCGCGCCGTAATTGCGCTGTGGCGTGACGCGGGACCGCTCCTGGCTGGGATCGACGCCACCCGTCGCGACATCATGATCGTCACGCTGGTGGCGGCCGTGCTGCTGGCAGTTGCCCTGTATGCGATCTTCCGTGCCGCCCAGGCACGCCTGGCGCGGCAGCACCAGCAGCTGATCGAGGCGAGCCGGCGCGATGCGCTGACCGAGCTCCTGAACCACGGGGCGGCGGTCACGGCGCTGGCGGAGGACATCGAAGCGGCCCGGGCGGGCGGATCGAGCATCGGCGTGGCCATCGTCGACATCGACAACTTCCGGCTCTTCAACGACACCCACGGCCACGAGGCCGCCGACGAGGTGCTCCTCAGCGTCGCCGACCTGGTCAGCGAGCTGGAAGGGGCGAGCCGGGTCGCCCGCTACGGCCCGGACGAGTTTCTGATAGTCCGCACCCTGGCAGGCATCAACGAGATATCGGCCACGGTGGCCGGATTGATGGCCCAGCTGGAGCAGCTCAGCGTGCATTTCGGCGAGTCCGAGGCACTGCCGGTCAGCGCGAGCGTTGGCATGTGCGCATACCCCGAGCATGGCAGCTCGGTGACCGAACTCCTTTCGGCTGCGGCTGTGGCCGTCGGCGAAGCCAAGGCCAGCGGTGGCGACCGGGCCTGCGTGGCCCGCATCGGCGAGGAGGATCGGGTGGTGGTGGGGGGCTTCGACGTCCTGCAGGGGCTGGTCATCGCCGTGGACACCAAGGATCGATACACCAAGCGGCACTCGGAGGACGTGGCGCGCTATGCGGTGTTCCTGGCGCGGCGGCTCGGCCTGGACGACGAGACCTGCGAGACGATCCGGCTGGCCGGCCTGCTCCACGATGTCGGCAAGATCGGTATCCCGGACGTCATCCTGCGCAAGCCGTCCAAGCTGACCGCCGACGAGTACGGGATGTTCCAGCAGCACGTGGCGCTGGGCGACGCCATCGTCCGTGACGTGCCGAATGTCGAGCTGGTGCGCGCGGGCATCCGGCACCACCACGAGCGCTGGGATGGCAAGGGCTACCTGGAGGGACTCGAGGGCGAAGAGATTCCCATGATCGGCCGAGTGCTGGCCGTGGCCGATGCGTTCAGCGCCATGACCACCACGCGGCCATATCGACGCGCGCTGCCGATCGAGGAAGCGCTGAAGCGGCTGGGTGACGCCGCGGGCACGCAGCTCGAGGAGCCGTTGGTCGTCTCGTTCATCGAGGGCCTTGAATCGGATGCCGATGCGCCGATGCCCGGCGAGGAATCCGCGCGGATCTGGATCCCGCAGGCCATGGTGGCCTGAAGATGGGTCCGGCCCGTCCGTCGCGCGGCGCCCGCTGGGCCGTCGCCTTGCTGGCGGCGGCCGTCGTCATTGGTGCCGCGGGTCACCTGACCGCCGATCAAGCTCGCGCATTGACGCTCGCGGCGTCACCAGACTCGTATTCGGTATCGCACGACCACTCCCTGGACGTGCCGAAGCCCGGCGTGCTGAACAATGACGTCGGGCTCCTCGGGTCGAACGTCAGCCTCGTGTCGGGTGTCTCGCACGGCTCGCTCACGCTGCGTTCCGACGGCAGCTTCAGCTATGGGCCGGCTGCCGGGTACGTGGGCGACGACTCGTTCCGCTATCGTGCCGGTCTTCTAGCTACCGCGAGCGTGACGATTCACGTGACGAACGCGCTGCCGGTGGCTCGCAACGACGCCTACACGTGGGGCGGCGGCACCCTGAATGTCTCGGCGCCAGGAGTACTCGGCAACGACACCGATGCCGACGGCGACACGCTGACGCCGGAGCTGGTGGGCGGCGGGGTGAGCGGCTCGCTGGACCTGAACGCGAACGGCAGCTTTCAGCTGAGGCCCGGTGGCGGCTTCGGCAGCAGCGGGTCGTTCCAGTACCGCGTCACCGACGGCAGGGGCTGGTCGGCAACCGTCACGGTGACCCTCACCATCCTCAGCTTCACGCCAACCCCGCGGCCCTCGCCGTCACCAACGCCGCAGGCTACCCCGAGGGCCACCCAAACGCCACGCCCGAGTCTGCCGCTCCCGAGCCTGCCAGTGCCCAGCCTGCCAGTGCCGAGCACCGGCCTGCCGAGCGTGCCTGGCCTGCAGCCCACGCCACCTCCCAGGCCGGCGTCATCGGCGGAGGTCGACGAGGCGACTCTGCGCCCATCGACAACCGCTCTGCCGAGTTCCGGGCCGTCACCCAGCGCGAAGGGCATCTCCCCTGCGTCTGGCGCCCTGCCGCCCGGAGCGGGTGGATTCAGGGTGACGATTCCGCGGGCGCCAGCGCCCGAGTTCACCGTCGGCCTTCCAACAGCCGACGGCGGCGGACTGGCGCTTGACCTGGGCATCCTGGGGTTCATCGGCGGCCTGGAAACCTGGGCGGTGCCGGCGGCGACCGTAGGAGGCGTGGGGCTGCTGGTGCTGCTGTTCGCCGGGCTGCAGGCAGGCGGAACGATCATCTGGTTGCCGGCCGTGCGTCGCCTGCGTGGCGAGAGGGCTCCCCGCCGCCGCCGCCGGCGCTAGCGGACGCGAATCAGCCAATCGGCGTCGCCGGGTCCCACCCCTCGAGGCGCTTGCGGACATCGGACAGGAAGGCACCCACCTGGGCCCCATCCAGCACGCGATGGTCAAACGAGCAGGTCATGTTCATCATCGGCCGGATCACGATCACGTCCTCGCCCTCGATCGTGCTCACCACCGGGCGCTTGACGATGGCCTCCATCGACAGGATGGCGACTTCCGGCGCGTTCACGATGGGCATCGAGGACACCGATCCGAACCAGCCGGTGTTGTTCACCGTGAACGTGCCGCCCTGGATCTCGTCGAGCTTCAGCTTGTTGGTGCGGGCGCGTGCCGCCAGATCCTGGATCCGATGGTTCACGCCGCTGATCGACAGCTGGTCGGCGTCATGGATGACCGGCACCAGCAGGCCGTTGTCGACGGCGACCGCGATGCCGATATTCATGGCCTGCTTGAGGATGACCCGATCCTCGGCGAACTGGCTGTTCAGGGTCGGGTGCTGCCGCAGCGTCTCGGTCACCGCCTTGACCACGGCGGCCACGTAGCTGAGGCCGATGCCCTCGCGCTCCTTGTAGGCCGCATTGTTCGTCTCGCGCCAGCGGACGACGTTGTGCATGTCGACCTCCACCACCGTGTAGGCGTGGGGGACCGTCTGCTTGACGCGGGTCATCTTGGCCGCGATGCCCTTGCGCATCTGGCTCAGCGGCACTTCCGTGTCGCCGCCTGTGGGCGCAGGCACCGGCGCGGGTCCGGCGAATGCGGCGGTGGCCGGCGGTGCCGGCACCGGTTGCGGAGTCGCCGTTGGCGCTGATGTCGCAACGGCAGGCGCTGGGGCTGCGGCGGCCTGGGGCTGCTGCGCCGCCGGTGCCTGCGGTTGTGGGCCTGGAGCCGCGGGCTGAGCCTGGGCTCCGCCCTCCACGAACGCCAGGACGTCGTCGCGAGTGACGCGGCCTCCGGCGCCGCTGCCCCGCAGCTTGCTGATGTCCACGTTGTGCTCGCGGACGAGGCGGCGCACGGCCGGCGTCATGCGCACGGATCCGTTGCTTTCCGCGGTGGACGCAGGCTGCGCTTCAACTGCGGTGGCGGCGGGAGCTTCCTGCTTCGGCACGGCGGCTGCGGCGGGTTGGGCTTGCATCTCCGGCTGGGTTGGCTCGGCCTCGGCCTGCGCCGGCTCGGCCTCGGCCTGCGCCGGCTCAGACTGCAGCGCAGCATCGGGAGCTGCTTCGGGTGCCGGTGCCTCCGGAACGGGTGCCTCTGCGGCTGCCTCCGCAGCGGAGGGCTCGGGAGTGGCTCCGTCGCCCTCGGCGGAAATCTCCGCCAGCGCCGTGCCGACCTTCACGGTCTCGCCGTCGGGCACCATGATCTTGGTGATGGTCCCGGCCACCTCGGCGGGCACCTCCGCGTTGACCTTGTCAGTCACGACCTCGAACAGCGGGTCGTACTGCGCGACGGTGTCGCCTTCCTTGACCAGCCACCGCTCGATGGTCCCTTCGGTGACGGATTCGCCGAGCTGCGGCATCTTGATGGTGGTCATCGGCTCCTCAGGCTCCTTGGGAATGCGGCGCGCCGGCCGCCGTGAATGGTGCTCATCGGCTCAGTAGGCCGCCAGCTCGCGCGCAGCGGCGACGATCTTCTCTGGTCCAAGCATGAACCAGTCCTCCAGGTTGTGGTGGAACGGCACGCCTGGCACCTCGGGTCCGGCGAGGCGCATGACCGGCCCGTCCAGGTGCTCGAAGGCGTCCTCCGCGATGGTCGCCGCGATCTCGGCACCGAAGCCACCGAAGCGGTTCGCCTCGTGGACGACCAGCGCCTTGCCGGTCCTCTCCACTGAGCCGAGGATCGCGGCGGTATCCAGCGGTCGCAGCGTGCGCAGGTCGACGACCTCAGCCTCCACACCGTCCTCGCTGGCGAGCGTCTCGGCCGCCTCGAGCGCGCAGGTGCGCATGTAGCCGTAGCAGAAGATCGAGAGGTCCTTCCCGGGGCGCGCGACGTCCGCGGAGCCGATGGGAACCACGTGGTCGCCATCGGGCACATCGGCCTTGAACAGGCGGTAAGTCTTCTTATGCTCGAAGAACATGACAGGGTCGGGGTCGCGGACCGAGGCCTTCAGCAGCCCCTTGGCGTCGGCCGGCGTGCCGGGGGCGACGACCTTGAGACCCACGGTCGAGGTGAAGTACGTCTCATTGGACTGGGAGTGGTACAGCGCGCCGTGGACTCCGCCGCCATACGGCATGCGGATGACCATCGGCAGACCGAAGGCATTGTTGGACCGATAGCGCATCCGGCTGATCTCGGACACGATCTGGTTGAAGGCCGGATACACGAAGTCGGCGAACTGCATCTCGGCGATGGGCCGCAGGCCGTAGATGGCGGCACCGGCCGCGGCGCCGGCGATCATGCCCTCGGTCAGCGGCGTGTCGAGCACGCGCTTCTCGCCGTACTTGGCGAACAGGCCCTCGGTGGCGCCGAACACACCGCCCTTCTTGCCGACGTCCTCGCCCAGGATCATGACGCGCTCGTCGCGCTCCATCTCCTCGTCCATACCGGCGCGGATCGCCTCCAGGATGTTCAGCTCGGCCATGTCAGTCGACGCCTCCCGTGGTGGCATCGGCGTAGACGTAGCGCTCGGCGGTGGCCGGATCGGGGTCGGGTCGCGCCTCGGCGCGGCTGCTGGCCTCGTTGATCTCCGCCTTGGCCGCAGCGCGGTACTCCTCTTCCTTCGCGTCGTCGAGCAGCCCGATCTCGCGCAGCTGGCCCGCGAAGCGGACGATGGGGTCCTGCTCCTTGAGCGCCTCGACCTCGGCCGGGTCGCGATAGCGGCGCTGATCGTCGTCCGAGGAGTGGCTGGTCAACCGCACCACGCGGGCCTCGATCAGCGTCGGCCCTTCGCCCCGGCGAGCGCGCTCGTGCGCCTCCTTGGCCGCCGCGTAGCAGGCCAGCGGATCGGCTCCGTCTACCAGGACACCGGGGAAGCCGTAGCCCTCTGCGCGGACCGCCACGCGGCCACCGCCCACCTGCTTGTCCAGCGGAACGCTGATGGCATAGCCGTTGTTCTCGCAGACGAAGATGACCGGCAGGCGGTGGACGCCGGCGAAGTTCATGGCCTCGTGGATCTCGCCCTGGTTGGAGGTGCCCTCGCCATAGGTGGTGAACGTCACCACGTCTTCGCCGCGGACCCAGGCGCCCATGGCGATCCCCACCGCGTGCAGCACCTGCGTGCCGACCGGGGAGGAGAGGCTGACGATGTTGTATGGCGCTCCGCCGTAGTGGCCCGGCATCTGGCGTCCGCCGGAGCTGACGTCGTCGCCCTTTGCCAGGTGGGCGGTGATGATGTCCTCAGGGCTCATGCCGAAGGTCAGCGCCGAAGCGATGGAGCGGTAGTAGGGCGCCATCCAGTCCTGGTTGCGGCGCAACGGCCAGGCGGTGGCGACCTGGGCGCCCTCGTGGCCCTGGCCGGAAATGATGAAGGCGATCTTGCCGGCACGCTGCATGAGCCACATGCGCTCGTCGACCGCGCGGGCAAGCAGCATCATGCGGTACATCGCCAGCACGTCGTCGTCGGACAGGCCCAGCTGGGTGTGCTGGGGCCGGACGTCGGTCTGAGCCACGGTTACGCTCTCACCCTCCTTGGGACGCGCCGGGCGACGCGTGCAACGTTGATCATCAGACGTGGATGGCCGCGCCGTCCACCGCCAGGGCGGCCTCGGCGAGGACCTCGGTCAGGGTCGGATGGGCGTGGACACTCATGGCGATCTCGGCGGCCGTGCCCTCGACCAGCCGCGCGAACGTCGGCTCGGCCAGCAGGTCGCCGGCATGGGGGCCGATGATGTGGGCACCCAGCAGGACGTCCGTCTCCGCATCGGCCACGAGCTTGGCGAAGCCGTCGACCTCGCCCACGATCGTCGCCTTGCCCAGCGCCCGGAACGGGAACGAGCCCACCTTCGGCTCGCGCCCCGCCTGGCGGGCCTCCGCCTCGGTCATGCCCACGCTGGCGATCTGCGGGCGGCAGAAGGTGACCCGCGGCATGAGCCCCATATCGACCGGCTGCGGATCGTGGCCGGCGATGGTCTCGACCGCCACCACCGCCTCGTGCGCCGCCACGTGGGCCAGCGCAAAGCCCGGCACGATGTCGCCGATGGCGTACAGGTGCTCGACGCCGGTGCGCATGTGCCCGTCGACCTTTACGTAGCCGCGCTCCAGCTCCACCCCGGAGATCTCCTCCAGGCCGATGCCATCGGTCAGCGGCCGCCGCCCGACCGCCACCAGGATCACGTCCGCCTCGACGTCGGTGCGCTGGTCGCCCTCGTTGGCCTTGACCGTGAAGCGCAGCCCGTCGTCGGTGCGCCGGATGCTGTCGGTGTCGATGGTCGAGGCGGTGTGCATGGTGATGCCACGCTTGCGGAAGACGCGATTCAGCTCCTTGCTGACGTCGGCGTCCTCCAACGGCACCACGCGGTCGAGAAACTCGACCATGGTCACCTCTGTCCCGAAGTCACGGTAGATGCTGGCCCACTCCACGCCGATGGCTCCGGCGCCCACGATGGTCACGCGCTTGGGGACGTCGCCACGCGTCAGCGCCTCGTCCGAGGTGATGATCCGCTCGCCCTCGATGTCCAGGCCGGGAAGGCTGCGAGGCGCGGAGCCAGTGGCCAGCATCAGGTCCGTGGCGCTTGCGTCCAGCTCTCCCGACTCCCCGCCTGAGACGTGCAGGCTGGTGGGACCGGTCAGCGTGCCATTGCCGCGGATGACGGTCACGGCGTTCTTCTTCATCAGGAACTCGACGCCCTTGACGTGCTTGTCCACGACCTGGTCGCGGCGCGCGCCGAGCGCCGGGTAGTCGAGGCTGATGCCCTCGTGACCGGCGAGCCCGAACTCGGCGCCCTGCTCGACCACGCGGTGCAGCAGGTCGGCGGTCTCCAGCAACGCTTTCGAAGGGATGCAGCCGCGGTTCAGGCAGGTGCCGCCGAGCTTGTCGCGCTCCACCAGCCCGACCTTCAGGCCAAGCTGCGCGGCGCGAATGGCGCCGACATAGCTCATGCCGCCGCCCAGGATCAGCAGGTCGAACTGCTGGGTCTCGGTCATGCCTCTCCTCGCGGCCGCTCCAGGGAGCGGCCCTCCTGCGACGCGAATGCCTGCCGCCACGCATCGGGCACCGGCATCGGGCGCGCATTGGCATAGTCGTACGCGACGAGGATCGATGTCGAGCGCGCCAGCTCGCGATCGGCGGCCCGGAGCAGGTGGGACATGGAGATGCTGCTGTTGCCGATCCAGTCGACCCGCGAGCCGACCTCGACCTCATCCTGCAGGAACACCGGCGACAGGTAATCGATCTTGAGCATGCCCAGGATCAAGGGCATCTTGCCGATGGGGTCCACGTCAACGACGTCGCGCAGGTAGCGCACGCGCGCCTGCTCCACGTAGCTGGCGATGACGGCGTTGTTCACGTGCCCGAAGGAGTCGATGTCACGAAACCGCACCTCAATGCGCGTGCGGTGGCGAAAGTCGTCGCTCACGGAGCCGTGATTCTACACGGGGCTCCGGTGATTGCGGATTCCGTGGCCCTCCCAGCAGCGCTGGCGGCGTCAGGGCTGCCCTTCAGAGCGCCTCGCCGGCCCGCGATATGAGCAGGCCAAGCATGGTGGTCCGCGGCACGACGCTTGACAGATCCAGCCACTCGTCGGCCGAATGGTCGTCGCCGCCGATGGGCCCCAGCCCGTCTAGCGTTGGCAGCCCGGCGCCGGCAGTCGTGTTCGCGTCGCTGGCGCCGCCGGTGGCGGTGTCGTGCAGCTCGAACCCCAGCTCGGCGGCGATGGCGATGGCCAGCTCGGCAAGGTGGCCGTTGGCTTCGGTTCGCTCCATTGGCGGATGGTGCGCCAGCGTGCGCAGCTCCGCGCTCACACCCTCAACCGCTGGTTGGCCGATGAGCCTCTCCACCTCGCCGTACGCCTGCTCGAACGCCTCCGTGGTTTCGGCGCGCAGGTCCAGCTGGACCACGCAGCGCTCCGCCACGACATTCGGCCGCGTGCCGCCGGCGATCACGCCCGCGTTGAAGGTGACACCCGGCCACCTGCCGTTCAGCTCATGCAGCTCCTGCACCTTGTGCGCGGCGGCCAGGATCGCCGAACGGCCCTTCTCCGGCTCCACGCCCGCGTGCGCGGCGCGGCCATGGAACGTCACCTCCAGGTCCGCGATGCCCTTCCGCGCGCTGACGATGTCGCCGTTGGCACGGGCGCACTCCAGGATCAGCGCCGCGTCGTGATCCGCCGCCAGCCGGCGGATGTGCGGCGTGCTGAAGATGGAGCCGATCTCCTCGTCCGGGTTCGCCACGAACGTCACATTGGGGTGCTCACCGATGGAGCGCAGCGCGGCCAGCGCGTGCAGCCCGGCCAGCAGTCCGCCCTTCATGTCGCTGCAGCCGGGACCGGTGGCCCGATCGCCCTCGGCACGGTAGGGCCGCTGTGCGGCGGTGCCCGGATCGAAGACGGTGTCCATGTGGCCGATGAGCAGCAGCCGCGGTCCCTCCCCGGCCAGTCTGCCGATGACCAGGTCGGCGAGCCGTGGCTCGTCGGGGCCGGGCGCATGGGCAAGGCGCTCGACCGTCGCGCCGAGGTTGCCCAGCGTCGCTGCGACGGCGTCCGCGACGCGGTTGACGCCGTCCGGCGTGTAGGAGCCGCAGTCGATGTTGACCATGGATTCGAGGTCCGCCAGGTAGCGCGGCAGGCGCGCGGCGACGGCCTCTCGGAGGCGGTCCGGGGACGGCATGGCGCGTGAGTATACTGCCGGCCATGCCGCAGACCGCCGCAGACGACGGGGTCGAGCTGCTGGAGCTGCGCGTGCTGGATGGGCCGAATCGGTTCTTCAACCGGCCCGCCGTGAAGCTCGAATTCGCTGGCCCGGAAATTGGCGCCGCGGCGGCTGCCGCGCACGAGGCCGGCGAGATGGTGCGCCACTTCCACGCCGGTCTGGACCTGCCCAGGCCCCGGCTGAAGATGCGCGAATCCGCCGATCGCCTCCGCGCGGCGGTGGCTTGGCCGTGGCACCGTCGCACGATCGCCCAGGCCGTCGGGACTGCGGCCGCGCGTGTCGTCCTTGGCGGCAGCAGCCCCCGGCGTGAGCTGCGCGGCCTGCGGGCGGTGGCACTCGGCCCGCTGCCTCACCTGCCGGTTGCCCGCGTACCGATCATTGCCATCACCGGCACGAACGGAAAGAGCACGACCACCCGGCTGGTGGCGCATATCGCGACGCAGGCCGGCCTGCGGGTGGGCATGACAAATTCGGACGGCATCTACGTGCGCGGCGAGCTGGTGGAGGCCGGGGACTGGACCGGCTTCGGTGGCGCGTCGCGCGTGCTGGCCGAGCCGGGCCTCCAGCTCGCCGTGCTGGAGACGGCACGCGGCGGGGTCCTGCTGCGAGGCATCGGCTACGCCGCCAACGACATCGGCGTGGTGACGAACGTCTCCGCTGATCACCTGGGCCTGCAGGGCATCGACACCCTCGACGAGCTGGCGGAGGTGAAGGGCGCCATCGTGCGCATCACCCGGCGCAGTGGCTGGGCGGTGCTGAATGCCGATGATGAACGGGTGTGGGCCATGCGTAGCAGCACCCGCGCCGGGTGGTACGCGTTCAGCCTCGATCCGGGCAGCCCGGCCGTGGCGGAGGCCCTGGCGCGCGGAGGTCGCGCGGCGGTGGTGCGCGATGGCGCCATGGTCCTCCTGCGGGCCAACGGGCCAGCCCGGCGGCTGGCGAGCGTGGACGAAGTGCCGGTCACCTTCGGCGGAGTGTCCGATTACAACCTGGCGAACGCCTTGGCGGCGGCGGCGGCGGCGGACGGCGTGGGCATCGGCAGCCGCCGGATCGCGGCCGGGCTGCGCTCCTTCACGCTGGACGCCGGCACGAACCCAGGCCGCCTGAACCTGTACGAACGGGGCGGAGTGCTGGTCCTCATCGATTTCGCGCATAACGAGGCCGGGCTGCGCGGGCTGATCGTCGTGGCTCGGCGGCTGGTCGATCAGGGCAAGCTTCGGATCGCCATCGGCACGGCAGGCGACCGCACCGACGAGATCCTGCGCAACCTCGGCCAGCTCGCGGGTCGCGGGGCCGATGACGTGGTGATCTGTGAGAAGCGCCACTACCTGCGGGGCCGGGAGCTGGCCGAGATGAATGCACTCCTGCGTGCGGGCGTCGCGGACGGCGGCTATCGCGGTAAGGTGCGCGAGTACCCGACCGAGCTGGCGTCGCTGCAGGCGCTGGTCAAGCGCTCGGAGAGCGGCGACGTCGTGGCATGCATGACCCACGTCGAGCGCGCGGAGATTGGCGATTGGCTGCGGGACGCCGGATTCGTGCCGGTCACCGCCGAGCTGCTGCGCGAGCGTCTCGCCGCCGCTGCGGCATCGGCGAGTGGCTGAGAACAGCTAGGCTTCGACCTCCATCTCGCCATCCTCGGTGAGCATGGTCACGGCGGCCATGGTGGTCGCGCCACCGGTGCCGCCGCCGTGCTGGCGCCGTTGCAGCTCCTTCCACACCTCGTTGGGATGGTCGACGCAGACGACGATCACGTCGCCATCGGCTCCCATGTCCAGGGCGTGGCGGGTGGCCTCCAGCTCGTCCAGGATCGTCTCCACCTCCTGGGTGCGGCCGTCCTCTTGCATGGCCTGCCGCAGCCCCTTCTCGATGAGCTCCGCCGTCTGGCCTCGCGGCCGGCCCCGGTTGTTGGCATCCTCCCGAATCACCACGCTGTCGAAGAACCGCGCCGCTGTCCGACCCAGCTCCATGATGTCCTCGTCGCGGCGGTCTCCGGCGGTGGCGATCACCCCGATCCGTCGCCCGGTGACCAGCGGACGCCGCCCCTCGGCGGTCGGCTCGGCCAGCGAATTCACGAACTCGCCCAGGGAGCGCACGGCCGGCGGGTTGTGGGCGTAGTCGACGATGACGCGATATCCGTCCAGCTCGAACATGTTCAGGCGGCCGGGCGCCATGAAATAGCTGGTGGTGAACGTGCGCAGGCCCTGCCGAATGTCGTGCAGGTGCGCGCCCGCCGCCCAGGCCGCCGCGGTGGCGGCGAGCGAGTTCTGCACGTTCATCCGCGCGCGTCCCTCGAAGGTGGCCGGCAGCAGGTGGGTCCAGACCAGCGGCATCGACTTGCGACCCTGTCGCAGCACGATCATCTCGCCGTTGCGTCCCGGTTCGAGCGTCACGGCGCGGCGGCCGCGCGACGCCTGCCGCTTGATGAGCTCGTTCTCCGGGTCGAGGCTGAAGTAGATGACGGACCCCGAGCAGTGGCGCGCCATGCCGGCCACCAGGGCGTCATCGGCGTTGAGGACGGCAGTGCCATCGCGCGGAACGGCCTCGACCACGACCTGCTTCACGTTGGCAAGCTGGCGGATGGAGGTGATGCCGCCCAGCCCAAGGTGGTCGCCGGTCACGTTGAGGACCACCGCCACGTCGTTGCGCTGGTAGCCGAGCCCCTCGCGCAGGATGCCGCCGCGCGCCACCTCGAACACGGCGAAGTCGACGGTCGGGTTCTGGAGCACGGTCGAGGCCGATCGGGGGCCGGACATATCGCCCTTCCGCACCAGCCGCCCGTCGACGAATATGCCGTCGGTGGAGGTCATGCCGACCTTGCGGCCCATCCCCTTCATGATGTGGGTGATCATCCGGGCTGTGGTCGTCTTGCCGTTCGAGCCAGTCACTGCCACGATCGGGATGCGCGACGGCACTCCCGGCGGGAAGAGGCTGTCGATCACCGGCTTGGCGACGTACTGCGCCTCGCCCTCGGTGGGGTGCGTGTGCATCCGGAAGCCAGGCGCCGCGTTGACCTCGACGATGCCGCCACCGGTCTCGCGCACAGGGACGCTGATGTCCGGGCAGATGAAGTCGATGCCGGCGATGTCCAGGCCGACTACGCGGCCCGCCAGCTCGGCGATCTCCACGTTGTCCGGATGCGCCTCCTCCGTCCGGTCGATGCTGATGCCGCCGGTGCTCATGTTGCCGGTGCGCTTGAGGAAGACGCGCACGCCGCGCGGCGGTACGTCGGTCATCTCGAAGCCCTGCTCCCGGGCGTAGGTGATCGATTCGTCGTCGACCTTGATGCGGGTCAGCACCTTCTCGTGGCCAATGCCGCGGCGCGGATCCTGGTTCGTCTCCTCGACGAGCTGCGTGACCGTGTGCTCGCCGTCGCCCACGACGTGCGCCGGCACCCGCTGCGCCACCGCGCGCAGGACGCCGCCGATCACCAGGCAGCGGTAGTCGTTGCCGGTCAGGTAGGACTCCACCACGACCCCACCGTGGCGCGACTCCGCGCGTGCGGCTTCATAGCCGGCCCGCACTGCGTCGTCATCGGCCAGGTTGAGCATGACGCCCCGTCCGTGGTTGCCGTCGAGCGGCTTGATGGCGACGGGGTAGCCGATTGTGGCTGCCGCAGCTGATGCCTCCTCCACGTTGCGCACCACCTCGGAGCGCGGCACCGGCACGCCGGTGGCGGCCAGCAGCTTGTTGGTGAGCTTCTTGTCCGACGCGATGTCCACGCCCAGCGACCCTGTCTGGCTGGTCATGGTGGCTCGGATGCGTTGCTGGTGGACGCCGTGCCCCAGCTGGACCAGCGACTGCTCGTTCAGGCGGATGAAGGGAATGTCACGCAGCGCCGCCTCGTCCAGGATGGCCTGGGTGGAGGGGCCGAAGGCGGCGCGCTCGGCCAGCAGCACCAGCTTCTCGAACTCGGCGCGGAAGTCGAAGTCGGTCTCTGCCTCGACGAGGTGGTTGACCAGGCGCACGGCCAAGCGCCCGGCGGCGACCCCGACGCTCTCCTCGCCGAACGAGTAGACGACGTGGTAGCGCCCCGGCTCGCCGGCGCTGCGGGTCTTGCCGCGGCCCACCTCCGTCCCGGCGTCGCGCTGGAGCTGCAGCGCAACGTGCTCCGCCACGTGCCCCAGCCAGGTCCCCTCGCCGAGCCGCTTCTCGAAGCCGCCGGCCTTGCCGGTGCCGCACGAGTGCACCGCGACGTCCGGCACCATCTCCAGCAGACCCTCCACGAAGCCGGGGATCGTGTTCGAGGGAAACTGCTCCAGCACCCCAAGGTCCACCAGCAGCTTGATGGCGGGCTCGTAGCTCCAGTAATTCGGCCCGCGGAAGACGCGGGTCTCCAAAATGCGCAGCTCAGGCGCCGGTTTCAGCTTGCTGCGTCGCGCGGCCGTCTTGCGCGCCTTGGCCACCGCCTGCGGGGAGATGACGGTCTTTGCGCGGGCGGTGGTCACTCGCTGGCCTCCTCCTCGAGGCGGCGAGCCCGCACGGCGCGACGGCGGGCACGGTCAGGTGCCTTGTCATCGGCCCCCTCGGCGGCGATGCGCCGGATCAGCCGGCGGGTGACGTTCGAGGCGCTCTCCAGCCGCGCCAGTTCGCGGTCGGTGGCGGAGACCGGGCGCAGCGGCGCCAGAAGGCGGCGCTTGCGGAGGTCGAACCGATAGCCCGATGGCAACGAATGGAGCATCACCCCGCTGACCATGATCGGCTTGTGGCGCTTGACCTCGTACGCGTCGGTCTGCAGGCGAGCGGGATCGAGGATCGTGACCGAGCCCTTGCCGAGCACTTCCATGACGCCCGCCGGGCTGACCAGCGCGGCCGTGTCTTCGTCGATGCCGATGCCCAACAGGGCCGGCGACTGGGCAACGAGCGCCAGAAGCCGACCGATGCGGTTCCGCTGCTCGAAATGCTGATCGATGATCACGCCGGGCAGCAGCCCCAGGCCCGCGCTCATCTGGGTCATGCGCTGCTTCGGCGTGGTGCCGCTGGTCCCAAAGGCGACCATGAACGTGCTGATGGCGGAGGCGCCGGCACTGGTGCCCGCCACGATTGCTCCGTGGCGGTGGCGATCGGTGATCGCGCGCCCCAGCCCGGTCCCGCCGATCACCGAGGAGAGCCGAAGCTGGTTGCCACCGGTCATGAAGATGCCGGTCGCGTCGTTGACGGCTGCGATCGCATCGGGCTGGTTGGCGTCCTCGCGCGTCAGTGGCCGCAGGCCGCGCACGTCGGGGATCCCCAGGCCATGGAACAGCGACTCGTACAGCTCGGTGGCCTCGTCGCCCAGTGATGATGCCGTGGAGATCACGGCGACCCGGCCGTCGGCGCCGCCGGCGAGCGAGACGAAGCGCGAGAGGATCTGGCGCTGGCGGAGCTTGTCCTCCGCGCCGCCGATGATGAGCAGGTGGCCGGCGCGCGGGGCTGGGGTGGGCGAGCTGGCTGGCATCGTGTTCCGCAGCATACCGGGTGCGCTGACCGTGGCGGTGTGCGGCTGGCTCGTCGTATCCTCGCCGGATGGCTGCTGCCAGCGAACCGCGAACCGAAGAGCGCGACTACTACGCGGTGCTCGGCGCCGAGCCCTCGGCCACCGCCGCCGAGCTGCGCATGGCGTTCCGCGAGGCCGTGCTGCGCCATCATCCCGACCGCGCCGCCACGAGCGGCCTGGCCACACGACGCACCGCCGTCCTGAACCGCGCCTGGCGCGAGCTGCGCGATCCGCTGCGGCGGCTGCACTACGACCACGCCCTGGAACGCGGTAGCGCCGAGACGCTCGATTGGCCGCTCGAGGCGGACGAGACGCCATCCCCGGTTGCGCGCGTTCGCCGCGGGCAGCTGCGGCCAGAACGTCCGAGCCGCTGGCACCAGCCGCAATGGCGCAACGTGGCCGGGTTCCGCGTTCCGGCGGAGGTCTTCATGGCGGGGCCGTCAGCCCAGAACGCTTGGATCGTGGCCAACCACGTCGCCAACGAGGATTGGCGCTCGCACGACGAGCGGTACTGGCTGCGCTACGCGGCGAGCTACTACCGCGAACGCGGGAGCATCGACGACTGGATCGGGGCCACCGAGCGGCTGGTGGAGCTCGACGCCAGCTACGACACCCTGGTACGGGTCGACCTGAAGGCGGCGTACGTGTCGACCGGCATGTTCCTGCGCGGCATCGGCTTCCTGCGCCAGGTGGCCGAGCGCTGGCCCGAAGGCTCTGCCCAGCGACGCTGGGTGGACCGCGAGCTGCGCACGCTGCTCGGGGAGTTTCGCGAGCGGCGAGTCCGGCACGGCAGCGTCGCCGATCGCGCCGAGGCCGCCGAGCTGCTGCTGAACTACCTGGAGGCGATGGGCCTGGCGCCGAGCTTCCAGGACGTCCGCGCGGCCGTGGTGGCCCTGCGGCGAGCCGGCCACCTGGGGCGGGCCGCCGAGCTGGTGGAACGCACCGCCGATGAGCCGATCACGGAGCCTGCCCGCTGGTTCAGCCTGGTCCAGCTGCTGACCGAGGCTGGCCAGCTCGACCGCGCCTCTGGGCTGCTGGCGGCGCTTGCCCGCGGTGATCATCCGGAGGCGCTGGATCGCCGACGGATCGGCGGGGATCCGGTCCGTCGCATCGGCGCCGCCCGCCGGCGGTTGGCCGTCGCGCGGGCGCGGGTGGCCGCCCGCCGGGCGCGCGAGGCGGGAACCGTCAGCGAACCGCCGGCTGCGCTGGCGCGCGCCTGACCCGCTAGGCTTGGCCGCCGTGTTCACGCTTCGGCAGCTGTGGCGGGTCCTTGCCGGCGCGGTGATCGGCGCGGTCGTTGCCGGGCTATCAGTGTGGCTGGCGGAGGCAGGTGGCCAGAGGGCCGCCTACGCGGTGCTGGTGGTCCTGGCCGTTTCGCTGGCCGGGCTGACGCTTGGATCCGCGGCTGCCATCGCGTCCTACGCGGCGGCCGGGGTGGTGCTGGCGGCCTTCACCCTGCCCGAGGCCAATCGGCTCATCACCCAGGCCGAGCTGGTGCGGCTCGTCGCCTTCGCGGTGGGCTCGCCCATCGTGATTGCGCTGGCGGTCCGGGGAGAGCGCCGGCAGGCAGCGGCGCGGCGCGACCACGATGCCAGCATTGTCGCGGAGCAGCAGGCCATCAGCGACCGGCAGCGCGGCGACGAGGCTCGTCGCGAGCTGAATGCGGCCCTGGAGGAGGCGCGCCGGGAGCGCAGCCGCCTGCAGGAGGTGGCGGAGGCGATCCCCGAGCCGCTGATCGTGTACGACGCCGACGCGCGGGGGATCTACGGCAACCGCGCCGCCCTGCGCGTATTCGGGCGCAGCTTCTTCGATCGACCCATCGGGCAATGGGCGCACAACTCCGAGCCGCGCGACGAGCGCGGAAAGGCCCTGGCCCGTGCCGAATGGCCGCAGCTGCGGGCGGCGCGCGAGGCGTTCCGCGGCCGGATGCTGGTGCGCCTGCCGATGTCCGGGCGCGATCTGCTGGTGGACGTGGAGGGCACCCCCATCCCGGGAGGGGGATCGGTACTCATGCTTCGCGACGTCGGCAAGGAGGTGGACGAGCGGAGGCGGCTGTCGCGCTTCGCCAGCTTCGTGGCGCACGAGCTGCGCAACCCCCTGGCCGTGGCCAAGGCGCGCATGGAGCTCGCCGCGCGCGCCACGACCGCGTCCACGACCCACAGCGAACGGGCGCTGGAATCGGTGGATGCCGCCATCGGCATCCTGGAGCGCCTTGAGCTCTTCTCGCGGGCGGAGGCCGGCGGCCTGGAGGCCATCAGCGAGCCCTTCCAGCTGGCCGACGCGGTGGATGCGGCCATCGAGCGACTCCGCGCGCGGGGCAGCGAGCGCGAGGTGCGGGTGAGGCGCGGTGGCAAGTCGCCGGTAATGGGCGATCGCCCGCTGACCGAGCAGGCCATCACCAACCTGCTCACCAACGCCGACCGGTACTCGGAGGCCGATGCGCCGCTCGACGTCGAGATCGTGACGGACGGCGTTCCGCTGGTTCGCGTGCGGGACGGCGGGCCTGGCTTCCCCGACGACCTGCCGGAGGAGCTGTTCAGGGAGCGCGTCAGCTCTGGTCGGGGTCTTGGCCTGGGGCTGTTCCTGGTCAATGCCGCCATGCGCGCCCAGGGCGGCAGTGTCCAGCTCGAAGAGCGCCAGCCGCGGGCCTCACTGGTCCTGCGCTGGCCGCGCGCATCGGCCACCAATGGGATCGCGGCAGGCGATGATGATGCGGTCCGACCCATCGTGGAGCAGGCGTGAGCGACCGAGCGCGGGCCGGCCTCCTACGGCAGAGCGATGGCGTCGAGCCGTACCCGATGGAGCCCTCCGACGAGGCGCTGGCCGCCCAGCTGGGCATCCGGCTCGAGGAGCTCGTTCGCTTCGACATGAACACCCTGGGCGGCGGCCCGCTGCCAGCCGTCGAACGCGCGCTGGCTGCCTACGACGCGCGGCGGATCGTGGAGTATGGGGACCAGTCCTATCAGGCCCTGCGGGACGCCATCGGGCGCCTGACCGGCGCCTCGCCGCATCGGATCATACCGGGCGCGGGTGCAGATGAGCTCATCCGTCTGGTGACCGGCATGGTCGTGACCGACGGCGACGCCGTCACGATTCCCACGCCCACCTTCGCGATGTTCGCGGTCGAGGCGCTGCTCGCCGGCGCGCGGGTGGTCGAGGTGCCACGCGACGATCCCGCGCAGCACCAGGACGTCGCCAGCATCCGCGCCGCCGCGGAGGAAAGCGGCAGCCGCCTGGTATGGCTCTGCTCGCCGAACAACCCGACCGGTGATGCCTATTCCATGAAGGACGTGGAGCGGCTGGTCGATGGGCTGGACGCGGTGGTCGTCGTCGACACCGTGTACCAGGAGCTCGCCGAAGTGGGGGCCGGCACGGCGCCGGAGTCATGGAGCCTGCTGCCCATCCAGGAGCGTCACCCGAACCTGGTGATCCTGCGCTCGCTGGCCAAGGCATACGGCCTGGCAGGTGCGCGCGTCGGCTACCTGCTGGTGCCTGAGCTGATGGCTGCGCGCTTCGAGGCCGCGCGGCTGCCGCTCGCCATCGGCGGGCCAAGCGAGGCCGCGGCGCTGGGCGCGCTGTCCGATCCGCAAACGGCGCGCGAGCGGCTGGCGCTGATCGTCGCCCAGCGCGAGCGGCTGGCCACCGCCCTCGAGCGTCTCGGCTGGCGCGTGCTCCCGTCGCATGCCAACTTCCTGCTGGTCCGGCCGCCTGACGGGCCGAGCATCGCGGCGCGGCTGCTGCGGCAAGGCCTCGCAGTCCGCGAATATCCGGCTGGGCCGCTGGCCGGCTGGCTGCGGATCACCGCGCGATCAGCCGAGGAGAACGATCGGCTGCTCGGCGCCCTCGGCGCCGGCTGAACGCCGCGCCCTATTCGCCGGGCGCGTCCTCGAGCGCCGCCAGCCCCGTTGCCTCCAGTTCGGCGCGCACCTTGTCCGCGTCGCCGACCACGAGCATCAGGTAGTCGTCCGGGCGAAGCAGGTCGCGCGCGGCAGCCAGGACATCATCGGCTCCCACGCCTTCCAGCCTGGCCCGATACACCTGCCACCAGTCGTCGGGCAGCCCGTACACCGCCAGCGGCTCGATGGCGACCGCCACCCCGCCGGTGGTCTCGAAACGAAGCGGGAACACGCCGACGAGGTAGTCCCGGACCTCGTGGAGCTCGGTGTCATCCGGCGCGGCGTCACGGACCGTGCTCAGCAGGCCGACCATCTCGCGCAGGGCGTCGGCGGTGACCTCGGTCTGGACGGCGGCGGCGGCGCTGAACGGGCCGGTGGCGCGCCGCGGATCGAAGCCGGCACGCGCTCCGTACGTGTAGCCAAGCTCCTCACGCAGCCGCAGGTTCAGGCGCGAACCGAACACGCCGCCCAGCATTGCTCCAAGGACCATGGCCGGAAAGTAGCGCGGCGAGCGGCGGTCAATGCCGAGCTGCCCGACCCTCAGCTCGCTCTGCACGGATCCCGGTCGGTCCACCAGCACGATCCGCCGTCCACCGGAGGCGCGCGGCTCGAAGGTCCGATGCCCCGGGCCGGAGCCCTGCCATGCGCCGAGGTGCTCCGTGGCCGCGGCGAACACCTCCTCGGGATCCGCCGGCCCCGCCACGATGAGATGAGCGTTGGAGGGGCGCCAATGCACCTCGTGATGGGCGCGCACGTCCTCCAGGCCAATCGACTCCACGCTCTCCGGCGTCCCGGCGGAGAGACGCCGGTACGGGGTGCCGGCGTCGTACAGGTGGCGCAGGAACATCTCGTCGGCCAGGCGTCCCGGATCGGCCCTGGCCTGGAGGATGTCGGCCAGCCGCTCCGCCTTGAGCCGCTCGAACTCGCCGGGATCGAAGCGCGGCTGCAGGACCATCTCGGCCAGCAGCGCGAGTCCGGGCGTCATGTGCTGCGGCAGCGACTGGAATGCCGCCCGCGCCGAGTCCCAGCTGGATTCGCTGCTGACCTCGATGCCCAGCATCTCGGTCGCCTCGGCAAAGGCGGAAGCGTCCAGGCGGGCGGTGCCGGTGACCAGCAGCTGGGCGGTCAGCGCCGCCACGCCGCCATGGGCCTCGTCTTCGGCGGCCGCGCCGGCATCGACAAGCAGGTGCACGTTGACGACCGCGGCGCCAGGCACCTCGACCACCCAGACCGTCAGGCCGTTGGGCAGCTCGCGACGCACGAAGTCCGGGAAGTGATACGGGCGAGGCGCGCCCGGAGCGGGACGCATCGGGTTCATGGTGGCGGGCATCAGGCGGCCTGCCGGCTGTCTGGGGCCTCGGCCGGGACGTAGGTCAGCACCAGTCGATTGTCCTCTCGCAGTGTGTCGTTCATGGCGGTGCGCACGCGGTCCCCGTCCACCGCCCAGTAACGGCTCCGTTCCGTGTTGATGCGTTCGGGCTGGTCGAAGAGACAGGCGTACATGGACAGGCGATCGGCGCGTTCGCTGATGCGCTCCAAGCTCGACTCGACGGCGGCGGCATGCAGGTTGCGCACGCGCGTCAGCTCCGCGTCTCCCGGTCCGGCGGTCGCCAGCCGATCGATCTCGTCCAGCAACGCAGCCTCGAGCTGGTCGGGGCCGACGCCGGGCCGGGCGGTCGCCCACACGGCGAACATCGATGCGCCACCGACGATCGGGAATGGGAAGACGCTCACATCCTGGGCCAGCTGCCGCTCGCGGATCAGGGTGCGGTACAGGCGCGATGCGCGGCCCGTGCCGAGCAGGTCGGAGGCGACCGTGAGGTCCTCGAATGCATCGGTCCCGAACACCGGCATGCGAAAGGCGAGATACACCCGGGGGAGCGGCACGCGGTCCGGAACCTCTTCGCGCAGCTCACGGCCGATATGCGGATCGATGCGCATGTCGGGCGGCGGCGGGAGGGCCGGGTTGGCCGGGATCGACCCGAAGTGGCGGTCGATCATGGCCAGCGCCGCATCGGGCTCGAAGTCGCCTGCCACGCTCAACACCGCGTTGTTGGGCGCGTAGTAAGTCGCGAAGAATTCGCGGACATCGTCGAGCGACGCGGCGTCGAGATCCTCCATGGACCCGATGGTCGAGTGGTGATAGGTGTGGCCCTCCGGGAAGAGGCTGGCCTGGATCCGCTCGTCCCAGGTGCCATACGGCTGGTTGTCGACGGACCAGCGCCGCTCGTTCTTGACCACCTCGCGCTGGTTATCGAGCTTCTCCTGGGTCATTGCCGGCAGCAAGCTGGCCAGCCGATCCGACTCAAGCCACAGGCACAGCTCCAGCTCGTGGCTGGGCACGGTCTCGAAATAGTTGGTGCGATCCAGCCAGGTGGACGCGTTGAGCGTGCCGCCCACGGCCTGGATGTGGGCGAAGTGCTCCCCCTTTTCCACGTGCTTCGAGCCCTGGAACATCATGTGCTCGAACAGGTGCGCGAAGCCTGTGCGTCCCGGCTTCTCGTGCTTGCTGCCCACGTCGTACCATAAGTTCACCGCCACAATTGGGGCGCTGTCATCGGGCGATAAGGTCACGCGCAGTCCGTTGTCGAGGCGCGCGCGCTGGATCGGAATGTCAGGCAATGCAGCTCCCTCGATGGGTGGGTGGCGCAGCCGGGCGAAGGCTACCACGGGATCGTGGACGGGCCGGTGCCGGTAGGTTGGCACGCTGGTTGCGATACGGCGGTGCGGGGGATCAAGCCGCGTCCCTTCCACCGCCAGGGGGAAGCCAATGAAGATCGCCCAGGTGGCACCGCTCATCGAGAGCGTGCCGCCACAGCTGTATGGGGGCACCGAGCGAATCGTGTCCTGGCTCACCGAGGAGCTGGTGCGCCAGGGCCATGACGTCACCCTGTTTGCCAGCGGCGACTCGTCCACCAGCGCCACGCTCGTGCCGATCACGCCACGCGCCCTGCGGCTCTCGCCGAGCCAGCTCGACCCGCTGCCATTCAGCATCGTGCTGATCGAGAACGTCGCGCGCCAGGCGCACGAGTTCGACGTCCTCCACTTCCACCTGGATCACCTGCAGTACCCGATGCTCCGCACCACCTTGACGCCGGGGCTGACGACGATGCACGGACGCATGGACCTGCCCGAGCTGATCCCGCTGTTCCAGGAGTTCCGCGAGACGCCGTTGGTCTCGATCTCCGA